>NZ_JBFODF010000036.1:0-129086 GCF_040908165.1 Aeromonas sp. R6-1
TATGCCAGTTTCAGCCAAGCGCGGGGCATAACACATCAGGTGGTGTACAACCGTCGAGGTGAGCGAGTCATTGGGGCATACCACATCCAGCATGTGAACGGATATCACCGGCGGTTGAAGGAGTGGATGGAACGATTCCATGGAGTCGCAACCCACTACCTGAGGAATTATCTGGGCTGGCGCAGGATGCTGGAACGTTACGGCAGGGAGGTAAATACCAAGATGTGTTTGCATGAGGCGCTAGGGCACCCGATGCAACACGTAATTGGGACATAGCCTTTTGTTTGCCTGTCATTTGGATTTCCCATGATCTCGCCCTTTGCATTTGTCTGGCAAATGGCGCTTCACCCTGTCCGCGAGGGCATCAGCGGCTCTGGCCGCCGCTGACGGGGGTGAGGGTGGGGATTGGCGCTGATGCCGCCATGGCCATGGCGCGGGCTGCGCGATGCCATCCTCTGCCGCGCGGTGGTTGGTTCGTTCGGCAACCTGCGGGATACGCTATCCGGCCCCTGATGTCAGCACCGGGTTTCACCGTCGGCAGGGTGCCAGCCCTCCGGGAAAGGGGCGGGGTGGGGCAACAAGGTATTTATTAATCCCATGATGTGGCCCTTTGCATTTGTTTTTCAAATGGCCCTGGCACAAAAAAAGCCCGCGATCATCGCGGGCTTTGCACCTGGCATCGAGGATGCCGCGTCTTAGCGACGGCGCCGCCAGGCGAGCGGCAACAGGGCCAGCAGCAGGGCGCCCATGGCGCCGCCACCCCCCTTGCTCGCTTCCTTGAGCTTGAGATCGACGATGACGGGGTCGTGGTCTGAGGCGCTGAAGGGGTTGTCCGACTTGATGAGGTCGCCGGTGTAGGCGCTGCCATATTCGAACAGGTTGCTCTCGAAGGAGTTGATGTGCCAGTCGGCCACCGCCACCACCTTGTCAGCCAGCGCCGGGTTGGCGAGGGCGTAGTCCAGGGTGCCGAGCTCGGCCTCGTAGCTGTAGGAGATGGCCTTCTCCTGGTTGAACTTGACGTTCAGATCCACCAGGCCGTAACCCTTGGCCACCGTCTGGCCCATCTGCTCATAGGGCTTGTCGCCGATGTAGGTGTGGGAGGCGGAGCGGATCTGGCGCTCCCCCGCGACCGGCGCATAGTCGGTCAGCACCCGGATGGGATCCTCCTTGGCGTAGGAGTTGAAGTCCCCCACCAGCAGCACCTGGCCCGGCATCTTGCTCACCGCCTCCCCCAGCACCTTGGCGGCGCTCACCCGAAACTCGGTGCACTTGCCCTGCAGATCCGCAGGCTCCGTCTTGCCATCCCCGTTCTCATAGCAGCCCGACCCCTTGGACTTGAGGTGGTTGACCACCAGGGTCAGGGGGGCGTCGCTGCCCGCCACGGTGAAGCGCTGGACCAGGGAGTCCCGCTGACCGGCGCTCTTGGTGACGCCGCCCGTGGTGTAGCGCTGCTGGGGCAGGGGGATGACGTCGGCATCCCCGCTCGGGGTGAGCAGGGCGGGGCGGTAGATCATGGCCACCATGATGGCGTCGCCGCCAAAGAAGCGATCCTCCGTGAGCAGGGCCTTGGGCAGGGTGACGAAGGCGTAGTGCTTGCTCGCCTCCTTCTGCCTGGCGTTGAGGCTCTCCACCAGATCGTGGAGGGCGGCGTGCTCGTCAAAGCCGTTGTTCTCCATCTCCATCAGGCCGAGCAGGTCGGCGTCCATCTCGGTGATGGCGTTGACGATCTTGGCGCGCTGCAACTGGAACTCTTCCAGGCTCTTGGCGCCGCGGTTGCAGCCCTTGGCGCTGTCCGCATCCGCCTGATCCGCGCAGAGCACGTTGAGGGCGCCCCCCACGCTGGAGTGGCTGGTGAAGTAGTTGAGCACGTTGAAGCTGCCGATGCGAAGGTCAGTGCCATCCAGGCGGGCCGGGGCGCTCTGGCGGTCGTTGTCGCCGGTCCGCAGCAGATCCCCCGCGGTGATGGTCTGATCCCGGGGCACGATCAGGCGGTACTCGTTGTAGCTGTAGCCGACCATGGCCTCCAGATTGACCGGGGCATCGCCGATGCGCAGGTAACCCTGCTCCGGCTCCCAGGCGGGCAGCCAGGGGATCTTGCCGTCCCCCGCCTTGACGTCCGACTCGAGGAAGACCCGGTTGCTGGCGTTGGCCTCGGCCAGCGCCACGGCCTCGGGGCTGCTCGCCACATGGAGCTGGGTCGGCTTCATCAGCGGGCCGCCGTGAGCGAGCACCAGGTTGTTGCGCCGGGCGGCATAGTCGTAGCTGAAGTTGCGGCTTATCTTGAGGGCGCTGTCGGCGTCAAGGCGTACCCGCATCCCTTCGTGACGCTCCAGGGCTCGGGCCAGGGTTTCCCCCTCCAGTACCCGCAGCGCCGTGGCGGCCGGGGCGGCGCCCTGGGCCAGGGTCGTCAGGCGCGGCGTGCTGCCGTCAAACAGGGGCTTGAGCTGGGTGTGGCCGTAATACTCCTCGACCTTGGCCTCCAGACAGACCAGGGCGCCCGGCTGGATGTCCGGGTACTTGCTGGCGAAGTTCTTGTCGTTGAGGTAGACGAAAATGCCGTCCGACGTCTCGGGGTTGCCGTCCCCCTGCACATCCAGCAGGTAGAAGCCCTTGTTGAGGCTTTCCCCCAGACCCGAGACCACCGCCTTGACCGAGACGCTCCGGGCGCTTTCGAACTGATCGTCCGGGACGAGGGGGCTCTTGTCGCCGCTGCCCTGGATGGCGGGGATGGGGGTGAGGGCACTGTCGGCCGGGCAACTGAAGCCGGCGGCGTAGAGAGAGGTGGACGCGAGCGCGAGCCCCACGGCCAGCGACAGCAGGGTAGGTGTTCCTTTCATGGGTATTCCTTTTTTTATTTTTGCCAGTGTTTCCATAGCCTTGGCATCGTGGCCAAGGGCGCGCATTGTCACATTTCTGGCAGCTCTGACCAGTGAACCAACGCACATTATGAGGAGACAAAGGAGCCCATCTGCCATTTTTTGACGTGGCTAACAGTTTGATATTGATGATCTATTTGTCATCAGGTGGGAGCGAAAAGTGTGAGGCGACCAGCATTCACATATTTTCCTTCGAGAATAAAGATTGAGCAGTGGTCACTTGCTTCCTATACTCGAGCCGTTCCTCACGGAACCCAGGCAAAGGGCAAACCGGCAGTGATGCCGGGACGCAAAGCCTCCGATCTGTCCCATCCGGGCCAGACAGCGGGGTTACCCAGGGTGACTTGAGGGTTTGTGGCCCGTCCATGGCCTGTTGTCGCTCCCTTGTTCCCTGTTGCGATTGCGCTTTTCCCGGTATTGAAGCCAAGACAAAACAAGGAAGATAACAATATGCAACAGATCTTGAGGCCCAGCAGGCTTGCCATGCTGGTCGCCCTTGCGGCCGTCCCTGCCTGGGCGCAGGCCGCTTACCCCGCCTATCAGGCCGGCACCGCCTACAAGGCTGGCGACATCGTCAGCAACGCAGGCGCCCTCTATGAATGCAAGGAATTCCCTTATTCCGGCTGGTGCGGCGCGTCCCCCTACCACTATGAGCCCGGGGTCGGCACCGTCTGGGCCGATGCCTGGAAGCTGTATGGTGGCGAGGTGCCGCCGCCGGCCCTGGTCGTCGCCATCGGCTCCCCCGCCGTGGGTGCCAGCGTCAGCGAGGGGGCCAGTGTGGCCCTGGCGGTGACGCTGAGCGGCCCGGTCACGGCGCTCGCCCGGGTGGAATACCTCATCGACGGCGCTCTGGTGGCCACCGCCACGGCTTCTCCCTGGAGTGCCAGCTGGTCTGCCGCCGGTGCGGGCAATCACGCCCTCAAGGCCCGGGCGCTGGATAAAGACGGCAAGGTGCTGAGCGAGGCGGATTCGAGCTTCAAGGTCGCCGCCGTGGTGGCGCCAGAGGCGCCCAGGGTGAGCATCGCAAGCCCCGCCGCCGGCGCCAGGGTGACCCTGGGCCGCGCCCTCACCGTGAGCGGCAATGTCACCGACGCCAATGACGACGTCGCCAAGGTCGAGCTCTTCGTGAATGGCCAGAAGGTGGGCGAGGACACCAGCGCCCCCTGGCAGCTGAGCTGGACGCCCCAGAACAAGGGGCTGACCGGCCTCAAGCTGGTGGCGACCGACAAGACCAACCTCTCTGGCGAGTCGGCCCAGGTGGACGTGCAGGTGGAAGAAGCTGCCCTGCCCCCTACCGGCGGCAACCTCTCCTGCGACGTGCGCCAGATCTACCGCGCCGACGGCAGCGAGTGCATGGGGGATGACCACGGCCGCCGCGTCATCGGGTATTTCACCTCCTGGCGCACCGGCAAGAACGGCCTGCCCGCCTACCTGGTGAGCGACATTCCCTGGGACAAGATCACCCACATCAACTACGCCTTCGCGGCGGTGGACGAGCAGAGTCACACCATCAAGGTGGATGACGCCGCCACCAAGCTGACCTGGAACGGGGTGCCGGGCGCCGAGATGGATCCGGAGTTTGCCTACAAGGGTCACTTCAACCTGCTGTCCAAGTACAAGAAGCAGTACCCGGACGTGAAGACCCTCATCTCCGTCGGGGGCTGGGCCGATACCCGCGGCTTCTACGCCGCCACCACCAAGGGCGACTGCTCGGTCAACACCGCCGGCATCAACGCCTTTGCCGACTCGGCCGTGGGCTTCATCCGCCAGTACGGCTTCGATGGGGTGGATATCGACTACGAGTACCCCACCTCTATGAAGGATGCGGGCAACCCCAACGACTTCCCGCTCTCCAACCAGTGTCGCGGCAAGCTCTTTGCGAATTATGAAGTGCTGATGAAGACCCTGCGCAACAAGCTCGACAGCGCCGGCACCGAGGACGGTCGCAAGTACATGCTGACCATCGCCTCGCCGGCCTCGGCCTACCTGCTGCGCGGCATGGAGAACTTCCAGGTCACCCAGTACCTCGACTACGTCAACCTGATGACCTATGACTTCCACGGTGCCTGGAACCACTTCGTCGGTCACAACGCCGCCCTGTTCGACAACAAGGCGGATCCCGAGTTGTCCCAGTGGGGTGTCTACACCCAGGCCCAGTTTGGCGGCATCGGCTATCTCAACTCCGCCTGGGCGGCCCACTACTTCCGTGGTGCCCTGGCGGCGGGCAAGATCAACATAGGGGTGCCCTATTACACCCGTGGCTGGCAGGGGGTCACCGGTGGCACCCACGGTCTGGGTGGCAAGGCGGCGCTGCCGAGCCAGAGCGATTGCCAGCCGGGCACCGGTGGCAGCACCATTCCGTGCGGCAACGGGGCGGTGGGCATCGACAACATCTGGCATGACCTTGACAAGAACGGCAAGGAGATTGGCGGCGGCGCCGTGCCCATGTGGCATGCCAAGAACCTGGAGCACGCCGCCAGCCTCGGCATCACCACCTTGCCGAGCTACGGCCAGGCCTGGGGTCTGGATCCCAACAACCCGGCCCACGTGATGCAAGGCCAGTATGTGCGTTACTACGACGACAAGGCTCATGCGCCCTGGCTCTGGAACGAGCAGAAGAAGGTGTTCCTCTCCACCGAAGATGAAGAGTCCATGGGTCACAAGCTCGACTACATCGTCAAGCGGGGCCTCGGGGGCGTCATGTTCTGGGAGATGGCGGGGGACTATGACTTCGACGCCGCGAAGAACGAGTACGTGATGGGCAGCACCCTCACCAGCCTCGCCTACGAGAAGTTCAGCAAGGCCGACAAGGCGGCCCTGAAGCAGAATGATCTGCCGGCTCCGGCCGCCCAGCTCGACATCGGCGTGAGCCTCTCCGGCTTCAAGGAAGGGGACTCCAACTACCCGATCAACCCGACCCTCAAGCTCACCAACAAGTCGACCCAGACCATTCCGGGTGGCACCCGCATCGAGTTCCTGGTCCCCACCTCCACCTCAGACACCATCACCGACCAGAGCGGCATGGGGCTGAAAGTGGTGGAGAGCGGTGGCAACCAGAACTCGGACGGCATCGCCAATGAAAAGGACTTCCACAAGGTGGCTCTGACGCTGCCGGCCTGGAAAGCCTGGACGCCGGGCACCGACGTGGAAGTGGCCATGACCTACTACCTGCCGACCGCCGGCGTGCCGAGTGGCATGCGCCTGATTGCCGGCAGCCAGACCATAGGCCTGAAGTTCGACTTCCCGGCCCTGGCCGAGGCGGTGCTGGGCAGCAGTGGCGGTGGTGACGGCGGCAGCGGTGGCACCACCTGTGCCAGCCAGAACGTCAACCCGGCGGACTACAATGCCTATCCGACCTGGCCGCGCGGGGATCACGCCAATGGCAACGACCGCATGACCAACGGCAAGGCGGTGTGGCAGGCCAACTGGTGGACCAGCAGCGAGCCCAAGGCGGGCGATGGCAGCTGGAAGCTGGTATGCAACTACTGAGTTGTCCCGGCTGCTGTGCCAGCAGCGAACTCAGAGCGGGCGACGGCAGCTGGACGCTGGTGTGCAGCTACTGATGACCGTTTGAGCGGCAGGCCGGCACTTTGCATGGCCTGTTCTCTCGCAAGGCAATGACCCAATCCGGAGCCCAGGCTCCGGATTTTTTTGTGCCTTGCATCAGGAGAAGGAGGGGGAAAAGGGCAGGGGCGGTGCCATAAAAAAGACCGCTCCGAAGAGCGGCCAATTGCCACCAAGGCAATCTGCGGGGTGACCCCCTTGTCGATGTGTCGCGGCCCGGATGCCGAGTCGGGGAGATCCCCGTCCCGCCAGCCGGGCCGCGCAGCTTTATTGGGTGACGGCGCCGCCCTGCTGCTCTTTCAAGAAGCTGATCCAGGGGGAAGCGCGACCACTGACATTGCCGTTCTGGGCAGCCTGAGTGAAGGCGGAGAGCGCCTCCTTGGGCTTTTGCTGCTCAAAATAGGCGACCCCGGTCAGGAACTTCAGGTCCGCCCGCTGCTCGCCGCTGGCGTTGGCGGCAGGTTTGGCGGCGAAGGCCACCAGATCCTGGTAGCGCTTGCTCTGGATCATCATGCGCGCCATCTTGAGCTGCAGCTCGGCATTGGGGGCCAGCTTGTAGGACTTGGCCAGGGTGTCGATGGCCGGGTCCAGCTCCTTGGCCTGATGCCAGTAGTTGGCGAGCGTCTTGTAGTTGGCCGCGGTGCTCTCGATCTGCCCTTCCTTCATGGCTTTCTCCATCACGCGGGCGGCGCGGTGGGGAATGCCGGCGAAGGCGAGGTAGTTGGCGAGCCGCTGCAACTCGTTGGCTTCGGTCAGCATGCCGAGGTTGTAGGCCCCTTCCAGTGCCGCCAGGGCCTTGGCATCGTTGCCCGCCTGCATGTGCATGGCCGAGAGCTGGGTCCAGTACTTCTTCTTCTCCGGGTAGCGGTCCACCAGGACGGTCAGCACCTCGGTGGCCGGCTTGTACTGTTTCAGCTCGTAGTGGGCCGCCATCTTCAGCAGGTACCAGGACTCCGGCGCCTTGCCCGCGGAGAGCTTGATCGCGTTGTCCACTGCCGGAATGGCTTCCCGGTACTGCTTGAGCTGCACATGGGCGTTGGCCAGGGTGATGTAGGCGTGCGGGGTCGGCTTCTCGTCCTTGCCGAGGTTTGCGAACCACTCCTTCATGGTGTTGATGGAACCCTTGAAGTTCCCCTCCGCCATGTAGAGCTGGGCTAGGTTGTAGCGCACCTGCTGGGCCACCGGGGGCGGCAGGCCGCCGGTGGCGATGGCGTCGGCGAAGTACTTGGTCGCCTGACCGTACTTCTCCTGCTGCGCCGCCACGAAGCCCAGGGTCTGCAAAATGACCCCCTTGTCGTAGACCCGCTCGCCGGCGCCGGACAGCGCCTCCTGCAGCTTGGCATTGGCCTCGCCGTATTTCTTCTCGGTGATCAACGCCTGGGCCTTGTTGACCGCGCGGTAGGCGCGGTCAGACAGGGCGGGTTGTTCGGCGGCCCAGGTGGCGGTGCTGAGCAGCACCGCCATGGCCACCGGGGCGAGGATCAGGGTATGTAACTTTTTCATCGCCACCCTCCTTAGTTGGTCGCAAACTCGATCTCTTGCTGCATGCGACTGGCCTGCGGCTTGCCGTCCACCATGGCCGGCTTGAAGGTCCACTTGGCGATGGTCTGGCGTGCCGCCTTGCCGAGGTCATAGCTGCGGGGCTCTTCCTTGACGATGCGGATGTTGCTCACGGTACCGCGCTCGGTGACGGTGAACTCCACCAGTACCTTGCCGGACGCGAGACCGGCCAGGGCCGCCTTGCGGGGCATCATGGGCTCGAAGGTCGCCATCGGGATGGCGCCGTTGTTGCCACCCATGCCGCCACCACCGCCACCGGTGCTGTAGGCACCCAGGGCGTTGCCGCCACCGATGTTGACCGGGATGTCGAGTTTGGGCATGTCCATGGGGGAGCTCTCCATCTGCGGCCTGTCCGTGCTCGCCACCTCCATCTCGGGCGGGGGCGGCGGGCGGTTCGGGGGCGGCGGCTTGGGCAGTTCCCGTTGTTTCTCTTGCAGGGTCTCCTGAGGCTTGAGGCGGATGAAGTCGGTCATGGTGACGTCCTCCCGCTCCGTCAGCTCCCGGTGATCCGGCGTGATGAGCTTGTTCATTCCCAGGAACAGGAAGAACACCACCACGCAGGAGACCGCCAACGATATCAGGTATCTCATAGGGCTCGCTCCGGCATCAGCTGCTCTTGCTCGCCGCGATGGAGATGTTCTGGACACCGGCCATGCGGATCTGGTCCATGACCTGCACCACCAGCCCGGAACGGGACTCGGTATCGGCCTGAATCACCACGGCGCTCTCCGGGTTCTCCGCCCGCAGCCGCTCGATGTTGGCGCGCACGGCACCCACTTCGACGACCCGTTTGTCGACCCAGACCTGACCGTTCTCGCGGACCGCGACCATGATGTTCCCCTTCTTCACCGTCTCGGCCGTGCTGGCGCTCGGGCGGTTGATCTCCACGCCGGACTCCTTGACGAACGAGGTGGTGACGATGAAGAAGATCAGCATGATGAACACGATGTCCAGCATGGGGGTCAAATCGATGGCCGCCTCGTCAGCACCGCTGTCGCTGTGACGTTTTCTCATGGCAAAAAACTCCTTGCTTGTTCTGTGCCCCGGCGGGCATGGCCCGGCCGGGGATGTGCATCCTGCATCAGCCGTGTTTCAGGTTGTCTTCCAGCTTCTGCACCGCCAACTTGGCCTTGTGATCGAGCTGGTTGACAAAAAACAGGCCGGAAAGGGCGGCAATCATGCCCGCCATGGTCGGTACCGTCGCCTTGGAGATCCCCGAGGCCATCGCCCGCGGTGAGCCGGTGCCGGTGATGGCCAGGGTGTCGAACACCTGTACCATGCCCACCACGGTCCCGAGCAGCCCCATCAGCGGGCAGAGGGCGATCAGCACCTTGATGACCGGCATCCCCTTGTCCACCGCCATGGCAACCCTGGAGACCAGCTCGCGGCGGATCTGCCTGGCGGACCAGGAGAGGTGATCGGTGCGGGCCAGCCAGGCCGCCTTGGTTTGCTTCACCTGTTTGGGGTAGACCGCCATGAAGTAGAACCAGCGCTCCAGCAGCAGGGCCCACATCATCAGGGTCAGGAAGAACAGGGCGACCAGCACGTCGCCCCCCAATCCCAGAAACCGGCGGACCGACTCGACTTCTTCAATCAACCAGAACCACATGGGTGACTCCTTAGGCTGCGGCTTTGGCGGCGTGCAGACGTTCCTGGTAGCGGGCGACGAAACCGGCGCTCTGCTCTTCCAGCACCTGGATCAGACGACGGCTCTGGGTCTGCACGATGGTGTAGAGGAACAGCATGGGCACGGCCACGACCAGACCCTGCATGGTGGTCACCAGGGCCTCGGAGATACCGCCCGCCATCAGCTTGGGATCGCCGGTACCGAACAGGGTGATGGCCTGGAAGGTGGCAATCATCCCGACCACTGTCCCCAGCAGACCCAGCAGCGGGGCGACGGAGGCGATCAGCTTGATGATGCTGATGCCCTTCTCGAACTTGGGCACGTTGCGCAGGATGATCTCGTCGAGCTTGGATTCCAGATCCTCGATGTTGTCGCCACGATGGCTCTGGTAGGCCCCCAGCATCTCGCCGATGGGATTGCCCTTGATGATCTGATCGGATTTGAGCTGCTTGCGCATGGATCCGCCGATGAGGGAGAGGCGAGCGCCGCAGAACAGTGCCAGCAGGGTACCGAGCACGCCGAGTACCATGATGACGTAGCCCACTTCACCCCCTTGATCGATGCGCTCCTTCAGGGTCGGCGACTGCACCAGCAGGGAGAGGATCACGCCGCGGGACGGATCGACGAAGATGGGTTCGACGCTGCCGCCACCTTGTTCAAAGTCGGCGATGGGTTCCAGCACTCCTTTGTCGGGTTGGCGGGGCAGCTGTTCGAACTTGCCGGTCTCCGGCACGAAGGTGAGGTACTTGCCTTCGGAGACGGTGTTGAACTCGCCGATCTGGGTCACGGTCTTCTGGGCCTGGTTGCCTTCGCCATAGACCACGGTGGCCGGGATCTGGCTCACCTTGCCACCGTCGACCATGCGGCTGAGGGTGGTGGTCCAGAAGGCGGTCAGGTCATCGCTGGAGGGCAGCTCCTTGCTCTCGGCCAGGCGGGTCAGCAGGGCGGTCTGCTCCGGATGCTCGACCCGGCGGGCAGAGGCGTTGAAGATCCCCTTGAACTCGCCGGCGAACTGGCGCAGCACGCCAAACATCTCGCCCATGTTGCCGGAGCGCTGGCGCAGGGTTTCGGTCAGCTCGGTGAGCTGCTTGTCGTTGGCATCGAAGGTGGCCTTGAGCTTTTCGCCCCTGGCGACTTCGGCGGCGAGATCCGCCTTGGCCTTGGCGAGCAGGGCCCCTTGTTCGTTCTTGTCAGCCAGGAAGCGGGCTTCCCGCTCCTTGTTGAGCTGGGATTCGCTGGTGCTGGCGGCCTTGACCTGATTGAGCAGGGCGTTGAGATCCACCGGCTTCTCGGCGGCGGTCACCGGCAGGGTGACCAGGGTAGCGCCCGCGATCAGCGAGGCGATGGCAAGTTTGATTCCTTTCATGATGCTTTCTCCGCAGTTTGAACCGGCAGCTTGATGAGGGCGGGGGGCGCCTGCTTCTTCGCGATGCGAAGGCCTTGTTCAACCGCACTGCGATACTCCTGGGGCAGTACTTCCCACTGGCGGGTCTTCTTGTTCCACATGCCGGTCTCGTTGCCATCCGGGGACTGGTAGAGCAGGGCGATGCGCCCGACCCGCAGGAACTCGTAGGTCTTCTCGTCCCCATCCTTGTCCAGGCTCGCCTTGTAGGCTTCGATGGTGCGGCTGAAGCCCTCCTCGATCTGGTAGGCCTCGAGGATCTTGCGGTACTTCTCGGAGATGGTGACGTCGGCCCGGTTCATGAGATCGGTCAGGGCCGCCACGCGGTCCTCACGCTCCACCTTCTGGAACGGCAGGTCCAGGGAGACGAACTGCTCGAGGGAGTCGATCATCTTGAGCATCAGGGGCACCACTTCGGTGCTGGTCTGGTCGATCTGGGCGATCTGCTTTTGCATGGAGGCGAGTTCGGCGCTCTGGGAGTCGACCATCTTGCCCACTTGCTCGTTGTAGGTGCGCAGGCTGTCGGCCTGGCGCAGGGCGGCCTTGTACTGGGCCAGGGCAGACTCGGCAGACTCGGCGTAGCTGTCGATCTTCTGCTGGGAAACTTTGGATGCATTGTCGGTGGCGGCTTGAGCGTCCACGGCCTGGCTGGCAGAGGCGGCACTCAGATTGAAGCTGGTCAGCAAGGCAGCCGAAATCAGGCTGCCGAGGAGCGCTTTCTTCATTGTAGTTGTCCTTGTTTTCATAGGATTACCCTATCTCCGTAACTTCCTTGGGACCTTGGGCAAAGCCGGCCCGAACGGGCCGGCTTGTGGTTTGCTGGTGGATTAGAACTTCTGGCTGTAGTCGAGGTAGTAGATGCGACCGTCGATGCTGTAGAGCTCGTCGTCATAGGTGAAGCCATCGCTCTCGAGGGACGGGCCCACGTTGAACATGTTCTTCACGCCGACCTGGATCTTGCCGTTCCAGGGCGCTTCCACGCCGACGTTCAGGTTCCAGGTGGTCTGGGACGCGATGTGGCCCACTTCCTCACCGGTATCGGCGATGTAATCCTGGCTCTGGGAGTCGATGTAGTTCGCGCTCAGGTAGGTATCCATGTTCCACCATTGGGGAACGTTGACACCCACACCGGAGCTGAAGCGCATCTGGGGCAGACCGTTCTGGCCGATCTTGTCGATGATGGGACCACCGGCGTACAGACCTTCCTTGTATTTCAGGATGTAGGTACCGCCCAGGTCATAACGCACGGTGGCGTAGTTCAGGTCGTAGGTGTAATCCACCTTCAGGTCGAGGCCGGAGGTCTCGAGGGTCCCCAGGTTGACCATGGGTGCGATGGCGTTGCTGATCTTGCCCTGGCTGTTGCGGGTGATGCTGCTGGAGCTGCCGCTGTTCAGTTCGTCATAGATGAGAGACTGCAGGGAGTTCAGCTGGATCACGTCCTCGATCTTGATGGTGTAGTAGTCCAGGGAGAGGTTCAGGTCATCCACCGGGCTGTAGGCCACCCCGAAGTTCCAGGTGTCCGCGGTCTCTTCCTTCAGATCCTCGTTGGAGGTACGGGTGGTGTCGTACTGGCGGTTCGGGCAGTCAGCCGCGGAGATGCCGTTGGCCTCGCAGTAGACGTAATCCTTCGCCCAGTCGGCAGAGAAGGAGTCAGCCGAGTAGAGATCGCTCAGGCTGGGGGCGCGGAACGAACGGGACCAGGAGGTGCGCAGCATCAGGTTGTCCAGCGGCTGGTAACGCAGGCTCGCCTTGGGGGAGAAGGCGCTGCCGAAGTCGCTGTACTTGTCGAAGCGACCGGCCACGTTCAGCTCGATCTGCTCGGTGATGGGCACCAGGGACTCGATGTAGGCGGCAGTCACGTCACGCACGCCACCGGAGGAGTTGCCGGAGGAGCCGATGATGTTGCCGGCTTCGGACTGGGCGTCGTATTTGTCGGCATAGACCCAGTCGTTGTACTCGGCACCGGCGTACCAGCTGACCGGACCGGCCGGCAGTTCACCCATGTCCCACTGGACACCGGCGTACCACTGGTAGAAGTCCATGGTGGAGCGGCGGCTGGTGTCGGCGGCCATGGAGGCCGTGGTGGAGGCGTCGAACTCGCCACCGACGAACTTGCCGTCGGCGACCGCCTGCTGGGCGGCGGACTTCAGCACGTAACCGGTGCCGTTCTCCTTGTTGTCGGTCTTGGAGTACATGTAGCCGGCGTTCCACTGCATGTCGCCGACGCTTTCGGTGGCGATGGTGCCTTCGAAGCCGAGGTTCATGCTGCCGGTGGTGTCGGTGACATAGTTGTCACGGGGACCGACGTTGCTGAAGCGGTAGTAGGCGTAGGCAGCCTCACCCAGACCCTGGGTGGCGGCGGCATCCAGGCCGTTGTCGGCGAAGAACTGGGCGTTCTTCGGGTTGGCCGGGTCAATGGTGAAGGCACCGGCGGCCGGGGCGAAGCGGCCAAAACTCTCGACTCGGGAGCCGATGATCTGCGGCACGAAGTCCACATTGTCGTTGATGTGGTAGCGACCGTTCACGTACAGGGTGTCACGGCTGCGGGAGGCCGTGGTGGCCGCGACCTGGCCGTAGTTGAAGTTACAGCCGCCCTCGAACCCGACGAAGGGCTCCTTGCATGAACCGTCGGCATTGGTGGCGCCGGCCAGGGGGCCGTATTTCCAGATGGGGTCGCCGTTGGCGTCAAGACCCGTGATCCCTTCCACGTTGCGGCCGTAGGGGCTGGGGGAGTCGTTGCCCTGTTTGGAGAGATAGTCACGATCCCGGGCGTAGATGACGTCCTTCTTGTCGTGCTCGTAGACCGCCATCAGGGAGCCCTTCTCGCCGGCCACCCCTGCCACGATGGAGCCGCTCTTCTCGTCGCCGCCCTCTTCGCTCGGGGAGCCGATGCGGCCCTGGAAGTCCAGCCCTTCGTAGCCCTCTTTGAGCACCACGTTGATCACGCCACCGATGGCGTCGGAACCATAGATGGCGGAGCCGCCGTCCAGGTTGACCTCGACCCGCTCAACGGCGGCCATGGGGATGGTGTTGAGGTTGATGGAGGTGCCGCCCATGGTGGGGGAACCCGCTACCCGCTTGCCGTTCAGCAGAACCAGGGTACGCTCGGAACCCAGGCCGCGCAGGCCGACGGTGGATTGGGACTGGAAGGAGCTGCCGGAGGCAGGGGAGACGCCGCCAAAGGAGTTGTAGGAGGCTTGCTTGAGGTAATCGGCGACGGTCTGCTGACCGGATTGCTCGATTTTCGCCTTGGTCACGGAGACGACCGGGGTGGCGCCTTCCACATCGACCCGGGAGATCCGCGAGCCGGTGACCTTGATTTTTTGCAGTTTTTCTACGTTCTGGCCCTCTTCGGCCAGGACAGGGGTGGCCACAACTGCCGCGCTCGCCAAGGCAAACGCTACGGCAGCAGAGAGTCTGCTTTTCCTAAGCATCGCTAGTATCCTTCCTGATTGTTTATTGTTTGCTTCCATTACCGCCCTCGTTGGAGCGGTG
Source organism: Aeromonas sp. R6-1 (assembly GCF_040908165.1). NCBI lineage: Bacteria > Pseudomonadati > Pseudomonadota > Gammaproteobacteria > Aeromonadales > Aeromonadaceae > Aeromonas > Aeromonas sp. R6-1. Next base: position 14,525 of record NZ_JBFODF010000036.1, read on the forward strand.
CGTAAGGCTTATCAAGGTTTGGTGATGGACGTCAAATGGAGCGGCGGGGATGGGGGCAGCAGAGGGAATTAGATGGGAATATGCACTTGATGGAATATTTTTGGCGTTTTATTCCGTAAATGTTGCGTCAACTTATGTAAAGATGTTGTTAAGTTCGATTTTTACAATTTTATTGATTATTTTTGAACTTATCGATAAGTCGCTTGTCACTCCGGTGCCGATATCGAGAAAACGGTTTTTTGCAGTATTTTCATCTGCTTTTATGGCGAGAGCGTTTTCCGGGGAACGGATGGTGGGGGAGGCTATCCCTCTTCTTTTATAGGTAAATGAGAAAACAACCCGAATTATCATTAACTTGTTGATTTTATTCTGCTTGATTTGGATTAAAACACCTGTGTAATTAATTTTTTAATAATTAAAATCGAGTTGGACGGGTAGGCGTAGCAGTTTTTTATATTGAAGTTGGTTTTTTTGGAAAAAATCATCCGCGGGATATGCTGCGGGGGGACATTCCTGGTCGCAGACAGGGTTCTACTTGATTTTTGTTGCAGAGCTTTTACAGTGACCGAGCCGGATTGTCTGCCAATGCCAGTCAATTCAGTGAGTAATGCCAGGTAAGGATAGGCCCGTCACCGGATGTGACTGGCCATAAAAGAACAACAAGGACGAGGTTCCACCATGCTGTCGTATTTCCTACGTCGGATGCTTTTGATCATCCCGACGTTTCTCGGTATCACCCTGCTCGTCTTCACCATCACCCGCTTCGTGCCGGGCGGCCCGGTCGAGCGCATGCTGCTGCAGGCGCAGGTCTCGCAAAACGAGTCCGGCCGCTCCAGTGGCAGCAAGGGGGCGCAGGCACTCTCCGACGAACAGATTGAAGAGCTCAAGGCGTTCTACGGCCTCGACAAACCCATGCTGGTCGCCTACTGGGACTGGTTGCAGAAGCTGGCGGTGCTGGATCTCGGGGAGTCGACCCGTTATTACGAGCCGGTGTGGGATCTCATCAAGGAGAGGTTGCCGGTGACCGCCTTCTTCGGGCTCGCCACCTTTCTGCTGAGCTATGCCGTCTCCATCCCGCTCGGAGTGGCCAAGGCGCTCAGACACAACAGCCGCTTCGATTCCCTGAGCTCCATGCTCATCTACATGGCCTATGCGCTGCCCGCCTACGTGGTGGGGATCTTCCTCATCACCGTCTTTGCGTTCCATCTGGAGTGGTTGCCCATGGGGGGCTTCCCGGGGGACGAGTTTGACGGGATGGAGAGCAGCTGGGATCAGATCCGCACCGTCTTCGCCCACGCGCTGCTGCCGCTCATCGCCTACGCCATCGGGGATTTCGCCATCCTCACCATGACCATGAAGAACAGCCTGATGGAGAACCTGTCGGCGGATTATGTGCGCACCGCCGTGGCCAAGGGGTTGCCGTTTCGCAAGGCGGTGACCGATCACGCCATGCGCAACAGCCTGATCCCCATCGCGAGTCACTTAGGGTCGGTGCTCACCGTCTTCTTCGGGGGCTCCTTCCTCATCGAGACCATCTTCAACATCGACGGCATCGGCCTGCTCGGTTACGAGGCCATTGTCGAGCGGGATTACCCCACCGTCATGGGCATTCTGGCCATCACCTCCATGCTGATGCTGGTGGGCAACATTGTCTCCGACATCTGCGTTGCCCTGGTCGATCCCCGCGTGCGGTTTGGAGAGTGAGCATGAACCTGAATCCGGTAACTCTGAAAAAACTCAAGCGCTTCAAGTCGATAAAGCGCGGCTACTACTCTTTTGTCATCTTTTCGGTCCTGGTGGTCATCTCTCTGCTGGCGGAACTGCTGGTCAACAGCCGGGCCCTGGCGGTGAGCTATCAGGGGGAGCTCTATTTCCCCACCTATGGGGACGTGATCCCGGGCCAGCACTTCGGGCTCGACTACGAGTACGAGACCAACTACCGCCAGCTCAAAGACAAATTCGCCGCAGAGGGCAAGGGGGACTGGGTGCTGCTGCCACCTGTGCCCTGGAACCCCTATGAGCAGGACTTCAAGGAGGAAGCCTACCCGCCCTATGCCCCGAGCCTGGCGGAGCGCCACTTCCTCGGCACCGACACCAGCGGTCGCGACGTATTGGCACGGCTGGTCTACGGCTTTCGCATCGCCATCGGCTTTGCCTTCATCGCGCTGGTGGCGAGCTATGTCATCGGGGTCAGCATCGGCTGCATGATGGGGTTCCTCGGCGGTCGATTCGATCTCCTGATGCAGCGTTTCATCGAGATCTGGTCCCAGGTGCCCTTCCTCTACGTCATCATGATCCTGGTCTCCCTGGCCAAGCCGAACTTCGGCCTGTTCGTGGGCATCAACGTGCTGTTCGGCTGGATGGGGATCACCTGGTACATGCGCACCCTCACCTACAAGGAGCGGGCGCGGGACTACGTGATGGCGGCGCGGGCCCAGGGGGCGAGCACCAGGCGCATCATCTTCAACCACATTCTGCCCAATACCCTGATGATGATCGTCACCCTGGCCCCGTTTGCCGTGGTGGGCAACATCTCCACCCTGACGGCGCTGGACTACCTGGGCTTTGGCCTGGCGCCGCCGACCCCGAGCTGGGGGGAGCTGCTCTCCCAGGGGATCAACAACCTCGACGCCATCTGGATCGTGAGCTCGGTAGTGGCGGCGGTGAGTCTGGTGCTGATCATGGTCTCCTTTATCGGCGAGGCGATCCGCGAGGCGTTCGACCCGCGCAAATTTACCCGTTATCAGTGACCTGTGGCGCACTCAAGGCGCCGGGTCGCTCACCCTTAAATTGATAAACCCCCAGTGCAGGGGCATGACCAGGAAGTCAAACATGAACAATAAAATCAAATGGACAGGTGCTCTCTTTCTGCTGTTGAACGGATCCTGGGTGTGGGCGGCCAGCCTGCCCGCGGATCTGACGTGGGAGACCAACGACACCGACCCCGTGTTCGCCTCTCCCAAGGCGCTGCCCGGCGGCAACCTCAATCTCTTCGTCGACAGCTTCCCGCTGACGTTTCGCACCGTGGGGCCGGATTCCAACGGCTCGTTCCGCTCCTTCATCCTCGACAACCAGATGAGGCTCATCAGCTTCCATCCCAACACGGGCAACCCCATTCCGGCCCTGGCGAATGCCTGGGCCATCGCGCCGGACAGCCAGACCGTCTATTTCAGGCTCGACCCGCGCGCCAAGTGGTCCGACGGCAAGCCGGTCACCGCCGATGACTACACCTTCGGCTACGAGATGATGCGCTCCAAGGACATCAAGGGCCCCTGGTTCAACAACTACTACACCACCGAGGTGGTGGCGGTGGAGAAGATTGACGACCACACCATCCTGGTCAAGGCGGGCAGCCGCAAGGCCAAGCTCGATCTCCTCAACACCACCGAACTGTGGCCCCAGCCCAAGCACTACTACAAGATGGGCCCGAACTGGGTGAAGCAGTACAACTGGGCCGTGGTACCCACCACGGGCCCCTACGTGATGAGCGACGTGAAGAAGGGCAAGTCCGTCACCTTCAGCAAGCAGAAAGAGTGGTGGGCAAAAGACGATCGCTACAACCAGCACAGGTTCAACCTCGACACCATCAAGGTGCAGGTGATCCGCGACCACAACATCGCGTTCCGCCACTTCCTCAAGGGGGAGTTGGACACCTTCGAGATGATCCTGCCCAACTGGTGGCATGAGAAGGCGGTCACACCGGAGTACAAGCAGGGATACGTGCAGAAGGTGATGGCCATGACCGACACCAAGCAGGGGGGGCAGGGGGTTCACCTCAACGTGGCCAATCCCAAGCTGGCGGATCTCAACGTGCGGCTCGGCATCCAGCACGCCTTCAACATCGACAAGATGATAGAGACGGTGCTGCACGGCGATTATGACCGCGCTACCACCTTCGGCTCTGGCTTCGGGGCCTTCACCGACATCGCGCTCCCTGAGCGGGCCTACGACATCGCCAAGGCACGGGAGTACTTCGCCAAGGGCGGTTACGGCAAGCAGGGACCGGACGGCATCCTGCAAAACGACAAGGGAGAGCGGCTCACCCTGGCCCTCACCTACACCAGCCAGGAGCACTCCAAGCGGTTGACCGTGCTCAAGGAAGAGGCCAAGAAGGCGGGCCTGGATCTGGAGCTCAATCTGGTGGATGGCGCCACCGGCTTCAAGGTGATGCTGGAGAAGAAACACGAGGCGGCTTGGCTTGGCTGGGGGGGCGGTGGTCTCTATCCGCAATACTGGGAGTCCTTCCACTCCGACAACGCCAACAAGCCCCAGACCAACAACCTGTTCAACGTGGCTGACAAAGCGCTCGACAGCCTGATCGACGCCTACAACGTCGAGTTCGACATGGACAAGCGGGCCGCGCTTTCCCACCAGATCCAGCAGCGGATCTATGATCTCGCCATCTTCGTGCCCGGCGTTCAGCTCAACTATGTGCGAGCCAGCAGCTGGCGCTATGTGATGCTGCCGGAGGTGCCCGCCACCCGCAACACCCCGGATCTGCTCTACTGGCCCATGGATGGCTACCCCCACAGCAGTGGCGGCCTGCTCTGGATCGATCCCAAGGTGAAGGAGGAGACCCAGAAGGCCAAGGCTGACGGCAAGGCGCTGGCCCCCATCACCCTGATCGACAAGACCTATGCACATCATTGATGTGGCCCAGAAGGGAGCAGCAGTCATGCCCAACACACAGGCCACCGCCCCCGGCACCAGAGATCATGAGGGGCAGTCTCTGTCCCCCATCCTCGAGGTGCGGGATCTCGAGGTGGAGTTCGCCGTCGACGACGGCAAGATCAAGGTGCTCGACGGGGTCAGCTTCCAGGTCGCCCCGGGCAAAACCCTGGGGATAGTCGGCGAGTCCGGCTGCGGCAAGAGCGTCACCTCGCTGGCCATCATGGGGTTGCTGCCAAGGCCCCACGGTCAGGTGGTGGCGGGCTCCATCCGCTTTCAGGGGGAGGAGCTGCTCAATCTGCCGCCGGAGCAGATGTACAAGGTGCGTGGCAACCGTATCTCCATGATCTTTCAGGAGCCCATGACGGCCCTCAACCCGGTGCAGACGGTTGGCGATCAACTGATGGAGGTGTTTCGCCTCCACCGCCCCGATTACAGCAAGGCCCAGCGCCGTGACGCCGCCATCGCCATGTTGCAGAAGGTGGGGATCCCCGAGCCTGCCCAGCGTTTCGCGGCTTATCCCCACAATCTCTCCGGCGGCATGCGCCAGCGGGTGATGATCGCCATGGCGCTGGCCTGCGAACCGGCCCTGCTCATCTGCGACGAGCCGACCACGGCGCTCGATGTGACCATCCAGGCCCAGATCCTGGATCTGATGAAGGAGCTGCAAGCCCAGACCGGCATGGCCATCATCTTCATCACCCACGATCTCGGGGTGGTGGCGGAGCTGTGCGACGAGGTGGTGGTGATGTATGCCGGGCGTGCGGTGGAGCGGGCCGATATCTATGAACTGTTTGACCACCCGCGCCATCCCTATACTCATGGTCTGATGGCCTCGATCCCGCGTCTGGAAGATGTGCCAAAGAGCCTGCTCAAGACCATCAAGGGTCAGGTGCCCGCCCTGCACGAGATGCCGGCGGGGTGCCGTTTCTCCAACCGCTGCCCCCATGCCACGCCCCTTTGCGTGGAGACCATACCGGTGACCGAGCAGTTGAGCGAACGCCACGGGGTGGCCTGCCACCACTGGAAGGAGGTGAGCCTATGAGCGGCCTGGTGTGGGGACGGGGTGTCGCAGGACAGCCAGGCGGCGGGAAGGCGACCAGGTCGTTTGCTGCCATGAATCGTCGGGGATGGAAGTCATGACCAGCTTGTTGTCGGTAAGCAATTTAAAGCAGCATTTCAAGATGGGTGGCGGTTTCTTGCGCAAGCAATACACCGTCTACGCGGTGGATGGCATCAGCTTTGATCTCAAGCAGGGGGAGACCCTTGGCCTGGTGGGAGAGTCGGGATGCGGCAAGTCCACCCTGGGGCGTTCGTTGCTCAAGCTGTTCGAGCCGAGCGCCGGTTCCATCACCTTCGAGGGGCGTGACATCACCCACCTCTCGCCCAAGGAGATGCGATCCCTGCGTCAGGAGATGCAGATCGTGTTCCAGGATCCCGCAGAATCCCTCAACAGCCGCCACACGGTGGGGCAGATCCTGGAGGAGCCCTTCATCATCCACGGCAAGGGCAACGCCGAACAGCGCCGGACATGGGTGCAGGAGCTGCTGGAGAAAGTCGGTTTGCCCGGCAGCGCGGTGGATCGCTATCCCCATGAGTTCTCTGGTGGCCAGCGCCAGCGCATCGGCATCGCCCGCGCCATCGCCCTCAAGCCCAAGCTGCTGGTGTGTGACGAGGCGGTGTCGGCGCTCGACGTGTCGGTGCAGTCCCAGATCGTGAACCTGCTGCTCAATCTGCAGCGGGAGATGAACCTCGCCATCATCTTCATCGCCCATGACCTGTCGGTGGTCAAGCACATCTCGGACCGGATTGCGGTGATGTATCTGGGCCGGATCGTCGAACTGGCCGAGGCCCAGGCACTCTACCTGGCACCACGCCATCCCTATACCCAGGCGCTCATCTCCGCCATTCCGGTGCCGGATCCACGGCGGCGCAGCCAGCGCATCCTGCTGACGGGGGATGTGCCGTCCCCCATTTCGCCGCCGAGTGGCTGCCACTTTCACCAGCGCTGTCCCCATGCAACGGATCTGTGCCGCACCCGCTCGCCCGCCCTTGAGGCGTGCGGCGGGCAGGGGCATCAGGTGGCCTGCCATTTCCCCTTGCCCGTGCAGGAGGCGGTGCCACTGGGAAAGGCGATATGATGCCGGCGCCCGCCACGTCGCGACCGGCATCGCTGCAAGGTGGCACCGAGGAGGCGCAATAGAGGCGGAAACGGAATAAAAAAATGGGGCCTGCGGGCCCCATCTTCATGGTTGGAGTTCAGGTTTGGCCGTGGAAATTCTGGCCCGGGCAGGACAGCGCCCCGATGGGGGTGGCTGCTGTGTGGATTGCTGAGTTGTTTTGTAGTTTTATTACGTTGCTAATTTCAACTTCCGGACAGGCGATATCAGGCGCCATAACGGAAGTAGTAATTGCGGGTTGCAGGCGCATAAGTGTCTTTCTCTTCAGCACCTTTCTTGCTGGTTGCACCCTTCAGGTGGAACAGCACTGCCAGATTCTCGAACATATGATGACCTCGTTTCTCTGTGGTTCATGGGTTGTGTGACCTTGGTCACGTTCTGATCCTAGGGGCATATGTGAGCTGGATCAACTTTTTGTGTTGTAAATTTACATAAATCATGGAAAAGGTTTTCAAATGCAGACCTGTTCATGGATACGATTTCAAGCCAGGGCCGCGCGTGGAATCGGGGATATGAGAGAGGTGGCCGAGGAGGGTGCACAAAAAAGATGCCCCGCACGGGGCGGGGCATCGGTATGGTCGTGAGCTGGCTTACTTGGCCGGGATATGTTCCAGCACGTGAACCAGCAGTTGCCAGAAACGCTCGACCGCCGGGATGTGTACCTTCTCCCCCGGTGCATGGGCGCCACGGATGGTCGGGCCGAAGGAGACCATGTCCCAGTCCGGGTAGGCGCTCTTGAACAGACCGCACTCGAGGCCTGCGTGGATCACCATGACGTTCGGCATCTCGCCAAACAGGGTCTGGTAGCTGCTTCGCACCAGTGCCATGACCGGTGAGTCGACGTTCGGGGCCCAACCCGGGTAGGCGCCGGTGAACTCGCAGCTGGCGCCGGCCAGGGTGAACAGGGAGCGGGTCATCTGCTCGATGTTCTCGCGACCGGAATCGATGAGGGAGCGGATCAGGCACTGCACATAGACTTCCCCCTCGAGTGTCTTGATGACACCCAGGTTGGTGGAGGTCTCGGTCACGCCCGGGATGGCGTCGCTCATGCGCATCACCCCGTTCGGGCAGGCCATCAGGGCATCCAGCAGGCGGCTTTGCAGGGACTCGCTCATGAGCTGGGCCGGTTTCTCCCGGGCGGTGAGCAGCACGGTGAGGTTGGCCTCGGTGGCGGCCAGCTCGCTCTGATAGATGCCGGCGTAGCGGTCCACCAGGGCCTTGAAGTCAGCCACGCTGGCGGCGGGCACCAGCAGGCTGGCGCGGGCCTCGCGGGGGATGGCGTTGCGCAGGGTGCCGCCACTGAGATCGCCAAGGCGCACCCCCAGCGGTTCGGCGGCCTTGAGCAGACGGACCAGCAGCTTGTTGGCGTTGCCGCGGCCGCGATGGATGTCGACCCCGGAGTGGCCGCCGCGCAGGCCCTTGACCTGCAGCTCGAAACCTTCACCCTCGGTGGCAGCGACCCGCTCCAGGGGGAAGCGGATATTGGCATCCACCCCGCCGGCGCAGCCCATGTAGACTTCGCCATCCTCTTCGGAGTCGGTATTGAGCAGGATCTCGCCTTCCAGCCAGCCCGCTTCCAGACCGAAGGCGCCGGTCATGCCGGTCTCTTCGTCGGTGGTCAGCAGCACTTCCAGCGGACCGTGCTTGATGGTCTTGTCGGCCAGCACGGCCAGGCAGCCAGCCATGCCCATGCCGTTGTCGGCGCCCAGGGTGGTGCCGCGGGCAGTGACCCATTCACCGTCGATGTAGGCATCGATGGGATCGGTGGTGAAGTCGTGCTGGGTGTCGGCGTTGGCCTGGGGCACCATGTCGATGTGGGCTTGCAGCACCACGGCCTTGCGGTTTTCCATCCCCGGCGTGGCCGGTTTCTTGATGATGATGTTGCCGACGGCATCTTGCTTGACCGCCAGGCCTTCTCCCTGGGCCCACGCCACGATCCAGGCGCTCAGTTGGGCTTCGTGCTTGGAGGGGTGGGGGATGGAGCAGATCTGCTCGAAGAATTGCCAAATCAACTTGGGAGACAGAGAACTGAGCTGTGCCACGTCGGGACTCCTTACCAGCATGGAAAATGTCGGGCCCCACTCTGCGGGCCGGGGAAGAGGATAACGATAATACAGTCAATCACGCAAAAATGTGAGCGATCAGCGCAAATGACGCTCTGCTTGTGCTGGGAAAGGGAGCATGGATGGCGAACTTCACTACCTGCCTTATTCGTGTCAGCACAACATCAATTTTGTGATGCCAGTCACAAAAATATTGTCTTTTGGGCGCCGGGTGGTAAATTAGCCGCCGTGGCCAGCCCACTTGTCAGGATGACAATCAATGCCTCCAGGGAACCGAAGCAAAGCAAGTGCGCCTCCATGGAACCGAGTGTCAGTTCAAGGATGTGAACCCGCATTAAGGTACGTAACTTGTTAAGCAATCAGGAGTTTATGATGTCAGGCAGCAATTCAACCTATTGGTTTGCCCAATCTCTCTATACCCAGGGTTTCAACTACCCGAATCCCTACGCTACCCGCCGTTAAGGCTCGCAGGCGTCACAGGTAACAGCAGCAGGTGTGTGAGGAACCTCTCCTCCCCCTGCTATTTTTTTGCCCGAATGTCATGGAATGTGTGTCAAACGGCTAACCTGTCGGTGTCGCCGGAGCCCTCCCAAAAGGGCGACAGAGCGGAAGATGGCGGACATTTCCTGTTTTTCGCATACGTTTGCCGCTCAATTTATCCATAAAGAGTGCTATCATACCGGCCCAACAGCCGGCCCGAGATCGGGAGTCCACCCGACATGGCCGCCAGCTACACCCCATCCCTGTTCGCATTGCATCCGTTTTTGCCGCCGAGGCGTCAGCCCCGAGGCACGAAAAAGTGCAAGCAAAATTCGGGAAACGGGGTGCCAGAATTGACCTGAACCCGTCTCTTTGCCGGGTTTCGCCTCATAAGTGATTGCTTTATAACTCGTTGAGATCGATAGCATGCCAAAAAAGTTCTATGTATCGTGGGATAACCTGCAACGCGAAGCGCGCCGTCTGGCCCGTCGTCAACTGCCTGTCAGCCAGTGGAAAGGGATCATCGCCGTCAGCCGCGGTGGTCTGGTGCCTGCGGCCCTGATGGCCCGCGAACTTGGCATTCGCAATGTCGAAACCCTCTGCATCTCCAGCTATGACCACGACAACCAGCGCGAGCTGGTGGTGGTGAAGGCTGCCACCACCGCAGGTGACGGCGAAGGCTGGCTGGTGGTGGACGATCTGGTGGACACCGGCGGCACCGCCAAGGCGATCCGCGAGCTCTACCCCAGAGCCAAGTTCATCACCATCTTCGCCAAGCCCATGGGCGAACCCCTTGTGGATGACTTCGAAGTCGCTATTCCGCAGGATACCTGGATTGAACAGCCCTGGGACATGGCGCTGGAGTTCGCCAAGCCGATCTGCGACGAAGCGTAATCGCCGCACCGGTCGCTACCAGTGACTCCCCGGCATTCGGGAGCGGACTGATCCGTCGTGATGCAAGGTTGACCACATTGAGCCCCTTTTGGGGCTCAATGCGTTTCTGGTGTGGCTGCTCGATGTGAAAAGTGGTTAAGATGGGACATTGTTTGAGACAGAAGAGCCACCATTTTGGAACCAAACGACGATACCAATCTGACGGAAAAGCTGTTTACCCGGGTCAAAAAGGTATTGGAAACTTCCGAAGTCTCCAACTCGAGCCCCGTCGACGAGCAAGACAGCGCACTGTCTGACAGCTTCATCGATGGCGCCCTGTCGCCCCGCTGGTATCGCCTGCTGCGCAGACCGACCTGGGCCTGGCAGGGGGCCGATCCCGTCGAGGTGGAGCAGACCCTGGCGCACATCGCCATGGGGCAGGGGGAGCGCAGTCACGAACGCTATCTGGACACCATCAAGGGCTATGTGCCCGGCAACTGGGTCTATGAGTGGAGCCAGCTTGCCGGCCGTTATTTCAATACGGGGCGGACGCTGCTGGGGGAAGGGGATCGCGCCGCGGCGCTGAAGAGCCTGCTCAAGGCAGTGCGCTACTACTCCATCGCAAGCTACCCCCACCTCAAGCACGACGAGCTGGCGGATCAGGCCCAGTTGCTCGGCAACATGGCCTATCGCGAGGCCGGGCGCCTGTTCAAGGTGCCCCTCAAGGAGTTGCAGGTCCCGTTTCGGGGCAAGACCATCCAGGGCTACCTGCATCTGCCCACCACCGAGAAACCTGTGCCCCTGGTCATCGTCAGCGGTGGCATCGATTCGCTTCAGGTGGACTTCCTCAACTTCTATTTCAAGTGTCTCGAGCCCCACGGCATCGGGATGCTCTCCCTGGACATGCCGGGCACCGGCTATGCCGAGCACTGGCCCCTGGTGCAGGACACCAGCCGCCTGCACCAGGCGGTGCTCAACTACCTCTCGGAGGTAGCCTGGGTCGATCACCAGCGCATCGCCATGGTGGGGTTCCGCCTCGCCGGCAATGTGGCGGCCCGTCTCGCCTTCGTCGAGCCGTTCAAGCTTCGGACCGTGGTCTGCATCGGTGCCGGCATCAACCAGGTGTTCACCAATCAGGAGATGTTCGCCCGCTGCCCGCGCATGATGCGCGACGGGCTGGCGAACCGGCTGGGGGCGGACGCGGCCCAGTGGGATCTGCTGCGCACCAAGTGCCAGGTCTTCTCCCTCAAGACCCAGGGATTGCTGGGGAGTCGCACTTCCGTGCCGATATTGAGTATCGGGCACAAGAAAGATTTTATTTGTCCCGAGCAGGATGTCCGGGCATTGGCCGCTGCGAGTCGCAACGGCAAGGCGGTGGTGTTTGACAAGCAGCCACTGCTCGAGGTCTATGACGAGGCACTGAAAGAGACGGTAGATTGGCTCAAAAAGCACTTATGTACATGATATAAAACTAAAAATGTAACATCATCATGTGATGGTATGGCTTGTTCAACAGGGAGGTTAGCATGTCAGAAAGAGTGACTTACAAGCGATTGCTGCGGCAGTTCGCGGCCATTGGCCCCTATTTGCGTGAAGACCTGTGCGAGGAGGGCCGCTACCGCTTTGACTGCCTGTCCGTCTGTGTCAGCGCCAAGCCTGCTCCGGACAAGCGGGAGTTCTGGGGCTGGTGGCTGGTGCTGGAGCAGGCGGATCACAGCTTCAGCTACCACTATCAGACGGGGTTCTACAACGCGGACGGGGAGTGGATCGACAAGGCGCTGCCCAAGAAGCATCAGGCGGAAGTGGAACGCACCCTGCAACATTTCTACAAGCTCATCAGCGGCAAGTTGACCCAGCTGGAGTGCACCCTCTCCCCCGCGAAGCAGGTGACCGCCGAACTGAGCGTGACGGCAGCCTGATCCCCAAGCCCCGCATCTTCCCGGTGCGGGGTACCCCGATGCTTTGTCACCGAGCCCGCAACTGCCTGGCGAGGCTTAATTGCCTTGCAGGGCAGGGGGGCCGTGGGTATAAAGGGATTCCTTACTTTTCTAACCCTTCGTTCCCATGGAAAACAGAACCATAGTCGTCAAACTGGGCACCAGCGTGCTCACCGGGGGATCTGCCCGCCTCAACCGTGCCCACATGGTCGAGCTGGTCAGACAATGTGCCGCCTTGCATCGACACGGGCACCGTGTCGTGCTGGTCACGTCGGGGGCCATCGCCGCCGGTCGCGAGCATCTGGGCCACCCTCCGCTGGCGCCTACCCTGCCGAACAAACAGATGCTGGCGGCGGTGGGTCAGACCCAGCTCATCCGGGTATGGCAGGACCTGTTCAACCTCTACGGGCTGCACATCGGCCAGATGCTGCTGACCCGCGCCGACCTGGAAGACAGGGAGCGCTACCTCAATGCCCGCGACACCCTGCGCACTCTGCTCGATCACCGCATCATCCCCGTCATCAACGAGAACGACGCCGTGGCCACCGCCGAGATCAAGGTGGGGGACAACGACAACCTCTCCGCCCGTGCCGCCATCCTGGCGGATGCGGACTTGCTGATCCTGCTCACGGATCAGAAGGGGCTCTTCACCGCCGACCCGCGCACCAACCCGGATGCCCAGCTCATCGAAGAGGTGCAGACCATAGACGACACCCTGCGCTCCCTTGCCGGTGACAGCGTGAGCGGCCTTGGCACCGGTGGCATGGCCACCAAGCTGCAGGCGGCCGACGTGGCGCGCCGGGCCGGGGTGGACGTGGTGATCGCCACCGGCCAGATCCCGGAAGTGATCGGCCGCCTCGCCGCCGGGGAGCGGGTGGGGACCCTGTTCCCTGCCCTGGCATCCCCCCTGGAAGGGCGCAAGAGCTGGATCCTGGCAGGGCCCCCTCCTCACGGCGAAGTGCAGGTGGATCAGGGGGCCGTGGCCGCCATGCAGGAGAAGGGCTCCAGCCTGCTGCCCAAGGGCATCGTCGCGGTGAAGGGCGATTTCGTGCGTGGCGACGTGGTGCGTATCCTGGATCCCAAGGGGAGCGAGCTGGCTCGCGGTATCTGCCGTTACGACCATCTGGAGCTGGATCGGCTGCGGGGTGTCCACTCGGATCAGATTGAACAGGTATTGGGTTACGGCTATGGGGCCGTGGCCATCCACCGTGATGACATGGTGCTGCTCTGAACAGGGCGGCACCGCATGAACAAAAGGGAACTGTGATGAGTCTGGAGAAAATGGGGCAGGCGGCCCGTGAAGCCGCCTATCAACTGGCCACCGTCAGCACGGCACAGAAGAACCGGGCGCTGGCGGCCATCGCCGATGAACTGGAAGCACGCAGTGCCCAGATCCTGGCGGCCAACGAGAAAGACATCGCCGCCGGGCGCGAGGCGGGGCTCACGGAAGCCATGCTGGATCGCCTGCTGCTCAACCCGGCGCGCCTTGCCGGCATAGTGGCGGATGTGCGCAAGGTGATCACCCTGGATGATCCGGTCGGGGCCGAAATCGACAGCCGGGTGCTGGAGAATGGCCTGCGCCTCTCCCGTCGCCGGGTGCCCATCGGGGTCATCGGCGTCATCTACGAGGCGCGCCCCAACGTCACCATCGACATCGCCAGCCTCTGCCTCAAGACCGGCAACGCCAGCATTCTGCGCGGCGGTCGCGAGACCTTCCACTCCAACCTGGAGCTGGTGCGGGTGATCCAGCATGCCCTGGCGGCGTCCGGCCTGCCCGAGGCGGCGGCGCAGTACATCGACAACCCGGACAGGGCGCTGGTGGCCGAGTTGCTGCGCCTCGACCGCTACGTGGACATGATCATCCCCCGCGGCGGCGCGGGTCTTCACAAGATGTGCAAGGAGAACAGCTCCATCCCCGTCATCATCGGCGGGTTCGGTATCAGCCATATCTTCGTGGACGAGAGCGCCGATCTGGCGCGTTCCCTGGCGGTCATCGAGAACGCCAAGGTGCAGCGCCCCTCCGCCTGCAACGCCCTCGATACCCTGCTGGTACACGAGAAGGTGGCGGCCACCTTGCTGCCGCAACTGGTGGCTCTGATGAACGAGCGCAAGGTGACCCTGGTGGGCGCGCCCAATGCCATGGCGCTGCTGGCTGGCAGCGACAACCTGTGCGACGCGGGGCCGGAAGATTTCGACACCGAGTGGCTGGGGCTGACCCTGGGGGTCAAGGTGGTGGCGGACGTCAACGAGGCGCTCGCCCATATGCGCGAGCACAACGCCGGCCACTCCGATGCCATCCTGACCAACTCCCTCGCCAATGCCGAGCGTTTCGTCAACGGGGCCGGTTCGGCGGCGGTCTATGTCAACGCCTCCACCCGCTTCACCGACGGTGGCCAGTTTGGCCTCGGGGCCGAGGTGGCGGTCTCGACCCAGATGCTTCACGCCCGTGGCCCCATGGGGCTGACCGAACTCACCAGCTACAAGTGGGTGGGGCAGGCGGATTATCTCAGCCGTGCCTGATCCAGGCACGCTCAGCAAGCAGGACAATGCCGACTCAGGTCGGCATTTTTGTGCTTTTTTATTGCTCGCAATCAATGGCTTGCATATAACTATCCAGCAGGATGCGGTGTCACCCGGGGCATCAGGCCACCGACAGCAAGGGGAGCAACTTCAAGGATGAAGGAACGGGATAGGAGTGCGTGGTGGGGCAGCCTCTGGCTGAGCCTGCCACTGCTGCTGGGGGCGCTCTGTTTCAGCGGCGCCAGCCACGCCAGTTGGGACCAGGATCTCTATCGTCAGCTCGGGCTGGCGGGCAAACTCGACAGCCGCGTGTTTCGCAAGGCCCTGGACGGTTACCAGAGCGTGCGCCACAAGCGAAAACCCATTCTAACCATCATCGACTACAGCAAGCCCTCGACCATGCGCCGGCTGTTCGTCATCGACGTCAAGCGCCACAAGCTGCTCTACCACACCTGGGTCAGCCACGGCCGCAATTCGGGGGAGCTGGCCGCCCGCCAGTTCTCCAATCAGATGAATTCCCGGCAAAGTTCCCTCGGGGTCTACCGCACCGCCGAGACCTATCAGGGCAAGCACGGTTACTCCCTGCGTCTCGACGGCCTCAGTCCCGGCAAGAACAGCAATGCCCGCAAGCGCGCCATCGTGGTGCACGGGGCGGATTACGCCAGCCCCAGGCATCTGCTGAAATTTGACAAGCTGGGGCGCAGCTGGGGATGCCCGGCCCTGCCAAGGGAGCAGTCCAGGGCCATCATCGACACCATCAAGGGAGGGAGCGTCATCTATGCCCATGGCTGAGACCCTGCCCGCGAGTCTGCTGCGATGAGCATCTCATGGCAATCAACAGCAAAAAGGCCAGCATATGCTGGCCTTGGCGCATCAGGCGGGGATTATTTGCGGACCACCAGCACGGGGCAGGGGGCGTGGCGCACCACGGATTCCGCCACGCTGCCTACCAGCAGGTGGCTGATGCCGGAGCGGCCATGGCTGCCCATGACCACGAGATCCACCTTGTCTTCCTTCGCCTGGAGGACGATTTCATCGGCGGCGCGGCCAAAACGGACCTCGAATTTGGCCGGAATGGGCAGGCAGGCGACCAGTTCCTTGAGCTGGCTCTTGGCCTGACGCTCCATCTCGTGGGTGATCTCGATGGCCGTCATGTGCAGGATCTTGTAGCTGTCGAAGCCGTGCAGCTGATCCACCACGTGGACCAGTTTGAGCTCGGCCTGGTGGGTGTTGGCCATGAAGACGGCGTAGTCGAGTACCGCTCTGGACATCTCGGAGAAATCGACGGGGCAGAGCAGGGATTTGATGGTTGGCATGAGAATCTCCCCTCAAGTTGGGCTACTAATGAATCTTGTTTGCCATGATACGCTGTGGGGCGACAATAACCCTCGACCCGCTCGCAAAATGGGGAAAATGTCGGCCGGGACTCTGTTTTTCTATGCTATCTGTATGCCTGAACGGGCCGTCCGGCGGTGAGCATCTGCCGAGTGCCATATCACTGAGGATATTCATGGTTCGTCTTTTTCTGTTCTGTTGCCTGCTGATCACCTCGTTTGTGCGGGCAGACACCATACACGTCTATTGCGATGACTGGCCCGGCTTCTGTCACCGGGACGGCAAGGGGGTCTATCTGGATGTGGTTCGAGCCATCTATGAACCCCTGGGGCACGGGGTGAAGCTTCACATGGTGCCTTACAAACGGGCACTGGCGGTGGTGTCGAAAAAGGAGGGGGACATGGCGATGGGGGTCTATCGGGGAGAGGTGCCCGGGGTCCATCAGCCCGACTACCCCGACTCGGCTGACTACGTGAGCGTGGTGATGCAAAAGCGCTGGCTGCCGCACTGGGCAGGGGAGCACAGCCTCAAGGAGCAGGAGGTGCTCTGGCTGAGGGGGTGGGCCTTTGACAAGTTCATCCCGGAGCCGATGCGCTGGTTCGAGATAGACAGCCATGAGATGGCGCTGCAATTGTTGATCAAGGGGCGTTACCGCTACTACCTGACCGACGGCGCCCTCTACCCCGAAGGCTCCCTTCCCCCCGAGCTGGTACAGGTATTCCTGCGCTGGATCCCTACCTACCCCATCTTCGCCGATACCCCGAAGGGCAGGGAGTTGCACGGGCTCTGGGATCCCGGCATGCGCACCCTGATAAGGCAGGGCAAACTGGCGGAGATCTATCGGCAGAACAAGCTCTACGACTACTACCAGGGCTTTCTCAGGGAGCAGGTGGTGCGGGCGAACAAGCCACAGCCCTAGCTGTCGGGCCTGATGCCGTCATCGGGCCCCGCTTGTCCTGCCTCAGCCTTTGGCGCTGAGCGTCTTGGCCAACCGGTCATAGAGGATGACGTTGACCGAGGCGGTGAGGTGCATGCAGCCTGTCGGTCTGGCCACATAGATAACGTCTTGTCCTGCCTCAGCCTTTGGCGCTGAGCGTCTTGGCCAACCGGTCATAGAGGATGACGTTGACCGAGGCGGCCAGGTTCATGCAACCCTGAGTCGGCACATAGATGACCTCCTTCACCGCCGCGAAGCGGGCGGGTTCCAGGGTGCCATCCTCCGGGCCGAAGATGTAGAAGGCTCTCTCGGGGTGCACGTAATCCGGCAGGGGCGTGGCCCCCTCGATCAGATCCACCAGCACAGGGGTGCAGCCCTCGGGCACGAAGTCCAGCAGCTCCTCGACCCCGAGCAGGGGGATCTTCTCCACCATCTGCTTGGTGTCGGTGACAAAACGGCGTGCCAGCTCGAAGCGCTGCCCTGTGTAGTAGACCTCGTCCGCCCCGTAGCAGCCGGCGGCCCGCATCACGGCGCCCACGTTCTCCGGGGATTTGGGATTGACCAGCCCGATGGCGCAATAGTCCCCTCTCTCCCGGGTATCTGCCCGGTGCTGCCCGGCAGCGCCTTCATCTGACACTTTCATCTCTCTCTCCTGTGTGGCGGCGCATTATACCCCCGGTGGGCCCCTTGCCCAGCGTGCGGGGCGGATTCCCGCAAGGCGGGCCCAACAAGGGGGCGGCTGCACCGTGGCGGCGCAGCCCGACCCCCTGATGCGCAATGGCGGCGCCCCTTGCATCCTGGCGCGGGGTTTGCAATCACTTCCCCATACAAGACGATGAGGCATCCGGACAAAGGCGTCCGTCCCCGCAGGGGGGCGGACGCTTTTTTTATGGGCCCCTCGTCAGACACATGACAAGGAGCGAGGGAATGAAGACCACCTGTGCCTATTGCGGAGTGGGGTGCGGCATCCGGCTGAGCCGGGAGGGGGACAACTGGCAGTTGCAGGGGGATGAGCAGCATCCGGCCAACGGCGGCGCCCTGTGCGTCAAGGGGGCCAGCCTGCTGGAGAGCCTGGCCTTTCCCGATCGCCTGCTCTATCCGCGCTGGATGGGGCAGCGCATCGGCTGGGAGGAGGCCCTGGACACCCTGGCGGAGCGTTTTGCCGCCATCCTGGCCGAGTCTGGGCCGGGTGCCATCGGCATCTATCTGTCGGGCCAGCTCACCACCGAGGATTACTACGTCGCCAACAAGCTGATGAAGGGGTACCTGGGCAGTGCCAACGTGGACACCAACTCCCGGCTCTGCATGTCGTCGGCGGTGGTGGCCCACCAGCGCGCCTTCGGGGAGGATCTGGTGCCCGCCTGTTACGAGGATCTCGAGCTCGCCGATCTGGTGGTGCTCACCGGTGCCAACACCGCCTGGACCCATCCCGTGCTGTTTCGCCGCCTGCAGCAGGCCAGGGCGCGGCGCCCCGAGCTCAGGCTGGTGGTGCTGGATCCCCGCCGCACCATGACGGCGGAGCAGGGGGATCTGCATCTGGCACTCAAACCCGGCAGCGACGTGACGCTCTGGAACGGCCTGTGCCGCTACCTGCTCGATGTCGATGGCTGGGACAAGGCCTATGTGGCGCAGCACGTGAGCGGCTTCGAGGCGTTGGCGGGGGCGCTGGACGACCCCGCCTGGCAGTTGGACGAGGTGGCCCGCAGCTGCGGCCTCTCCCGCAGCGATCTGCTCGGTTTCTACCAGCTCTTTGCCCGCACCCCCAAGACCGTCACCCTGTTCTGCCAGGGGATCAACCAGTCCAACCAGGGGGTGGACAAGGCCAACGCCATCATCAACGCCCACCTGATGTGCGGTCGCATCGGCAAGCCGGGGGCGGCTCCCTTCTCCATGACGGGGCAACCCAACGCCATGGGAGGGCGTGAGGTGGGGGGGCTCGCGACCCAGCTCGCCGCCCACATGGGCTTTGGCGAGGCCGAGTGCGATCGGGTACAGCGCTTCTGGGGAAGCCCGACCATGGTGCGCGGGCCGGGGCACAAGGCCGTCGAGCTGTTCGAGGCGGTGCACCGGGGGGAGATCCGCGCGCTCTGGGTGCTCGGCACCAACCCGGCGGTCTCCCTGCCGGACGGCAACCGGGTGCGCGAGGCCCTGAGCCGCTGCGAGCTGCTGGTGGTCTCCGAGGTGACGGCCAACACCGACACGGCGCGCCTCGCCCACCTGCTGTTGCCTGCCGCCGCCTGGGGGGAGAAGAGCGGCACCGTCACCAACTCCGAGCGCACCATCAGCCGCCAGCGCGCCTTCCTGCCCCTGCCGGGGGAGGCCAGGCCCGACTGGTGGGCCCTGACCCGGCTCGCCCGTCGGCTCGGCTTTGGCGAGGGGTTCGCCTATGAGCACGAGCACGAAATCTTCTGCGAGCATGCCGCCCTCTCCGGGTTTGAGAACGACGGATCC
Source organism: Aeromonas sp. R6-1 (assembly GCF_040908165.1). Lineage (NCBI taxonomy): Bacteria > Pseudomonadati > Pseudomonadota > Gammaproteobacteria > Aeromonadales > Aeromonadaceae > Aeromonas > Aeromonas sp. R6-1. Next base: position 33,969 of record NZ_JBFODF010000036.1, read on the forward strand.
CGCCAGTTCGACATCTCCGGGCTGGCGGGTCTCACCCGTGCCGAATTCGAGGCGTTGGAACCCTTGAGCTGGCCCGTCAACGCCGACTGGCCCCAGGGGAGGGCCCGCCTGTTCGAGGACGGACGCTTTGCCACCCCGGATGGCCGGGCCTGCCTGCTGCCCCTGGCCCAGCGCTTCCCCGAGCAGCCAGAAACGCCACCGCTTGCAGGGGCTGTCTCCCTGCTCCTCAACAGTGGCCGCCTGCGGGATCAGTGGCACACCATGACCCGCACCGGCCACGTGCCCCGGTTGCAGGAGGCCGAGCCCTGGCCCAGGGTGCGAATGGGGGCCGCCAGCCTGCTGGCGCTTGGCGTGAAGGAGGGGGACCTGGTGCGCCTTTGCAACGGGTTTGGAGAGGCGCTGCTGCTGGTGGGGCTGGATGAGGGGCTCAGGGAGGGGGAGGCCTTCCTGCCCATGCACTGGACCGACAGCCAGTGCAGCCAGGGGGCGGTCAACCGCCTCATCGCCCCCGTGGTGGATCCCCTTTCCGGCCAGCCGATGTTCAAACAGGGGCGGATGCAGGCCAGGGCGCAGCTCACCCGCTGGCAAGGGCTCTGGTGTGGCCGTGGTGAGTGGCGCGAGCCGGTGGACTGGTGGGCCAGGCGTCCCCTGCCCGAGGGGAACTGCACCCTGCTGGCCTCCTGGTCAGAGAGCACAGAGCGCCTGTGGCAACGGCTGGGGGCCGAGGGGCACTGGCTCAGGCTGCCCATGAAGGAGGGGTGGCTGGCCGTGGCCCTGGCCGGAGATCGTATCGAGGGGATCCTGCTGGTGGGGGCGCGGCGCCCGGACATCAAGGTCGACCTGCTGGCCAGTCTGCTCGGCACGCCGCTCCAGGCGGGGGCCCTGAGCCAGACCCTGAGCCAGGCCCTGGCCGGGGAGAGCCGGCTGGTCTGCTCCTGCCTGCGGGTCTCGGAGCAGCGCATCGTCGATGCCATCACCCGGCAGGGGGTGAGCGAGTTGGCGGGGCTGCAGGCCCTGCTCGGCTGTGGTAGCAACTGCGGCACCTGTCTGCCCGAAATCGACAAGCTGTTGATCAAACATGTTTTCCTGGCATCCGCTTAGTGCGGTGCCAGGACACAAGGAGCCTGAGATGAGCCAAATCAGTCTGGTGGGAGCGGGCCCCGGGCCCCTCGAATTGTTGACCCTGCGCGCCCTGCACCGTCTGGAGGCGGCAGAGGTCGTGGTCTATGACCGCCTGGTGGGGAGCGAGATCCTGGCCCGCATTCCCCACGGGGCGGCCCGCTTCGACGTGGGCAAGCGCTGCGGTGAGCCGAGCCCGACCCAGGAGGAGATCAACGCCCTGCTGCTGGCCCTGGCCCGCACGGGCAAGCGGGTGGTGCGCCTCAAGGGAGGGGATCCCCTGGTGTTCGGGCGCGGTGGCGAGGAGGCGCTGCACCTGGCCCGGCACGGCATCGAGGCCGAGCTGGTGCCGGGGATCACGGCGGCCCTGGGCTGCGCCGCCAGCAGCTTCATTCCCCTGACCCACAGGGGGCTGGCCCGCTCCCTGACCCTGGTGACGGGGCACCTGATGGACGAGCGCGACTATCAGGGCTGGCAGGGGCTGACCCGGGCGGGCCACACCCTGGTGTTCTACATGGGGCTGGAGCGGGCGGCCCGCATTCGGGAAGGGATGTTGAGGGCGGGGGCCCCGGGCGCGCTGCCGGTGGCCCTGGTGGTGGCTGGCTGCAGCCCCCGCCAGCAGGTGCACGAGGCCACGCTAGATGGCCTGGAGCAGGCCGCCCGTGCCCTGCTGGGCCAGAGCCCGGTGCTGATCATCATGGGGGAGGTGGTGCGGCTGCGCGCCGAGCTGCAGGGGCTGCTGACGGAGGCCCTGGAACGGGTCGCCTGAGGGGCGATTTTCCCTCTACCCCCACTACCTCCTGATAGATAAAAAGGAGGTAGATTCAAAGAGTTGGCCTTCATGTTGCGGTATTTTCGCCAGACAGAACGCGATCGTCGCCGGCAAGGAGCGCCATGACCACTTTTTCCACCCGGGGCCAGGACGGCCCCGCTTCCCGGCTGTTGATCCACGCCGATGACCCGGGCCAGGCGAACCGCCTGGCCCTGCTGGTCAGTCACTACGGCCATCAGCCCGGGATCCTCGATACCCGCCAGTTGCTGACGCCGACGCAGAGGGGGGATGCCCTGCTCGTCAGTTGCCGCCAGTTCAGCGCCGAGGTACGCCTTGGCCTCTCCCTTTGGCCCGACATGCCGCGCCTCTTGTTCTGCGAGCGGCTGGGGGGTGATACCCAGCTCGCCCTATTGCAGCAGGGGGTGTTGCTGGTGCCCCACCCTTGCGGCGAGCGTGAGCCGGTGGAGCAGTGGCTGCGCCTGGCCCGCAGTCAGCTCGCCATGGTGCAGGCCCTGATGCAGACCGAGAGCGAGCTGCGCCAGAAGCTGGAGGATAGGCGGCTCATCGAGCAAGCCAAGGGACGCTTGATGCGCCATCAGGGGCTGGACGAGGATGAGGCCTATCGCCTGATGCGCAGCACCGCCATGAGCCGTCACCTGAGCCTGGGGGAGCTGGCGCGGCAACTGCTGCAGGCTTTGCCCGCCTGAGCGCTCCCGTGGCCAACCGTTTTGGTGCAACTGCGCCTAATTGAGGCAAATTTGAGGGAGGATCTGGGCACCACAGGCCGCAAAGGGCCGCCTGATGCACCCTGGACGAGCTGGCACGGAAAGTGAATAACAAAAACACGATAGCAATGAAGTAACGATGCGCAGTGAGGGGCCGGTCAGGTCACTCACCCGCAACAGGGCAAAGAAGCCCCGCCGATCCCGGATCGGCGGGGCTTTTTTTTTGGTCGCGACGCACCTTGGGTCGCAGCGCTGCAACGAGGTGGCACTGCGATTCCAGGCAGCCTGGCGCCATGGCCCTGACCCGGAACCGAGGGAGGAGATGCAATGAACGGACGACAAGGATGTGCGGGGCTGCTGCTGGCGGCGCTGTCGCTGCCGGTGCTGGCACTGGGAGCCCCGGAGCAGGAGGAGCTCAGGCTCGGCTTCATCAAGCTGACCGACATGGCGCCGCTGGCGGTGGCCTACGAGCGTGGCTATTTCGAGGATGAGGGACTTTACGTCACCCTCGAAGCCCAGGCGAACTGGAAGATCCTGCTGGATCGGGTGATAGACGGCGAGCTGGACGGCGCCCAGATGCTGGCGGGCCAGCCCCTGGCGGCCCACATCGGCATCGGCACCCAGGCCGAGCTGGTGACGGCCTTTGCCATGGATCTCAACGGCAACGCCATCACGGTGGCCAACAGCGTCTGGGCCGCCATGGCGCCCCAGTTGCCCAGGCCGCAGGCGGGCCAGGTGCCGCCCCCGGTGAGTGCCGCCGCCCTCAAGCCCGTGGTGGCGGACTATCGCCAGGGGGGCAAGCCCTTCAACATGGGGATGGTCTTCCCCGTCTCCCCCCACAACTACGAGCTGAGGTACTGGCTGGCGGCAGGCGGCCTGCACCCCGGTTTCTATGCGCCCCGGCTCGGCGACAACTCGGGCCAACGCCAGGCGGACGTGCTGCTGTCGGTGACGCCCCCCCCCCAGATGCCCGCCACCCTGGAGGCGGGGACCATCGCCGGCTACAGCGTGGGGGAGCCCTGGAACCAGCAGGCGGTCGCCAGGGGCATAGGGGTGCCCGTCATCACGGATAACGAGATCTGGCGCAACAACCCGGAGAAGGTGTTCGGCGTCACCCGGCAGTGGGCCGAACGTCACCCCAACACCCATGTGCGGCTGGTGAAGGCGCTGCTGCGGGCGGCCTGGTGGCTGGATGCAGACGACAACGGCAACCGGCGCGCGGCGGCCAAGCTGCTGGCCAAACCCGAGTACGTGGGGGCGGACGAGCAGGTGATCGCCAGCTCCATGACCGGCACCTTCGAGTACGCCAGGGGGGACAAGCGCCAGGTGCCGGACTTCAACGTCTTCTTCCGCCACCACGCCACCTATCCCTACTACTCCGACGCCATCTGGTATCTGACCCAGATGCGGCGCTGGGGCCAGATCCCCGAGGCCAAGCCGGACGCCTGGTTCGAGCAGGTGGCCAAGGCCGTCTATCAACCGGACGTCTATCGCCAGGCCGCCGAGGCGCTGATCGCCGAGGGCAAGCTCAAGGCCAGTGACTTCCCCGACTTTGCCAGCGAGCAGGGCTATCGCGGCCCCCAGGATGGCTTCATCGACGGCCTCATCTACGACGGCCGCCACCCCAACGCCTACCTGCAACAGTTCGCCATCGGCCTCAAGGGCGATGAGCGGGTGCAATGAGCAAGGAGATCCCGATGAAACGACACACATGGCCCCTCATCCATTTAAAAGCCATCAACTGGAAAATCATGGTGCAGCCCCTGCTCGGCGTGCTGCTCTTCCTCGGCCTCTGGCAGTGGGGGGCGAGCCAGGTGCAGACCAGTCTGGGCACCCTGCCGGGGCCGCTCGCCACCGCCAGCCAGCTCTGGTCCCTCGGTCAGGAGCATCTGCAGGAGCGGGAGAAGGCGGCGGCCTTCCTCGAACGCCAGCAGGTGCGCAATGCGGCAATGCTGGCGGCGGATCCGGCGGCCGAGGTGAAGCTGCGTCCCTACACAGGACGTCCCACCTTCTTCGATCAGATAGCCACCAGCCTGCTCACCGTGCTGTGCGGCTTCGCGCTGGCGACCCTGATCGCCATTCCGTGCGGGGTGCTGCTCGGCATGAACCAGGGGCTCTATCGCGCCGCCAACCCGGTGATCCAGCTGCTCAAGCCGGTGTCGCCGCTGGCCTGGCTGCCCCTCATCACGCTAGTGGTGAGCGCCCTCTACGCCAATCCCGCCCCCTGGCTTGCCAAGTCCTTCCTCACCTCTGCCCTGACGGTGACCCTCTGCTCCCTCTGGCCGACCCTGATCAACACGGCGGTGGGTGTGGCGGGGCTGGATGGGGATCTGCACAACGTCAGCCGGGTGCTGCGCCTCTCCTTTGTGACCCATGTGCGGCGCATCGTGCTGCCCGGGGCCCTGCCCATGATCTTCACCGGGCTGCGGCTCTCCCTGGGGGTGGCCTGGATGGTGCTGATCGCGGCGGAGATGCTGGCCCAGAACCCGGGGCTCGGCAAGTTCGTCTGGGACGAGTTCCAGAGCGGCGGCTCTGCGTCTCTGGCCCGCATCATGGTGGCGGTGATCACCATAGGCCTCATCGGCTGTGCCCTGGACAGGGGCATGCTGGCCCTGCAGCAGTGGTTGTCCTGGGACAAGCGCCAGGTGCTGCGTTAATCACATTCCTATTCAGGCAGGAGAAGAGCCAATGAAGAGTTATCTGGAGATAAGCGACGTCGGCATCTCGTTCGAGACGGAGCAGGGCAGCTTCGAGGCCTTGAGCCGGGTCAACCTGCGCATCGAGAAGGGGGAGTTCGTCTCCCTCATCGGCCACTCGGGCTGCGGCAAGAGCACGGTGCTCAACCTGGTGGCCGGGCTGCTGGAGCCGACTCTGGGGGGCATCATCCTCGATGGCCGCGAGGTGGCGGGGCCGGGGCCCGAGCGGGCCATGGTGTTCCAGAACCACGCCCTGCTGCCCTGGCTCAGCGTCCAGCAGAACGTGGCGCTGGCGGTGGCCCAGGTGGAGTCTGACAAGCGGGCGGTGGCGGAGCGGGTGGACTACTACCTCTCCCTGGTGCAGATGGATCACGCCAGCCAGAAGATGCCCCACGAGCTGTCGGGGGGGATGAAGCAGCGGGTCGGCATCGCCCGCGCCCTCTCGCTCTCCCCCAAGGTGCTGCTGATGGACGAGCCGTTCGGCGCCCTCGATGCCCTGACCCGGGCCCATCTGCAGGATGCTCTGATGGCGATCCAGGCGGAGCTTGGCAACACCGTCATCATGATCACCCACGACGTGGACGAGGCGGTGCTGCTCTCCGATCGCATCGTCATGATGACCAACGGCCCCAGCGCCACGGTCGGTGAGATCCTGACCGTCGACCTGCCAAGGCCCAGAGACAGGGTCGCCCTGGCGGACGATCCCCACTACCACAAGCTGCGCCAGCAGGTGCTGCGCTTCCTCTACGAGAAGCAGCGCAAGGTGACCCCCCTCAAGGCAGCCGGGCAGGTGCGCAGCAAGCTGCGCGCCTGAGCCCGCCGGATTCAAGGAAGAGAGACATGACTGACAAAGAGCAACAGTGGGTGACAGAGGACGGCATGGGCCTGCTCGGTTGCCAGAACAGTGGTTCCGCCGAACAGACCGCAAAGCAACGCCTGCTGGTGGTGGGCAACGGCATGGTGGGTCACCACTTCGTCGAACAGCTGGTGGCGGCCGGTGGCCTGAGCCGGTTCGAGGTGACGGTGTTTGGCGCCGAGCCGGACCCCGCCTACGACAGGGTGCATCTGTCCGAGGTATTCGGCGGCAAGGCGCCCCAGGCCCTGCGCATGGCCGACCCCGCCTGGTATGAAGAGAGCGGCATTGCGCTGCGGCTGGGGGCCGAGGTGGAGGTGCTCGACCGGGCCACCCGCACCCTGACGCTGGCCAACGGCGAGCAATTCCCTTACGACCGTCTGGTGCTGGCGACCGGCTCTGTCCCCTTCGTACCCCCCATCCCCGGCCATCAGCGGGAGGGCTGTTTCGTCTATCGCACCCTGGGAGATCTCGCCGCCATCCGCGATGCCTGCGCCCAGGCCCGCAGCGGCGTGGTCATCGGTGGCGGCCTGCTGGGGCTGGAGGCGGCCAACGCCCTGCGCCTGCTCGGCCTCAAGACCCAGGTGGTGGAGTTCGCCCCAAGGCTGATGCCGGTACAGCTCGACGAGAGCGGCGGCGCCGTGCTGCGGGACAAGATCCAGGCCCTCGGGGTCGAGGTGCTGGTGGAGAAAGCCACCGAGTGCATCGAGCAGGGGGAGCAGGCCCGTCATCGCCTGCGCTTCAAGGACGGCACTCACATTGAGACCGACGTGCTGCTGTTCTCGGCCGGTATTCGACCCGCCGACACCCTGGCCCGGCAATCCGGGCTGGAGGTCGGGGAGCGCGGCGGCATCTGCATCGACGACGGCTGCCACAGCTCGGATCCCGCCATCCTCGCCATCGGCGAGTGCGCGCTCTGGCAGGGGCGCATCTTCGGCCTGGTGGCCCCCGGCTACCAGATGGCCCGGGCCGCCGTGGCCAGCCTGTGCGGCGGCGAGAGCCGCTTTATCGGGGCCGACATGTCCACCAAGCTCAAGCTGATGGGGGTGGACGTGGGCTCCATCGGCGACGCCCACGCCGCCACCGCCGGCGCCCAGGAGCTGCTGCTGCTGGACAGGGTCAACGGCATCTACAAGAAGCTGGTGACCGACGGCGAGGGCAACCGCCTGCTCGGCGCCATCCTGGTGGGGGACGGGGCCGATTATGAGCGGCTGCTGCAGTACTACCAGAACGGGGTGGCGCTGCCCCAGCCGCCGCTCTCCCTGCTGGTGGGGGAGGTCGGGGCCGCCCCCGCGCCCCTGGTGCTGCCGGACAGCGCCATCCTCTGCTCCTGCCACAACGTCAGCAAGGGGGACGTGGTGGCCGCCGTTCGGGCGGGCAATCACGAGCTGTCGGCGGTGAAGAGCTGCACCAAGGCCGGCACGGGTTGCGGCGGTTGCAGCAACCTGCTCAAGCAAGTGGTGGATCAGACCCTGGCGGATCTTGGCGTCGAGGCGGACAAGGGGTTGTGCGAGCACTTCGCCTACGGCCGTCAGGAGCTCTATCACCTGGCCCGGGTCGGCGAGCTGAAGAGCTTCGAGGCGCTGCGGGACAAGCACGGCCAGGGGCTGGGGTGCGACATCTGCAAGCCGACGGTGGCCTCCATCCTGGCGTCCCTCTGGAACGAGCACGTGCTGGAGAAGCCCCACCGCGCGTTGCAGGATACCAACGACGCCTTCCTCGCCAACCTGCAAAAGGACGGCACCTATTCAGTGGTGCCGCGTATCCCGGGGGGGGAGATCACCCCGGAGGGGCTCATCACCATCGGCGAAGTGGCGCGCAAGTACGGCCTCTACACCAAGATCACCGGCGGCCAGCGCATCGATCTCTTCGGCGCCCGGGTCGACCAGCTGCCCGCCATCTGGGGCGAGCTGGTGGCGGCGGGCTTCGAGACCGGTCAGGCCTACGGCAAGTCGGTGCGCACCGTGAAGTCCTGTGTGGGCTCCACCTGGTGTCGTTACGGGGTGCAGGACTCCATGACCCTGACCCAGACCCTGGAGCACCGCTACAAGGGGCTGCGGGCGCCACACAAGCTGAAGTTTGCGGTCTCCGGCTGCACCCGGGAGTGCGCCGAGGCCCAGAGCAAGGACATCGGCGTCATCGCCACCGAGCGGGGCTGGAACCTCTATGTGTGCGGCAACGGCGGCATGCGGCCGCGCCACGCCGACCTGTTCGCCACGGATCTCGACGAGCAGACCCTGATCCGTTACATCGACCGGCTGCTGATGTTCTACGTGCGCACCGGGGACAGGCTGCAACGCACCTCGGTCTGGATGGAGAACATGGAAGGGGGGCTCGACTATCTCAGGTCGGTGATCATCGAGGACAGGCTCGGCATCGGTGCCGAGCTGGAGGCCATGATGGAGGGGATAGTCGGCACCTGGCAGTGCGAGTGGAAGAGCACATTGGCGGATCCGGACAAGCTCAAGTTGTTCGAGGCCTTCGTCAACCGGCCCGAGGACGAGACGCCGCCGCGCCGTGAGGAGCGGGGGCAATGGGTGCCGGATATCGCTGTCAAGGAGGTGGTATGAGCGGGGGCAACGGGTTGCACGCCCGCCATCAGTATCAAGGAGGTGGTATGAAGGATGACAAGGACGATGCACAGCTCTGCGGGCAGTGGCACCGGGTATGCGAGCTGGCGGCGCTGCCGGAGCAGGCCGGGCGCAGCGCCTGGCTGGAGGGGCGGGTACTGGCGCTGTTTCGCCTCGGGGAGCTTGTCTATGCCCTGGACGGGGTGGACCCCCTGGCCGGTGTCGCAGTGCTGGGGCGTGGTCTGGTGGGGGATGCGGGGGGGGAACCCGTGGTGGCTTCCCCCCTCTACAAGCAGCGCTACGCCCTGATGGACGGTCGCTGTCTGGACGATCCTGCCCTGAGCGTCGCCTGCTGGCCGGTGCGGCTGGAGGGGAGCGAGGTCTGGGTACAGCTGGGGTGAGTGGCCCATCTGAAAACCATGTTGTGATCGCCGGGCACTGCCCGGTGATTTTTTGTGCGCGACCCGACATTTCTTGTACGAGAGGATGGCGGGAAAACGTTTTTCGGAAATAATGGACAAACGTTTGCAACTGGATGTTTGTCTATGACGGAACGTGAGCAAGAGATCCTCGCCCTGCTGCGCCAGGATCCCATGATTGCCCAGCAGGAGCTGGCGGACAGGCTCGGCATCAGCCGCTCCGCGCTGGCGAGCCACATCTCCAGCCTGATGCGCCAGGGCTATGTGCAGGGGCGCGGCTATGTGCTGCGCGAAGGCCCCTACGCCGTGGTGATCGGCGGCGCCAACATGGATATCTGTGGCTGCAGCCACGACAACCTGCGCATCGGGGATTCCAACCCGGGCCGGGTACGCACCTCCGCCGGCGGGGTAGGGCGCAACATCGCCGAGAACCTGGCGCGCCTTGGCACCGACACCCGGCTGCTGACTGCGGTGGGCAACGATCAATACGGCCACCACCTGCTGGAGGTGAGCCAGCGCGCCGGGGTCGACGTGCGCCAGGTGCTGGTGCTGGAAGGTCAATCGACCTCCTGCTACCTCAGCCTGCACGATGGCAGCGGCGAGATGAGCTGCGCCGTCAACGACATGGGGATCATCGAGCAGCTCACCCCGGCCCGGCTTACCCCCCTGAGCGGTTTTCTCGGTGCGGCCCGGCTCTGGGTGCTCGACACCAACCTCGCCACCCACACCCTGGACTGGCTGTTCGAGCGCCAGGGTGAGCACATCATCTTCGTGGACACAGTGTCGGTGGCCAAGGTGGAGAAGATCCGCCCCTGGCTGCACCGCATCCACACCCTCAAACCCAATCGCACCGAGGCGGAGCAGCTGTGCGGCTTCACCATCGGCGGGCCCGACACCTGGCCCATGGCGGCGGCCTGGTTCCACCGCGCCGGGGTGCAGCGGCTCTTCCTGAGCCTAGGCGATCAGGGGATCTTCTATAGCGACGGGGCCTGCCAGGGCCATCTGCCCGTGCTCGGCAGCCCGGTCGTCAACGTGACCGGCGGCGGCGATGCCTTCATGGCAGGGCTGGCCCACGCCTGGTTGCTGGATCAGGGCATCATGGAGACAACCCGGTTCGCCCTCGGTTGCGCCGCCCTCACCGTCAATTGTTCCGATACCGTCTTTTCCGGCCTATCCAAGGCCGCTGTTGAACGCATGCTGGAGGAGTACCCATGTTGAACGCTTACCTCGATATCCAACCTGAAGTTGCCGCCGCGCTGGCCGCCGGCAAGCCGGTGGTGGCCCTGGAGTCCACCATCATCTCCCACGGCATGCCCTATCCGCAGAACGTGGAGACGGCGCGCCAGGTGGAGCAGGTGGTGCGGGACAACGGCGCCGTGCCGGCCACCATCGCCATCATCGATGGCCGCCTCAAGGTGGGTCTGGATGCGGGGGCCCTGGAGGCGCTGGGCCGGGCCGGCCACGCCGCCACCAAGTGCAGCCGCCGCGACATCCCCTTCGTGCTGGCCAACAAGGGGTTGGGGGCGACCACGGTGGCCTCCACCATGATAGTGGCCGCCATGGCCGGGATCCGGGTGTTCGCCACCGGCGGCATCGGCGGCGTGCATCGCGGCGCCCAGGAGACCTTCGACATCTCGGCGGATCTGCAGGAATTTGCCCAGACCCCGGTGGCCGTGGTCTGCGCCGGTGCCAAGTCGATCCTCGACATCGGTCTGACCCTGGAGTACCTGGAGACCCAGGGGGTGCCGGTGATCGGCTACCAGACCGAGGAGCTGCCCGCCTTCTACACCCGCGAGAGCGGCTTCAAGGTGGATTATCGCCTGGAGAGCCCGGCGGCCATCGCCGAGGCACTGCGTCTGAAGTGGGAGCTGGGGCTGGCGGGGGGCGCCGTGGTGGCCAACCCGATCCCGACCCAGTTTGCCATGCCCAAGGCCGACATCGACGCCGCCATTGCCCAGGCACTGCGAGAGGCGGACGAGCAGGGGGTGAAGGGCAAGGCGTCCACCCCCTTCCTGCTGGCCCGGGTGTGCGAGCTGACCGGTGGCAACTCCCTGGCGGCGAATATCCAGCTGGTGCTGAACAACGCCGCCCTGGGGGCGCGCATCGCTGCCAGCCTGTAAATACCTTTGCGAAAGATGCAAAAGAGGGCCAACAGGCCCTCTTTTTATTGCGCGAATCGGTGAGATAACCCCCTTATTCCAGCACCAGTCGCCCGTTGAGAGGTTGGACGGGGCGGTTGTTGGGGTGGTGCATCACCGCCTTGAAGGCATCGATCTGGGCCTGGCTGGCCTGGACCGGCTCCTTCATCACCAGCCAGCGCACTCCTTCCGAGCAGGGTGGGGTGGTCAGGGACCCGCTGAAGCGGTAGTAGTCGTGCTGGGCGGGCAGCAGTTGCTCTGCCGAGATGGGTTCCTTGAAGGCATGGATCTCCCCCGCCTTGGCTGGCAACACCTGCCAGGCCTGGCTCAGGGCCCCATTGGCCTGGCCCGGCTCGAACATCACGGCGACCACCGCCAGCTCCCCCTTGTCATTGGCATGGACCAGGTGACCCTCCAGGGGGTAGGACCTGCCTTCGATGAGGTTTTCGCTGGGGGCGTGGAAGTGGAACTGCTTGAGCTCGAAGTGCATGCCGTCGAGCTCAAGGGTGCTGCCGGGGGCATAGTTGACCTGCACCGTGTGGCCGTTGTTGACCAGCGTCTTGCCACCCGCCTGATAGTGGAACTGCAGGGGGGCCAGATCGGCCTTCACCAGACCCGAGAGGTTGACCGGCGACTGGTTGCTGCCGGCACACTGGCCATATTCCGGGGTCAGGCTGGCCCATTTCGCCGGGCCGGCCTCGCCGCTGTATTCCCAGTGTGTGGTGGCGGCAAAGGCGGCAGGGCAGAGCAGCAGGGCGCCAGCCAGCAGGGACTTTTTCATCATGCATCCTTATCCTGATTGAAAAGCACGGCCATTCCTGGCCTTCCGGCAGGAAGGCCTCATCAATGGCATCGTTGGAAACGCAGGGTACGCGGTGCCAGACCGGATTAATTGTTATGAAAGGTCTGTCGTCATCGTTATTTGAAGCGTGGCATGATGCGGCGCCATGATGTATTCCGGCAACGGGGCCCGCTTATTCATGGAGGAGAAATCCTGCGGGCATTTTCGCAATGAACGGCCCCCTTTCATGGCGCCCCAAATAGATGACGGGCTGATTCTAGAGGGCTTTTCATGGCTCCGTTTGATCTCGAGCAAACAAGCGCGGACTAATTATCGGGCTTGAGGATCCCTTATTTCGCTGGGATTTGTTCGATATTCCCTGACCCGGTCAGGGGCGTGCGTGGCGGGAGCCGGGCGCTGTGCTGACAGAGTGCCTCGGTGTTGACCCCTTATCCCTCTGATAGTGCAGGAGAAATTCCCCCCTCAGCACAGTGACGGCGGGATGACAATCCCCCGGTTGGCGGCGCCTTGTTTGCGGTTTTGCCGTCCTCTTCACATTTCCGGATTGCTCGCTATTTGTGCGATTGCCTTGCTCATCCGACCTGGTGTCAAATCACTCCGCCTAACACAAGGAGTGGCATAATAATGAATAATATCAATAAATTAGTTCTGGCTATCGGATTCACTCTCACCACCTTCCCGAGCCTGGCGGCGGGATTCCAGTGCGGGGAGCACGTCACCCTGGGGGTACCCGGTCAATCCAGTCAGCTGTTGTGCCGGGAGGGCTATGCCGCCGGGTACAACTACGACACCAAGGTCTCTGACTGGGTCTCTTACCGGATGACGGCCGCCAGCGCCCAGGGCCAGGTGCCGCGCAAGGATGCCTTCGCCGAGGACAAGGAGGTGCCGGTGCAGTTTCGCGCCACCCTGTCGGACTACAAGGGCTCGGGCTATGACCGCGGCCACCAGGCACCGGCGGCGGACATGCGCTCCACCACCAACACCATGAAGCAGAGCTTCCTGCTCACCAACATGACCCCGCAACTGCCGGCGCTCAACCAGGGGGCCTGGCGCATCCTGGAGGAGAAGACCCGGCAGTGGGCCATCACCTACAAGAGCGTGCAGGTGATCACCGGCCCCATCTTCACCCACTCCGATGGCGCCATCGGCAACGGCGTGACCGTGCCCCACGCCTACTACCGGGTGGTGATGGATCTGGCGGGCAAGCGGGCCATCGCCTTCATCCTGCCGCAAGAGAACGTCTCGGCCAGCAGGCTGGCGGACTATGTGGTGACGGTGGATGAGGTGGAGGAGCAGACCGGGCTCGACTTCTTCACCGAGCTGCCGGATGAGCAGGAAGAGGCCATGGAGTCGCGGCTGTCGGCCATGTGGGGCGGTTAGCGCGTCCGGCAGGGGTAACGGGGGCCCAGGCCCCCGTTACCCGCACGGGCTTCCGGCCATTGTCATGGCCCCTGGTACAGGGCCAGTACAGCTTGGGTCTGGCATCGGGTCCTTATCATGACTCCTTTTTTCAGGAGGCATCATGTCAGCGCTGTTTTCCCTTCACTCCTCGTCCACTCTTGCCCGCGCGTTGCGCATCTGCGTACCCATGGCGCTGCTGGGGGCTGCTGTTCCCCCGGCCATGGCCGACGAGGATATCCGCTTGGGGCAGACCATTCTGCTCGGGGTCGGCGATCATCCCGCCATCATTCCCATGCTCGCCTGCCGGCCGACCAAATCCATCATGGTCAAGGCAGGGCGGGAGTTGACCCTGGAGCGGGTCAAGGTGTTCTACGGCAACGATCGCAGCAAGACCCTCTATTTCGACCAGGTGTTGAGAGAGGATCAGGAGTCGGGGTGGCAATCCCTCGGCAGCCGGCTCTGCCTCAAGCGCATCGAGGTGTACGGCAATTCGGAAGGGAGCAGGGCGGGGGTCAAGGTGTACGGGCGCAAATGAGCAAAGGGCGGGGGAAATCCCCGCCCAGTGCTTATTTCTTCGGGCGGAACGGTTTGATGATGGCCTCGTCGCACTCGAGATAGGGCCCTTCCATCAGGTCGATGCAGTAGGGGATGGCGGGGAAGACCGCATCCAGGCACTCGCGGATCGATTTGGGCTTGCCCGGCAGGTTGACGATGAGCGAGCTGCCGCGCAGGCCGGCGGTCTGGCGCGACAGGATGGCGGTCGGCACGAACTTGAGGGACTCGGCCCGCATCAGCTCGCCAAAGCCCGGCATCATGCGATCGCACACCGCCTCGGTGGCCTCCGGGGTCACATCACGCCTGGCCGGCCCTGTGCCCCCCGTGGTCACGACAAGGCAGCACTGCTCCTCGTCCACCAGCCGAACCAGGGTCGCCTCAATCTGATCCTGTTCGTCGGGGATCACCTGATAGACGGGCTCCCATTCCGAGGTCAGGTAGGCGTTCAGGGTGTCGATGATGGCCTTGCCGGAGAGATCTTCGTAGATGCCTGCACTGGCGCGATCGCTGACGGTGACGATACCGATTCTTGCCTTGCTCATGGTCTGCCCTTGGTTGCCGCAATAAAGTGGTAAATAAAATAACATAATCAGTGAGATATGTTAAACCGCAGGATGAGGCAAGGGGAGGGCGTCGAGCCAGGGGGAGAGTCGAATGAAAAACAATTTTGAGAAAAGTCCGTTAATAAGGCATAAGGCCGAGAAAAATGGTGCTGAAATTTTATAAAAAAACTGACGCAGGCCGGATTCGGTTAATTTCATGAATCATAAGGAATAAATGATTTTTTCCGCCAACAATGCGCAATTCGTGCCAAAAACCGGACTCCTGTGGCTCGGCGGTGAATGACCCAAAATCGCCACCATCCTATATAACCTTCCATAGGGACAGTGAAATAGTGATGTGCCCGGCGTCGTTCCATTCCATGGGCGAGGTCCGGCCAGGAGGGTATATGGAGCTGCCTGATTTCGATACCCTGAAGTACTGGGCGCTGGCCGAGCCGGAGCGACTCGACGCGCTGCTGCACCAGCAGATAGAGACCCTGATCGCCCAGGTGGGGCCAGAGCGGCAACGTCGGTTGCGAGGTCTGCAATTTCGCATCGACTGCCAGCGCCGCCTGGCAAGAAACAACCTCGACAGCTGCATCCGGATAGCCAACATGATGCATGACTCCGTCTACGCCATGCGCCAGCACATTCTGGATCTGCAGAATGAATCTTGTCAGGAAATGGCAGAGCCCCCGCCGCCGGATAATGTGATAGCGTTTTCCAGTTATCTGAAACGGAAATAATTCACGGCCCTGTTCAAGATATAAAAAAACAGGGTATTTATTAATTTGTTTCACCCCTTCTCAAACAAGTTGTTAAGCAAGTTGGGTGAATTGTTTTTTATTTGCTGCAAATATTCCCCTGGCGGCTGAATAATAGTGACCAGTGCCCGCAGTCCGATAGAGATGGATGAAGGTGTATTTATTTTGGGGTAATATCCAGACACATTTCATCTTGCTATGACTCAAAGGGATCATGAGAAGCATCACACCAGGAAGGGTGCTGTCGCGAGAGCAGCAGACGGAGATCACCCGGATCATCGTCAAGGCGGGCCAGATGCTGGCCCAGTTTGGGGCGGAGAGCCGCATCATCGAGCAGACCACGGTCCGCCTGGGCATGGCGCTCGGGCTGGAGAGCGTCGAGATGGCCATCTCTTCCAGCGCCATCGTCCTCACCAGCCTCTACCAGGGCAGTTGCGTCACCACCACCCGCCGGGTGCGGGAGCACGGCATCAACATGCAGGTGGTGTGCGAAATCCAGCGCATCTGCATCATGACGGAAAAGTCGCTTATCGGCGCGCGCGAGGTACGTCAGCGCCTCGAGGCCATCACGCCGTTCCACTATCACCCCTGGCTGGTGGTGCCCATGGTGGGGCTCTCCTGCGGTGCCTTCAGCCTGCTGTTTGGCGGTGACTGGCCCATCTTCCTGGTGACCTGCTGCTCGGCCTCGGTCGCCATGCGGGTGCGCCAGCTCATTGCCCGCCATCACCACAGTCCCCTCATCAACTTTGCCGCCACCGGTTTCATCGCCACCCTGCTCGCCTCCAGCGCCACCTTCTTCGGCTGGGGCGAACAACCCTATCTCGCCATGGCCGCCAGCGTGTTGCTGCTGGTGCCGGGGTTCCCGCTCATCAATGCGGTCTCCGACATGGTGAAGGGTTACTTCAACATGGGGCTGGCCCGCTGGGGCACGGCGACACTGCTGACCATCAGCGCAGCCATAGGGATCATTCTCGCCATGTCGGTGACCGGCATCTGGGGGTGGAAAGTATGAAGATCTTTGACGTTGTATCGACCCTGTTGATCGGGGCAAACCGGCTATCCATCAGCGCGTGGAACCATATCGGGATCATGCTCGCCATGTCGGTGACCGGTATCTGGGGGGGGAAGGTATGATGGAACTGCTCTGGCTGCTGGCCAAGGATGCCTTCTGGTCGGCCATTCCGGCGGTGGGCTTTGCCATGCTGTTCAACGTGCCGCCACGGATGCTCAAATATTGCGCCATGGGGGGCGCCTTGGCCCACAGCCTGCGTACCCTGCTCATCCACTACGGCATGCCCATCGAGTGGGCCACCCTGGCAGCGGCGACCACGGTCGGCTTTGTCTGTGTCTACTGGTCGCGCCGCCTGCTGGCACCGCGCCCGGTGTTCAGCGTTGCCTCCATCATCCCCATGATCCCGGGCAGCTATGCGTTCAAGACCATGATCGCCATCGTGGAGCTCAATATCTCCGGGGTGACCATGGAGCTGCTTCAGAGCGCGGTGGAGAACGGCCTCAAGGCGCTCTTTATCGTGGGGGCCCTGAGTTTCGGTTTGGCGATCCCCTCTCTGGTCGTGTACCGTAACCGCCCCATTATCTGACGACGGTGCGAGAGGTTGACCCCATGATGATTTCCATGATTGCCGCCATGGCCCAGGACAGGGTGATCGGCCTGGACAACCAGATGCCCTGGCACCTGCCGGCGGATCTGGCCCACTTCAAGCGGGTCACCCTGGGCAAGCCGGTGCTGATGGGGCGCAAGACCTTCGAGTCCATCGGACGGCCGCTGCCAGGCCGTCGCAATCTGGTGATCAGCCGCAATCCCGACTACCGGGCCGACGGCGTGGAGGTTATCGACTCGGTGGAGGCCGCACTGGCCCTGCTGGCGGATAGTGACGTCGCGGAGCTGATGGTGATCGGGGGGGGGCATCTCTACGGCCAGCTGCTGCCACGGGCCGACAGGCTCTATCTGACCCGCATCGATCTGGCGGTGGAGGGGGATACCCGTTTCCCGGCCTTCGACGAGGGCGACTGGTCCTGCATCGAGCGCGAGTTACATCAGCCTGACGAGAAGAACCCCCACCCCTACTGTTTCGAGACCTGGCAGCGGCGCTGAGCCCTCTGATGCCATGAAGAGCCCCTTGCGACAGCCGGGGGCTTTTTTGTGCCCTGTTGCCGCAAAGAGAAGAGCGCTGAACCGACATGGCTGAAGATGCCTGAAGCAATATCCAGAATGCGTGACATTAAAATGATTAGTTATGTAATGAATGGGCCATTCATCGCTCCGATGGGCGCAGTCGTCCCCACTCTCTCTTTTCGCCTGCTGCTAACGCCTTTTAATCATTAATGAAATGTGCTGAAAGTGCATCGCTACTGTGGCGACCCTGTCTGTTATAGGCGTTTTTATCGTGATTTAATGGATTTTTATGAATGAAAATAACCAATAAAAATCAATGAGTTAAATTTAACCTTTCTAGGTTGGCTTCAATTGGTTCTTTTGTTTGGGTGTGAAATTGCTTAGTGTTAAAAGTAATTGGCTCACGTTCGACGGTTTGCCAGGCAAAGCGTCGGCCAAGAAAAAAGGACAATATGACAGTCAAACTCGAGGTCAAATCCCTCTACAAAATTTTCGGCGATCAGCCGGATAAAGCGTTCAAACTGCTGGCGAAAGGGCATGATCGCGCCAGTATCCTGCAAAAAACCGGGCAGACCCTGGGGGTCCAGGATGTCAATCTGGCCATCAACGAAGGGGAGATCTTCGTGGTGATGGGCCTCTCCGGTTCGGGCAAGTCCACCCTGGTGCGTCTCTTCAACCGGCTGATCGAGCCGACCCGCGGCCAGGTGCTGATCGATGGCGAGGACATCGCCGCTATCTCGGAGCGCGAGCTGCGCCAGGTGCGTCGCAAGAAGATCAGCATGGTATTCCAGTCCTTCGCCCTGATGCCGCACCTGAGTGTGCTGGAAAATACCGCCTTCGGGCTGGAGCTGGCCGGTGTACCGCTGGCGGAGCGCCAGCAGAGCGCCCGTCAGGCGCTCCATCAGGTGGGGCTGGGACAGTGGATAGAGGCTTATCCGGATGCCCTCTCCGGCGGCATGAAGCAGCGGGTCGGGCTGGCCCGGGCCCTTGCCAATGACCCCGACATTCTGCTGATGGACGAAGCTTTCTCCGCGCTGGATCCCCTGATCCGCACCGAGATGCAGGACGAGCTGCTCAAGCTGCAGGCCAGTCAGCAGCGCACCATCGTCTTCATCTCCCACGATCTGGACGAGGCGATGCGCATCGGCGATCGCATCGCCATCATGCAGGATGGCCAGCTGGTGCAGGTGGGCACCCCGGACGAGATCCTGAACCAGCCCGCCAACGACTATGTGCGCGCCTTCTTTCGCGGGGTGGATCTGGCCCATGTGTTCAGCGCCCGCGACGTGGCCAGCCGCAAGCAGGTGCCCCTCATCAAGAAACACACCACCGACGGGCCGGGCAACGCCCTGCGCCAGCTCAAGGAGCTTGAGCGGGAGTTCGGCTACGTGGTGGATCGCAGCCGCCGCTTCCTCGGGGTCGTCTCGGTGGAGTCGCTCGGTCAGGCGGTAAGGGCCAAAGGCAGCCTGGAGCAGGCGCTGCTGGCGGACATCCAGCCCATCCTGGCGGACACCGCCCTCAATGAACTGATCAGCCAGGTGGCGGCCGCTCCCTGTCAGGTGCCCGTGGTCGAGGAGGATGGCACTTACCTCGGCCTCATCTCCAAGGCCAATCTGCTCAACACCCTGGACAGGAGTACTCCGGCATGAAGCTGATGAATCCCCATTTCTTGCTGAGCGGGCTGCTGGCCCTGGTGCTGCTGGCGAGCCCTTCCCTGCGGGCCGATGAGGTGGCGGCAGACCCCTGGAGCTCGCCTGCGTCCGCCGAGGTGTCCGATCCCTGGGGCAGTACCGACACTGAGGCGACCGACTGGCAGAACCAGATCGAAGCCGCCGACACCACAACCGCCATCGACTGGCTGGATCCCTTCCAGCAGGCGCTGGTGCCGCTGGATACCTGGGTGGAAGGGGGCATCGGCTGGCTGGTGGAGAACCTGCGGCCGCTGTTCCAGCTGATCCGCGCACCGGTGGAGCTGACCCTGAACGCCATGACCCATCTGCTGCAGACGGTGCCCTCCACCCTGATGATGGGGCTCCTGGCCCTGCTTGCCTGGCAACTGGTGAACGGCCGCATGGCGCTCGGCACGCTCGTATCTCTTGTGGGGATCGGGCTCATCGGGGCCTGGTCCGATGCCATGGTGACCCTGTCCCTGGTGTTGACCTCGCTGTTCTTCTGTGTGCTGCTGGGGTTGCCCACCGGCATCCTGCTGGCCCGCAGCGAGCGGCTCTCCACCTGGACCCGGCCGCTGCTGGATGCCATGCAGACCACCCCGGCGTTCGTCTACCTCATCCCCATCGTGATGCTGTTTGGCATCGGCAACGTGCCCGGGGTGGTGGTGACCGTCATCTTCGCCCTGCCGCCCATGATCCGGCTCACCATGCTGGGTATTCGCCAGGTGCCCACGGATCTGGTGGAGGCGGCCCACTCGTTCGGTGCCAGCCCCTCCCAGTTGCTGTTCAAGGTACAACTGCCGCTCGCCATGCCCACCATCATGGCCGGGGTCAACCAGACCCTGATGCTGGCGCTCTCCATGGTGGTGATCGCCTCCATGATCGCGGTGGGGGGCCTCGGCCAGATGGTGCTGCGCGGCATCGGCCGGCTCGACATGGGGCTCGCCTCCATCGGCGGCCTCGGCATCGTGCTGCTGGCCATCGTGCTCGACCGCCTCACCCAGGCGATGGGGCAACCGGATCGCACCCGTACCGGCCGCTGGTATCAGCACGGCCCCGCCGCCCTGCTGCTGCGCCTGGCCGGCCGTGACAAGAAAATTGATTACAAAGGAGTAAACGCATGAGACCGATCACCAAAGGATTGACCCTGGGCACATTGCTGCTGAGTGCCCAACTGCTGAGCCCGCTCGCCATGGCCAGCGCCGAGTTGCCGGGGGAGGGGGTTCGCGTTCAGCCCCTGCAGAGCTCCTTGCCGGAAGAGGCCTTCCAGAGCCTGCTGGTGAGCAAGCTGATGGCGCGTCTGGGTTACGATGTCCAGCCCGCCCAGGAGGTGGACTACAACGTGGCTTATGCCTCGGTGGCCCAGGGAGACGGCACCTTCCTCGCGTTCAACTGGGTGCCGCTGCAGGACAACAAGTACGAGCAGGCGGGGGGCGACAAGGTGTTCTTCCGTGAGGGCACCTATGTGGCCGGTGCCGCCCAGGGGTACCTCATCGACAAGAAGACCGCGACCCAATACGGCATCACCAACCTGGGCCAGCTCAAGGATCCCGAGGTGGCGGCGCTGTTTGACGGGGATGGCGACGGCAAGGCCGACCTCATCGGTTGCAACCCCGGCTGGGGCTGCGAGGGGGCGATCAACCATCACCTCGACGCCTTTGGTCTGACCCCCACGGTGGCCCACAAGCAGGGCAACTACGCGGCGCTGATCGCCGATACCCTGGCTCGCTACCAGGCCGGCAAGCCGGTGCTCTATTACACCTGGACCCCCTATTGGCTCAGCAGCGAACTGGTGCCGGGCAAGGATGTGGTGTGGCTGGAAGTCCCCGCCGACGCCCCGGATGCGGCCAAGACCCGTTTGCCGAACGGCAAGAACTACGGCTTTGCGGTGAACACCATGCATATCGTTGCCAACAAGCGGTTTGCCGAGGCCAATCCGGCCGCCGCCAAGCTCTTCTCCATCGTCAAGCTGCCGCTCAATGACATCAACGTGCAGAACGGCCTGATGAACAAGGGGCAGAACAAGCCGGCGGACGTGGAGCGTCATGCCGACGCCTGGCTCAAGGGCCACGAGGCACTGGTGAACGACTGGCTGAATCAGGCGCGCGCTGCCGCCATGTAATGAAGGGCGTTACATCACCCTTTTGCGCAAAGAAAAACGCCCGGCAGTTGCCGGGCGTTTTTTTGTGGGCGGGCGCAGCACATGGCCGGGCCGGGGGATCAGATGCCGGAGCCGTCGCTCTCGCCACCTTCCTCATGCAGGCCGCACTCGCGCTTGAGGCCGAAGAAGCGGGTCTGCTCCTCGCTCATGCCGGGCTCCCACTTGGCGGTGGTGTGCACGTCGCCGACCGAGAGGTAGCCCTGCTCCCACAGCGGGTGGTAGGGGAGGTCGAACTCCTTGAAGTAGTAGAAGACGTCCTTGTTGCTCCAGTCGATCACCGGCAGGAACTTGAAGCGACCGCGCTGGATGGCCAGCACCGGCAGCTTGCCCCGGCTGCCGGACTGCTCACGGCGCAGGCCCGAGAACCAGGTGCGGGCACCCAGCTCGTTCAGGGCGCGGTCCATGGGCTCCACCTTGTTGAGCTGGTTGTAGCGGGTGATCCCCTCCACCCCCTGCTCCCACAGGAGGCCGAAGCGGGCCTCCTGCCAGGCCGGGCTGAGTTCGGCCCGGTAGATCTTGAGGTTGAGCGCGAGACGCTCGGTCAGCTCGTCGATGAAACGGTAGGTCTCGGGGAAGAGATAACCGGTGTCGGTCAGCACCACGGGCACGTCGGCCCGCTCGCGGCTCACCAGGTGCAGCATGAGCGCCGCCTGGATGCCGAAACTCGACGACAGCACATGCTCCCCCGGCAGGTTGGCCAGGGCCCAGCGCACCCGCTCGGGGGCGCTCATGGCGTCCAGCTCCCGGTTGAGGGGGGCCAGCGCCTCGACCTGCTCCTCCCGGCCCAGGGCCAGCAGGGCGTCGAGGTCGAGCCGGCCGTCGGCGGTGCGCGCCAGCCGGGCTGTATCAGTCTGTTCAGGCTGCATAGAAGTCCCTCGCGGAGTCGATAACCGGGGCGATGATCCCGGCGCGAATGACAAAATCGCCGAAGCACTCGTCCGGGTTGCGCTCGCTCGCCCAGCGGCCGATCAGGGCGTCCAGTTCGGCCAGGATCTGCGGCTCGGTGATGTTCTCCAGGTGCAGGCGCGGGATGCGGGTCCCCTCGAGGTTGCCCCCCAGGTGCAGGTTGTAGCGACCCGGCGCCTTGCCCACCAGACCCACTTCCGCCAGCATGGCGCGGCCGCAGCCGTTGGGGCAGCCGGTGACCCGGAAGATGATGGCGTCATCCGCCAGGCCGTGCTTGGCCAGCAGCCCCTCGATGTCGGTGACGAAGGCAGGCAGCATGCGCTCGGCCTCGGCCATTGCCAGGGGGCAGGTAGGCAGGGCCACACAGGCCATGGACTGCTTGCGCTGCTCGCTCACGCCGTCATCCAGCAGACCGTACTGGCGCGCCAGCGCCTCAATGCGTGCCTTCTCGCCGGCAGGCACGCCCGCGATGATGAGGTTCTGGTTGGCGGTGAGGCGGAAGTCCCCCTGATGCACCTTGGCGATCTCCAGCATGCCGGTCTTGAGGGGCTTGCCCGGGAAGTCCAGCAGGCGGCCGTTCTCGATAAACAGGGTCAGGTGGTGCTTGCCGTCGATCCCCTCCACCCAGCCGAAGCGATCGCCACGACTGGTGAATTCATAGGGGTGAACCGGCCCGAACTGGATGCCGGCGCGATTCTCCACCTCGGCCTTGAAGGCCTCGACCCCCACCCGTTCAAGGGTGTACTTGGTCTTGGCGTTCTTGCGGTTGACCCGGTTGCCCCAGTCGCGCTGGGTGCTGACCACGGCGGCCGCCACCTCCAGCACGTGGGAGAGCGGAATGAAGCCAAAGTCGCTCGCCTTGCGCGGATAGGTGGTGGTGTCGCCGTGGGTCATGGCCAGACCGCCCCCCACCAGCACGTTGAAGCCCACCAGCTTGCCGTGATCGGCAATGGCCACGAAGTTGAGATCGTTGGCGTGGATGTCCACATCGTTGTGGGGCGGGATGACCACGGTTGTCTTGAATTTGCGCGGCAGGTAGTTGGAGCCCAGGATCGGCTCCTCGTCACCCCCCAGCTTCTCGCCATCCAGCCAGATCTCCACGTAGGCGCGGGTCTTGGGCAGCAGGTGCTCGGAGATCTTCTTGGCCCACTCGTAGGCCTCCTGGTGCAACTCGGACTCCACCGGGTTGCTCGTGCAGAGCACGTTGCGGTTCACGTCCCCCGCGGTGGCGATGGAGTCGATACCTGTGCTGTTGAGGGTCTGGTGCATCAGCTTGATGTCGCGCTTCAGTACCCCGTGGAACTGGAAGGTCTGGCGGGTGGTCAGGCGGATGCTGCCGTACATGCTGTGTTCTTCGGCGAACTTGTCGATCACCTGCCACTGGGCCGGGGTGATGATGCCGCCGGGCAGGCGGGCGCGCAGCATGACGTTGTGCAGGGGCTCCAGCTTCTGGGCGGCGCGCTCCGGGCGGATGTCGCGGTCATCCTGCTGATACATGCCGTGGAAGCGGATCAGCTGGAAGTTGTCGCCGTTGAAGCCGCCGGTGAGCGGGTCCTGCAGATCTTCGGCGATGGTGCCGCGCAGGAAGTTGCTCTCGCGCTTGAGGCGTTCGTTGTCAGCCAGCGGCCCTTCGACCGGTCCCGGAATAAGTTGTTTGCTCATCAATAGACATCCCTTTGATAACGTTTGGCACGACGCAATTCGCTCAGATACTCTTCTGCTTCCTCACGGCTCTTGTGGCCGTGTTCCGCAATCACTTCCAGCAGGGCTTCCTGCACATCCTTCGCCATGTGGTTGGCGTCGCCACACACATAGAAGTGAGCGCCTGCTTCCAGCCACTGGTAGAGCTCAAGCCCTGCCTCGCGCAGGCGGTCCTGCACATAAATCTTGTTGGCCTGATCCCGGCTGAAGGCCAGGGAGATCTTGGACAGCAGGCCCGATTTCACATAACGCTGCCACTCCACTTGATAGAGGAAATCCTGGGTAAAGTGTGGATTGCCGAAGAAGAGCCAGTTCTTGCCCTCTGCCCCCTGTGCTTCCCGCTCCTGCAGGAAGGCGCGGAACGGGGCAATGCCGGTGCCCGGGCCCACCATGATGACGGGGGTGTCGGGATTGGCGGGCAGTCGGAAGTTGTCGTTGTGCTCCACGAAGACCCGGACCTCGGCATCTTCCGGCAGACGGTCCGCCAGATAGGAGGAGGCGCCGCCGCTTCGCACTGTGCCATCTTCTTGGCGGTAGCGGACCACGCCGACGGTCAGGTGCACCTCTTCTTCCACCTCGCTCTGGGCGGAGGCGATGGAGTAGAGGCGGGGGGTGAGGGGGCGCAGCAGTGCGATCAGTTGATCGGCACTCAAGGAAGCCGGGAAGCGTTTCAGTACGTCCACCACCTGGGCGCTGGCCACCAGGGCGTTGACCTGGGCCTTGTCACCGGCCAGATCTTTGAGCGCCGCGTTGTCCGTGATCTCGGCGAGGCCAGTGATCAGGCCCCCGTGCAGCCGGGTCAGCTCGTAGTGACGGGTCAGCGCCTCGCGCAGGCTGCCATGGGGGGTGGCCTCATCACCGGTCAGACCGGTCAGGGCCAGCACTTCCCCCACGAGATCGGCGTCGTTGTCGAACCAGATGCCGAGCGCGTCCCCCGGCTGGTAGGTGATGCCGGACTCTTCCAGGTTGATCTCGATGTGGCGGATGTCCTTGGTGGAGTCGCGGCCGGTGATCTTCTGGTTCACCGAGAGTCTGGCGGGGAAGGGGTTCTCCTTGTTGTACTGGCTGTGGCCGACGGCGGCCTGCACCGAGCCCGCCACGCTGGCGGTCGCGGCGCCGGCAGAGAGGGTGGCGGCGACCGCCGCAACGGCCTGCTCGCCCCAGGCCTTGGCGGCATCCTGATAATCCACATCGAGGCTAGCTAGCTCATGGATGCGCTCTGCCCCCGCTTTGGCGAGGAAACCATCGAAATCCTTGCCGGTCTGGCAGAAGAACTCATAGGAGCTGTCACCCAGCCCCAGCACGGCAAACTTGAGCCCTTCCAGCTTGCCGACCTTGCCCTTTTTGAGCTGCTCGAACAGATCGACGGCGCTCTCGGGGGGCTCCCCCTCCCCGTAAGTGCTCACTACCACCAGCAGGTGGCTCTCTTTCTTGAGCTGCTTGGGTTTGTAGTCCGCCATGGAGGTGAGGGTCACCGGCAGGCCGCGGGCCTCGGCCTGGGCCTTGATGGCGCTGGCCACGCCCTTGGCATTCCCGGTCTGGGAGCCATAGAGAATGGTCAGGCTGCCGCCGGGAGCCGCGACTTCTGCACCTGCGCTCGCCACGGGTTGGACGCCCGCCTG
Organism: Aeromonas sp. R6-1; assembly: GCF_040908165.1. NCBI lineage: Bacteria > Pseudomonadati > Pseudomonadota > Gammaproteobacteria > Aeromonadales > Aeromonadaceae > Aeromonas > Aeromonas sp. R6-1. Next base: position 59,519 of record NZ_JBFODF010000036.1, read on the forward strand.
GGAGAGGCCGTAGAGATAACCGCTGACCCAGGCCAGTTGCTGGGTATTGAGGGTGGTGAGAACTTGGTTGAGCTGGCGCTGCTGTTCGTCAGAGAGCGGGCTCAGGGTGGGGGCTGTCAATGGCATCACACATGTCTTCCATGGTCTGATTTTTGGTCAGGGTAAGGGGTGTAATGAATAACAACAAAGAATAAAAATATCTTCTTTATGCGATTTATGAATTTATAAAGCCAAAATCCATCTCAGCCCCGGGGCGCCCGTGATATAAAAATGGCCTTGCCGAGCCCCCTGTCCCGGGGATCTCTCATGCCCCAAGGAGCAACCATGTCCCGTCTCTTTCATGTCAACGCCTTCAGCCATCACCCCTTCGCAGGCAACCCCGCCGTGGTGGTGCTGGGGGAAGCGCGGCCCGACGCCGAGCTGCAGGCCATGGCGGCGGAGTTCAACCTCTCTGAGAGCGCCTTTCTGACCCAACTGGGAGAGGGGCATTACGGATTGCGCTGGTTCACCCCGCAAGTGGAGGTGGACTTGTGCGGCCATGGCACCCTGGCGGCGGCCCATGTGCTGTGGCAGACGGGGGAGGTGGCCGAAGCTCAGCCCATCCGCTTCGCGACCCGCAGCGGCGAGTTGGTTGCCCGGCGGGAAGGGGAGTGGATCTGGCTCGATTTTCCGCGCATTGCCCTGGCGCCGCTCATTCTGGATCCGGCCTATGGGGCTGCGGTCGGTTGCCGGCCGCTGCAAACCCTGGCGGCCGGGGCCAAGTTCCTGCTTGAGCTCGCCAGCGAGGAAGAGGTCCGCGCGCTCACCCCCGATTTTCACGCCCTGCGGGCTCTGCCGGGCCGGGGGATCATGGTGACGGCGCCATCGAGCCGGAAGGAGGACGACTTCGTCTCCCGCTACTTCGCCCCCTGGGTCGGAGTGGACGAGGATCCGGTGACCGGCTCCAACCACTGCGCCCTGGTGCCCTTCTGGGCCGAGCGGCTCGGCAAACGGCAATTGCGGGCCCGCCAGATCTCGGCCCGGGGTGGGGATCTCAGGCTGGAATTGCAGGAGGAGCGGGTGCTGATGGCGGGCCGGGCACTGACCCTGTGGCAGGGGGAGTGGCTGCTGCCGCCTGTCGCACCAGCGGACCGATGACCGCTCGTCACAGTGTGACTTCTGCATAAAAAACGCCCCGCAATTGCGGGGCGTTTTGATTGCCATGGACGGCAGCGTTTTGCTGCGGCCCTGTTTCTGCGGCGCTTACTTTTGTGGACGCAAGGCCGGGAACAGGATGACGTCGCGGATGGTGTGGCTGTTGGTGAACAGCATCACCAGACGGTCGATACCGATACCCTGACCGGCGGTCGGCGGCAGACCGTGCTCCAGCGCGGTGACGAAGTCGGCGTCGTAGAACATGGCTTCGTCATCGCCTGCGGCTTTCTGGTCAACCTGGGCCTGGAAGCGCTCGGCCTGATCTTCCGCATCGTTCAGCTCGGAGAAGCCGTTGGCCAGCTCGCGGCCGCCGATGAAGAATTCGAAGCGGTCGGTGACGTCCGGGTTCTGGTCGTTGCGGCGGGCCAGCGGGGAGACGGCGGCCGGGTACTCGGTGATGAAGGTCGGTTGCAGCAGCATGTGTTCCACGGTCTCTTCGAAGATCGCGGTGATCACGTGGCCCAGCTCCCAGCTCTTCATCAGCTCGATCTTCAGACCCTTGGCGACGGCGGTGGCCTTCTCAAGAGTGGCCAGATCGTCACGGGTCACACCCGGGTTGTACTTCAGGATGGAGTCGACCATGGAGAGGCGCTGGAACGGCTGACCGAAATCGATGGTCAGGCCCTCTTCGCCCTCTTTGGCGTAACGGATCCTGGTGTCGCCCAGGATGTCTTGCGCCAGAGTGCGCAGCATCTCTTCGGTGAGATCCATCAGATCGATGTAATCGGCGTAGGCCATATAGAACTCGAGCATGGTGAACTCGGGGTTATGGCGAACGGAGATGCCTTCGTTGCGGAAGTTGCGGTTGATCTCGTAGACACGCTCGAAACCACCGACCACCAGACGCTTCAGATAGAGTTCCGGAGCGATACGCAGGTACATGTCGATGTCCAGCGCATTGTGGTGGGTGATGAAGGGACGTGCGGAGGCGCCACCCGGGATGACTTGCATCATGGGGGTTTCCACTTCCATGAAGCGCTTGTCATTCAGGAACTTGCGAATGCCTGCCACCACCTTGGTGCGGGTCACGAAGGTCTTGCGGGACTCTTCGTTGGCGATCAGGTCCAGGTAACGCTGGCGGCAGCGGGCTTCCTGGTCGGTCAGACCCTTGTGCTTCTCGGGCAGCGGGCGCAGGGCCTTGGTCAGCAGGCGGATGGTGGAGACGTGTACGGAGAGCTCACCGGCGTTGGTGCGGAACAGGGTGCCCTCGACACCGACGATGTCACCCAGATCCCACTTCTTGAACTGCTCGTTGTAGAAGCCTTCCGGCAGGTCGTCACGGGTCACGTAGATCTGGATCTTGCCAGCCATGTCCTGCAGGGTCGCGAAAGACGCCTTGCCCATGATCCGGCGGGTCATGATGCGACCGGCAATCTTCACCTGTTTACCCAGGGCGACCAGCTCGTCATTGCTCTTGTCGCCGAATTCGGCGTGCAGATCGCCGGAGAGGCTGTCACGACGGAAATCGTTGGGGAAGGGGTTGCCCTGGGCGCGCAAGGCGGCCAGCTTGGAGCGACGCTCAAGCATCTCGTTGTTCAGTTCGAGAGTCTGGTCGACTTCCGGGGTGGTGGTTTGTTCAGACATGGTGATTCCTGCTGCTCTGTTTACAGGCCTGATTTCAGGCTGGCTTCGATAAACTTGTCCAAGTCGCCGTCGAGTACCGATTGGGTATTGCGGGTTTCGACGCCGGTGCGCAGATCCTTGATACGGGAATCATCCAGTACGTAGGAGCGGATCTGGCTGCCCCAGCCGATGTCAGACTTGGTCTCTTCGAGGGCTTGCTTCTCAGCGTTCTGCTTTTGAATTTCCAGCTCGTAGAGCTTGGCCTTCAACTGCTTCATACACTGATCTTTGTTCTTGTGCTGGGAACGGTCGTTCTGGCACTGCACCACCACGCCGGTCGGCACGTGGGTGATACGCACCGCGGACTCGGTCCGGTTGACGTGCTGACCACCGGCACCGGAGGCGCGGTAGACGTCGATGCGAAGATCAGCCGGGTTGATCTCGATCTCGATGTCATCATCGATCTCGGGGTAGACGAACACGGAGCAGAACGAGGTGTGGCGACGGCCGCCGGAATCGAACGGCGACTTGCGTACCAGGCGGTGCACGCCGGTCTCGGTGCGCAGCCAGCCGAAGGCATACTCGCCGGTGAACTTGATGGTGGCGGACTTGATGCCGGCCACGTCGCCCTCGGAGCACTCGATGAGCTCGGGCTTGTAGCCGTGGGCATCGCCCCAGCGCAGGTACATGCGCAGCACCATGTTGGCCCAGTCCTGGGCCTCGGTGCCACCGGAACCGGACTGGATGTCGATGTAGCAGTCGGAACCGTCGTGCTGACCGGAGAACATGCGACGGAACTCGAGATCCACCAGCTTGGCCTCCAGCTCGTCCGCTTCGACCACGGCTTCGTTGAAGGTCTCTTCGTCTTCGCCTTCGACGGCCAGGCTGACCAGCATCTCGACGTCATCGACGCCCTGGGTCAGGGTATCGATGGTGCTGACGACGTTCTCCAGGGAGACGCGCTCCTTGCCCAGCGCCTGTGCGCGCTCGGGTTCGTTCCAGACATCCGGCTGTTCCAGCTCGGCATTGACCTCTTCTAGACGCTCTTTCTTGGCGTCATAGTCAAAGGTACCCCCTAAGCAGCTCGGTCCTCTCAGACAGCTCCTTAAGCTTGTTTAATACAGGATTGACTTCAAACATCGTGAAAACTCTCGGGGTCGATGTGATTTAAAAACGGGATATTCTAGCCAATTGCAGAAGGAATAAACAGGGTTGGCTGGCCCCGCTCTTTTTCCTGCTCCAATTTTCCGCAGCATTTTTAAAATTTCCGCGTAAAATATCGTCACTCACGCCATTCTCCGCTTCAGTTTTGCGCAGATTGGCCGCTAACAACACACAGTGCCACGCACTCCCGATTGATCCTGTTCCCGACCCCCACAAGAAGAAAACACGATGAAAAACCTATCACTCAAGCAGAAGATACTGTTGTCTGTGGTCATCGCCTTGTCACTGGTGATCCTGCTGCTCTCCTGGCAGAGCTACACCAGCCAGAAGTCCATGCTGCTGCAAGGCAGTCAGGAACAGGTGCAGCGCCTTGGCAGCCAGCAGGCCGCCAGCGTCAGCGACTGGCTTGCCGCCCGTCGTGACGTCATCCAGGCCCTTGGCAACAAGGCCGGTGCCGAGCCCCTCAACGCCCTGCAACAGGCCCAGGTGTCCGGCCGTTTCCAGCTCACCTATTTCGGTGAGGGCAGCGGCAAGATGAACGACTCCGACCCCTCCATCAACCGCGACGGTTACGATCCCCGCTCCCGTGGCTGGTATCAGGAAGCCATGGCCAAGGGCGGCATGATCGTCACCAAACCCTACCTTGACGTGGCCTACAACATTCTGGTGGTGACCCTGGCCCAGCCTGCCCAGGGCGGCGTGGTGGGGGGGGATCTCTCCATCGCCTCCCTGGTGGATGACATCACCAAGATGAAGCTGCCAGCGGACGGCTTCGCCATCCTGATGCACAAGGATGGCACCGTCATCGCCTACAAGGATGCGGCCAAGGCGATGAAGCCGGCCAGCGAGATCGACAACGATCTGACCAATGCCCTGATCGATCAGAGCAAGGCGAGCAACAGTCTGGTGCCTGCTTTCTTCGACAACGAGGGGCGTGACAAGCTGCTGTGGGCGACGGACATTCCGGACACCGACTGGGAGCTGGTGCTGGTACTGGACAAGAGCACCCTGGAGGCGCCGCTCTCCTCCCTGCTGATGACCCAGCTCGGCCTGGCCCTGCTGGTGCTGGTGGGCAGCATCCTCGCCATCTCCTGGCTGGTCAGCCTGCTGCTCGGTCCCCTCACCAAGGTGTCCCAGGCCCTGGCCCGCATCGCCGACGGTAACGGCGATCTGACCCAGCGTATCAAGATCGACGCCAATGACGAAGTGGGCCAGCTCGCCGGCAGCTTCAACCGCTTCGTGGGCAGCCAGCATCAGCTCATCGCCAACATCCGTCAGCTTGCCAACGAGCTGAACGCCGATGCCGAACGCAGTCTGGTGACCAACCAGGCCGCGGTGGAAGAGCTGCAGCGCCAGCAAGAGGAGGTGACCATGGTCGCCACCGCCGTCACCGAGATGGCGAGTGCCACCATGGAGATCGCGGGCAACGCCGAGAACACCGCTGCCGCCGCCCAGCAATCCGCCCAGAGCAGTGAACAGGGCAAGATCCTGGTGAACCAGACTCGCCAATCCATCAACAACCTGGCCGAGGAAGTGGGGCAGGCGACCGGCGTCATCGGTGAGCTGAGCCGTCACGCCCAGGCCATCTCCGGCATCCTCTCCACCATCCAGGGCATCGCCGAGCAGACCAACCTGCTGGCGCTGAACGCGGCCATTGAAGCGGCCCGGGCCGGTGAACAGGGTCGCGGTTTCGCCGTGGTGGCGGACGAGGTGCGGGTGCTGTCGCGCCGTACCCAGGATTCCACCCAGGAGATCCAGTCCACCATCGAAACCCTGCAACAGACCACGGCCCGCGCGGTGAGCCTGATGCAGACCAGCCAGGGGTTGGCGGACAACAGCGTGAAGGATGCTGACGCTGCCGCTGCGGCTCTGGAGGAGATCACCCAGGCCGTCAGCCTCATCTCCGACATGGCGGGCCAGATCGCCACCGCCGCCGAGGAGCAGACCCAGGTGACCGGTGAAATAACCCAGAACACCACCGCCATCAAGGATGTGAGCGACGAGATCACCGCTTCCGCCATGCGCGACCTGGATCAGGCGCACAACCTCAAGGGGCGTGCCACCAACCTGAACCAGCAGGTGTCGACCTTTATTTTGTAAGGAAGGTCAGGCCGCAGTCCTACCTACCGTGGCGTCAGTAAAAAGCCCCGCACCTTGGTGCGGGGCTTTTTGTTGCCTGCCGTCGGCCCCTTGGTGGGGGTCGGGGCAGCGTCCAGGGGCCAGCAAGCAAAGAGCCCACCGCAAGGTGGGCTCTGTCATACGGGGCCTGCGTCCGGGATCACAGGAAGGGCAGGGCCAGGAACAGCTTGATCACCACGGCGTTGATGATGTCGATGAAGAAGGCACCGACCATGGGCACCACCAGGAAGGCCAGGTGGGAGGGGCCGAAGCGCTGGGTGATGGCCTGCATGTTGGCAATGGCAGTGGGGGTGGCGCCGAGGCCGAAGCCGCAGTGACCCGCCGCCAGCACGGCCGCATCATAGTTGCGCCCCATGACCCGGAAGGTGACGAAGATGGCGTAGAGCGCCATGGCCACCGTCTGCACGGCCAGCAGTATGAAGATGGGCAGGGCCAGGCTTGCCAGCTCCCACAGCTTGAGGCTCATCAGCGCCATGGCGAGGAAGAGCGACAGGCTGACGTTGCCGAGCAGGGAGACCTCACGGTCGCTCACTTCGTGCCAGTTGAGCAGGGTGAGCAGGTTGCGCAGCAGCACGCCGACGAACAGCACGCAGACGAAGATCGGCAACTCGAAGACGCCGCCCTTGAGGTAGAGGGCCAGCATTTCGCCCCCTTTCAGGCTGATGGCGATGAGTGCCAGAGTCTCGATCAGGCTGAAGGTGGTGAGCGGGCGCTCCATGTCCGGCATTTCGAAGCCCTGGGGGGCGCCGTCACGGTTGTGCTCCTCACCGGGCACCTGCACCTTCTTCACCAGATAACGGGCAACCGGGCCGCCGATGAGGCCCCCCAGCACCAGGCCGAAGGTGGCACAGGCAATCGCCAGCTCGGCGGCGGATTGCACGCCGTACTTCTCGGTGAAGATGGAGCCCCAGGCCGCCCCGGTGCCGTGGCCGCCGGAGAGGGTGATGGAGCCGGCCAGCAGCCCCATGTGGGGATCCAGCCCCAGCAGGGTGGCCAGACCCACCCCCAGGCTGTTCTGCACCAGCAGCAGGCCGGTGACCACCAGCAGGAAGGTGGCCACCGCCTTGCCGCCGCGCTTGAGGCTGCCCAGATCGGCGGAGAGGCCGATGGAGGCGAAGAAGGTCAGCATCAGGGCCGTCTGCAGGCTGGTATCAAATTGCAGTTCGATCTGCAGGGTGGAACGCAGCACCAGCAGCACCAGGGCAACCACCAGGCCACCGGCCACGGGTTTGGGGATGTTGAAAGTGCGCAGGGGTCCTATCTTGTTGACCAGCAGGCGGCCAAGCAGCAGCACCAGGGTCGCGGCGACCAGGGTGGCGTAGGCATCAAGTTGTAGCATTCAGTGCTCCCATGTTGATCGGCTGTGTCTTTGGCGAGAAAGACTCACGGATCCAGCCGGGATGAAACAGAGTGGCGAACGCGCCAGTGACAGAGGGGCCGCAGCCCCGTCCCTCTGCAAAAGAGGGGGTCGACACGAGCCCGTGTTCGTCGGGCGTCCAGATGAGATTTGTGAAAAATCCGCCGGATACTAGCAAAAAACACCAAGTACATCCACATATGTCACATTAATGATTAAAACATGGTGTTAACATGGCATTTAAAACTGCCTCGCCGAGTGTGCTCCGGATCGCAACAATGCTGCTGCGGCTGTCATTTGCAGCGGCACTCTTTATAATTCGCCCGGTTCCGCCCCCACGGGAGGACACAGACCCTCAAGAGGTCTGCTGATGACCGATATTGAGCCCGCCCGCACCATCTGAAGGACGGGGGCTGTATCGGTTGAGCCCTGTTTGATTTGCCGGTTTCCAGTCCAGAGAGAGGAGAGGGTGTGAAGAAGTCCATCTACATTGCCTACACAGGCGGCACCATAGGGATGCAGCGTTCCGACCACGGTTATGTACCGATGGCGGGCTTCATGGAGGACTGTCTGGCACGGATGCCCGAGTTCCATCGACCGGAAATGCCCGATTACCATATCCACGAATATGCCCCCCTCATCGACTCTTCCGACATGACGCCGGCAGACTGGCAGCGCATCGCCGAGGATATCAAGGGCAACTACGACAAGTACGACGGTTTCGTCATTCTGCACGGTACCGACACCATGTCGTTCACCGCGTCTGCGCTCTCCTTCATGCTCGAAGATCTGCACAAGCCGGTCATCATCACCGGCTCCCAGATCCCCCTGGCCGAGCTGCGCTCGGACGGTCAGCAGAACCTGCTCAACGCCCTCTATATCGCGGCCAACTACCCGATCCACGAGGTGACGCTCTTCTTCAACAACCAGCTCTATCGCGGCAACCGCAGCAAGAAGGTGCATGCCGACGGCTTCCACGCCTTCGACTCGCCCAACTACCCGCCCCTGCTCAATGCCGGTATCGCCATCTCCCTGGAGGCAGGTGAGCTGGGCGTGCCGTGCGATCGCCCCCTGGTGCTGCACGACATCACCCCCCAGCCCATCGGGGTGGTGACCCTCTACCCGGGGATATCGGCTGAGGTGATAGCGAACATCCTGCAACAGCCGGTGCGTGCGCTGATCCTGCTCTCCTTCGGGGTGGGCAATGCGCCCCAGAACCCGGCCATGCTGGCGCTGCTCTCCGAGGCATCTGCCCGGGGCGTCATCATCGTCAACCTGAGCCAGTGCCTGCACGGCAAGGTCAACATGGGGGGCTATGCCACCGGCAACGCCCTCTCCCGTGCGGGAGTCATCTCGGGCTTCGACATGACAGCCGAGGCGGCGCTCACCAAGCTGCACTTCCTGCTGAGCCAGGATCTGCCGGCGCCGCGCATCCGCGAGCTGATGCAGCAGTCCCTGCGGGGTGAACTGACCCCCTGACTTTCCCTCCCACCCTAACCCTCTCCCAGCGGGAGAGGGGATAGATCGAGGTGGCGAGGTTTGCCATGAAGATCGCCGGCAGGTGGCCCGCTGACTGCTCGCAGGTGCGTGCCAGCTCCCTTCTCCCCTGGTGGGAGAAGGGCCGGGGATGAGGGGGATGAGTCATCCTGCATAGAGAGGAAAAAAGAGGGGAGCCATAATGGCTCCCCTCTTTCGTTTCGTTACCGCGATAGGTGACGTGCGGCCTGCCTCAGTGGCTAAGGTCGACCCGCACTATCTCTTCCTCATCGCGATATTGGCGCTTGAGCTCGCTCTTGCTCTTCATCACGATCTCGCCGTCACGGCCGATGTTCATGTGCTCGGGGTTCTCAAGGTGCATCGCCTGCCAGGCCATCACGGCCTGCAGGGAGGTGGCCTTCTGCTCCTCGGTGAGGGGCTTGCCATCCGGCCATTTGCCGAGCTCGACCGCAGTCTTGAGCCGCTCGTACACCTCTTTGGGCATCTGCGCTATCGCTTGTTGAAACGTCACTTGCTGAGACGACATCCGGCCTCTCCTTGAAAATTGAGCCATGAACACGGGGTCAGGCGGGCAGATCCTGTCGGACTATTCCGGCAGATCCTGGCGAACTACGCCGGCCATCTGCTCCATCACCCGTACTACCTGACAACTGTACCCGAACTCGTTGTCATACCATACGTAGAGCACGCAGTGATCCCCCTCGGCGATGGTGGCCTGGGAGTCGACGATGCCCGCAAAACGGGAGCCCACCATGTCGGAGGAGACCAGCTCGGTGCTGGCGCTGAAGTCGATCTGGCGATGCAGGGCCGAGCTCAGTGCCATTTGCTGCAGATAGGCGTTGAGGCTCTCCCGATCGGTGGTCTGTTCCAGCGACAGGTTGATGATGGCAAGCGACACGTTGGGTGTGGGCACCCGGATGGCGTTGCCGGTCAACTTGCCCTTGAGCTCCGGCAGCGCCTTGGCCACCGCCTTGGCGGCACCGGTGCTGGTCATCACCATGTTGAGGGCTGCGCTGCGACCGCGGCGCTCGCCTTTGTGATAGTTGTCGATGAGGTTCTGATCGTTGGTATAGGAGTGGACTGTCTCCACGTGGCCGTGGCGGATGCCGTACTTGTCCTGCATCACCTTGAGCACCGGGGTGATGGCGTTGGTGGTGCAAGAGGCGGCGGAGACTATCTTGTCATCCGGGCCTATCACCTCGTGGTTGACCCCGAACACCACGTTCTTCATTTCCCCCTTGCCGGGGGCGGTCAGCAGCACCCGGGCGGCGCCGCGGGCCTTGAGGTGCTCGGACAGCCCCGCCTCGTCACGCCAGACGCCGGTGTTGTCGACGATCAGCGCATTGTCGATGCCGTAGGCGGTGTAGTCGATGTCGGCCGGGCTGTTGGCGTAGATCACCTGGATGAAGGTGCCATTGGCGATGATGGCGCTGCGATCACTATCCACTTCGATGGAGCCGTTGAAGGGGCCGTGCACCGAATCGCGGCGCAACAGGCTGGCACGCTTCTCCAGATCCCCGTCGCGACCGCCGCGCACCACGATGGCGCGCAGGCGCAGGGAGTTGGCGGCGCCGGTGCGCTCGATGAGCAGACGGGCCAGCAGGCGGCCGATGCGGCCGAAGCCGTAGAGCACCACGTCGGTCGGGGCGGGCACGGCACTGCGGTTCAGTGCCGGTGCCAGCTTGGCACGCAGATAATCTTCGATGCCGGCTTCATCCTCGTGATCCTGCCAGTAGCCCACGGCCAGTTTGCCGAGATCGACTTCGGCGGCGGTGGGGTTCAGGGCGACGATGGTGCGCAGGAGAGGGAAGCTTTGCTGGATGGGCAGCGGGGTGCCCTGGTGGCGGCGAACGACCCGGTGGGCCTTGAGGATATCGATGGTGGAGGCGTTTTGCAGGGGGCGTCCGTAGAGGGTGATCTCTATCCCTTGCTGTCGGTAGAGGCGACCTATCAAGGGTTGCATGGCTTCGGCGAGCTCCTGGCTCTCCTGCCACGCCTGCAAGTAGTGCTCGTGGGTCATTAACCAGATCCTTTTATTTCACGTTGTTGAAGCAAGTTGCCTGGGCAAATTGAAATTCGTCGAAGGCAGATCAGTGTAGGGCTGATGGTTTCGTTATATTATTCTGCAATCGCGGCCTTATACGGCGCGCGCATTGTAATGGATATGTAGCCTGTTTGCTAGTTGGCGGTGGCCGGTGCGGGTTGCGATTGTTATCAACCAGATGTGAACCATGACCCTATTCTCACAGCGTCCGTTACTGCTTTCCCTCGCTTGTTGCCTGACGTTGACGGCCTGCGACGACGACAGGATCCACAACATCTGCTCCCAATATCCCGCCCTGTGCGCGGACCTGGTGGACGACGGCTGGTGTCGCTATGAGCGCAGCGACGTCATTCGCGGTCGTTACTATCTCCAGGAAGAGGGGACGGACAGGCGCAAGTACGATCTGATGCGCGGCCTGGAGCGTTATCTGCAGTGCGCCGAGCACTCCACCAACATTGAGTACAAGCGGGCCAGGGAGCAGAAGAGCCCCAGAGTGGAAGGGATGCTGGCCGCCGGCCGTCAACTGGAGCAACTGGACGCTCAGACCCGGGGTTCCCAGGATCCCTACCTGCTGCTCTGGCACTGGACCAACAACACCAGTCCCGAGGCCCGCGCCAGCTTCCTCGCGCAGGAGGGGACGCCGAGCCTCGAGGAGCCCGAGCTGCAACTGGCGCTCGGCGGCATCTATGCCAAGAGCGAGCCCGAGAAGGCCATCAGGCTGATGCACCATGCGCTCTCCCTCTATCGGGAGGGGGACAAGGTCAACAGCCGGATCCTCACCGCCCTCAGCACCCTCTACATGGGGCAGAAGCGATTTGATCAGGCCTATCTGTGGGGCAAGGTGAGCGAGTCATTCCAGGAGAGCCCCGAGGTCTCCGCCACCCGGCTCGGCATTTACCATGCCATCGGCAAGGAGGAGCAGGAGACGCTGGACGACCAGGCGGCCACCATCGTCGATGCACTCAGGCAGGGGAGCTACCACACACCATGAATCCGACCCTGTCAGAAGCCCGGGAGTGGGTCCATCCCTTCGATATCCGCCTCGTCCACGGCCAGATCCGCGGCGAGGACAGGGTGCTTGAACGGGCCACGGTGAGGGCCGTGGTGATGCGTGGTGATCGACTGCTGCTGGTGCACTCCCGCGTCAACGGGGATCTCATGTTCCCCGGTGGCGGCATCGAGCACGGGGAGGCGCACGATGCGGCCCTGGCCCGGGAGCTGCGGGAAGAGTGTGGCGCGGAGCTGGTGGCCGTGGGCCCCCTGCTGGGAGAGACCCGGGAGTATCGTGCCGCGCGCGAGCCGGATTACGATGCCTACTGCATCCGATCGTCCTATTACCTCTGCCGGGTCGGGGAGGACTGGAGTGCGCCGCGCCCCCAGCCCTACGAGATCCGCCTCGGCTTCACGCCGGGCTGGTTCCCCCTGGCCGAGGCCCTGCAAACCAACAAGACCCAGCTGGCGGGTCCCTGTCCCCAGTGGACGGCGCGAGAGACCCGGGTGCTGGCAGAGTTGCACCGCTGGCAAGCGTCCGGCTTGCTGACCTGACAAGGCCGCTTGCCCCATAAAAAAACCGCCTGTCGGCGGTTTTTTTATGGCTGTCCCCGGCGTCAGGGGAGACAGACCGGGCAGAAGGCGTAGGTGCCCTGGGGATCGTTGAAGCGGGTCAGCGGGTCCAGAGTGCGGTTCATCTCCAGCAGCGCCTTGCCAAGCCCGGCGGGCAGCCAGCTTTGCAGGTGCGGGGCCAGCGCCTGGGCGCTGCTGTCAAACAGCTCGCGCAGGAACTTGTCCCTGGCCGACTCTTCCGGTGCGATGGGGGTGACCTGCCAGCTCTTGAGGTTGGCGAGATCGGCGGCCGCCTTGAGGGCGTCATCCAGATTGCCAAACTCGTCCACCAGCCCCAGTGCCTTGGCATCCTGCCCGGTCCAGACCCGGCCTTCGGCGGCTTTTTCCGCCTCTTCCGGGCTAAGGCCCCGGCCCTTGCCCACCAGGCCGACAAAGCGCTGATAGGTGTCTTCCACACTCAGTTGAATGGCTTCACCCACGTGATCCGGCAGGGCACGGGTCAGCCCGACCCCCACGAAGTCGGTGGTGCCGACGCCGTCGGTGTGTACCCCGTACTGGGAGAGCGCCTTGTCGATGGTGGCGAACATGCCGAACACCCCGATGGAACCGGTGAGGGTGGTGGGGGAGGCGAAGATCTTGTCTGCATCGGCGGAGATCCAGTAGCCACCGGAGGCGGCGTAGCTGCCCATGGAGATGACCACCGGCTTGCCCGCCTGTTTCAGGGCCAGCAGTTCGGCGCGGATCTGCTCGGCGGCGAAGGCGCTGCCGCCGGGGCTGTCCACTCGCAGCACCACGGCTTTCACCTGATCGTCACGGCGGGCCTCGGCCAGCAGATCGGCAAGGCTGTCGCCGCCGATGGTGCCGGCAGGCTGGACGCCATCCATGATGGCGCCGCTGGCGGTGATGAGGCCAACCTCATCCTTGCCGCTCTGGGGGTACTGTTCCGGGATGGCGGCCAGATACTCTTTCAGGCCCACGCCCTTCCAGCCGTGATCATCGGCCTCGCCCACTTCCTTGATCACCGCCTGGGTCATCTCGTCGCGGGTGGCGAGCTGATCCACCAGACCGTTGTCGAGGGCGTAGCTGGCCGCATTGCCGCCGGCCTTGCGCAGCAGTTCGAGGAAGTGATCCTTGTTCGGTGCGACGGCATCCGGCTCGATCTCCCGCTGCTCCGCCACGTCGGCCACATAGGATTGCCACAGCTGATCCAGCCAGCGCTGGTTCGCCTCCTTGCTCTCGGGGGACATTTCGTCCCGGGTGTAGGGCTCGACGAAGGACTTGTAGGTGCCGACCTTGAAGACGTGCGGGGTGATGTTGAGCTTCTCCAGTGCCGACTTGAAGTAGGTCTGGTAGACACCCAGCCCCTCGATCAGCACGGCACCACTCTGGTTGAGCAGCACGTGGTCGGCGTGGGCGGCGAGCAGATAGGCCCCCTGGCTGTAGTAGTCCGCCATGGCGATGACCGGCTTGCCGCTCTCCTTGAAGGCGTCGATGGCGGCCGTCACCTCCTGCAGTTTGGAGAGGCTGGCCCCTTGCAGACCCTGGGGCTTGATCACCAGCGCCTTGATGCGATCGTCATCCTTGGCGTTCTTGATGGCCCACAGCAGATCGGAGAGGACGATCTCGCTGGGCAGTTCGTCGCTGTTGTCCACCTGGCGCAGCAGCTGCACCGTGGGATCGGTCTGGGTGCGCTGTTCCACCAGTACGCCGGAGAGATTGAGGGTGAGAGCCCCTTCGATGGGGGCGCTGGGGGCCTCTTTCTGGCTGACGCTGAAGACGATGATCAAGACCACGACGAGAAACAGCAGATTGACCAGCATCAAGCGGGTAAAGTTGAGCAGGCGCCAGAGGCTGCGAAAGAGCCATCCCAGACCTTTGAAAATAGACATAGCTGCGTTGTCGCCCTGTTAATGGGTTGAGAGCAGCCATTATTAACCAGTTGCGCAGCCAATTGCCATTTCCCCTTGAGTCGACTGCCTCCCCGCCACTTCGGAACACAGCTGTTCGCTGAAAAAATGTCCAAACATTTGTTTGAAAAAGAGTTTTCGATTCTTTACTCTAGCTCCAGTTTGATAACAAAAAATTAACTGAAAGGCCCGATGAGCCGGCCCCACCTCCACCTACCTCTTCTTTTTACTGCCCGTCACCCGAGGCAGCCAGGAAGGCTGGAGCATGACCCCGTGCACATCGACCTCGACAAGGAGTGCATCATGAGCCGTTATCCCACGCTGCTGACCCCCCTCGATCTGGGTTTTACCCAGTTGCGCAACCGCGTACTGATGGGGTCCATGCACACCGGCCTCGAGGAGGAAAAGGGGGGCTTTGACAAGCTGGCCGCCTTCTATGGTGAGCGGGCCCGTGGCGGGGTCGGTCTCATCGTGACCGGCGGTATCGCCCCCAATTTGCGGGGGCGGCTGGTGCCCCACGGCTCCCAGCTGAGCTTTCCCTGGCAGGTAGCCAAACACCGCAAGGTGACCGAGGCAGTGCACCAGGAAGGGGGCAAGATAGCGCTGCAGATCCTTCATGCGGGCCGCTACGCCTACCATCCGTTCAGCCTGGCGCCGAGCGCCCTCAAGGCTCCCATCTCCCCGTTCAAGCCGCGGGCCATGAGCGAGCGGCAGATCCGCGGCACCATTCGCGACTTCGCCGCCACTGCGGCGCTGGCCAAGGCGGCCGGTTATGACGGGGTCGAGGTGATGGGGTCGGAAGGCTATCTCATCAACCAGTTCATCTGCGAACGCACCAACAAGCGCACCGATAGCTGGGGCGGCAGCAGTGAAAACCGCATGCGCTTCCCGGTGGAGATTGTCCGCGCCATCCGTGAGCGGGTGGGCACGGATTTCATCATCATCTTCCGCCTCTCCATGCTGGACCTGGTGGAGCAGGGCTCCTCCCTTGAGGAAGTGATCGCACTTGGCCGGGCACTGGAGCAGGTGGGGGTCACCCTCATCAACACCGGTATCGGCTGGCACGAGGCGCGCATTCCCACCATCGCCACCAGCGTGCCGCGCGGTGCCTTCAGCTGGGTGACCGCCGAGCTGAAAAAGCACCTCAAGGTGCCCCTCATCACCACCAACCGCATCAACACCCCCGAGGTGGCAGAGCGCATCCTGGCGGGCGGGGAGGCGGACATTGTCTCCATGGCGCGCCCCTTCCTGGCAGACCCCGAGTTCGTCATCAAGGCGGCTGAAGACAGGGCGGACGAGATCAACACCTGCATCGCCTGCAACCAGGCCTGCCTCGACCACGTGTTCAAGCAAAAGCGTGCCTCCTGCCTAGTCAACCCCCGCGCCTGTTTCGAGACCGAGTTGACGTTTGGCCGGGTGCCCCAACCCAAGAAGCTGGCGGTGGTGGGGGCGGGTCCTGCGGGGCTGGCGTTTGCCTGCTACGCCGCCGAGCGGGGCCATCAGGTGAGCCTGTTCGATCAGGCGAGCGAAATCGGCGGCCAGTTCAACTTTGCCAAGCAGATCCCGGGCAAGGAGGAGTTTCACGAGACCCTGCGCTACTTCGCCAAACGGATGGAGAAGTGCGGCGTCGAGCTCTATCTTGGCCAGCGCCAGAGTGCCGAGAGCCTGCTGGGCGGCGGTTTTGACGAGGTGATCCTCGCCACCGGCATCCGCCCGCGCACTCCCAACATTCCGGGTATCGAGCATGCCAAGGTGATGAGCTACCTCGATGTCTTGCGTGATCACAAGCCGGTGGGCGAGAAGGTGGCGGTGATCGGCGCCGGCGGCATCGGCTTTGACGTGGCCGAATACCTGGTGGAGAAGAGAGGAGCGCCGGATGCTGAAAGCCATCGCGATCACTGGCTCAAGGAGTGGGGTATCGACAAGCAACTGGGTGAGCGCGGCGGCCTGACTACCCCCGAGATCGATGCCCCCGAGCGCCAGATCTGGTTGCTCCAGCGCAAGGAGAGCAAGGTGGGCGACGGCCTTGGCAAGACCACCGGCTGGATCCATCGCACCGTGCTCAAGAATCGCAAGGTGCAGATGCTCTCCGGCGTCCAGTACCTGCGTATCGACGATGCCGGGCTTCACATCCAGGTGGGCGACCAGCAGCAGTGCCTGCCGGTGGATCAGGTGATCATCTGTGCCGGACAGGAGCCCCTCAAGGAGTTGCAGGCCGGTCTGCAGGCTGCTGGCAAGCCGGTGCACATCATCGGCGGTGCCGACGTGGCCGCCGAGCTGGATGCCAAACGCGCCATCCGTCAAGGGGCGGAGCTGGCTGCCGTCATCTAGCCTCCCGGCCCTTTCGTATCCTGACAAACCCCTGAACCTCAGGGGTTTTCTTCATCTGGTGCTGTGCTAAGGTAGCGCCATCATCGCCTTTGACAAGGAACTGCCCCATGGATGCCCTCCATCTGTTACTCAATCGCCACTCCTGTGGTCGTCTGGCCGAGCCTGCCCCGAGTGGCGAAGTGCTCGACAATATCCTCAAGGCCGGGCTGCGGGCGCCGGATCACGGCACCCTGACCCCTTGGCAGTTCATCCTGTTTGAAGGGGAGGGGCGTGAGCGTCTGGGGACATTGCTGGCCGATGCCGCCCATGCCCGTGGCGAGGATGCGGACAGTGTCGAGAAGTGCCGCGCCGCGCCACTGCGTGCTCCCCTGGTGATCGCGGTGGCGACCCGTTATCAGGCGCACCCCAAGGTACCGAAACTGGAGCAGGAGCTCTCTGCCGGTTGCGCCCTGATGGCGATGCAGATGGCGGCCCAGGCCCAGGGCTTCAACGGCATCTGGCGCTCCGGCTGGTTCATCTTCGACGAGCAGATCCATGGTGCACTGGGGCTGGCACCGGAGGATCAACTGGTGGGCTTCCTCTACCTTGGTACCCCCATGCTGGAGGCCCGCAAGCTGCGCGAGTTGCCCATCCAGGACTTCGTGCGCAGCTTCTGAAGCACAGAACGCCAAAAGCCCTGATTATTCAGGGCTTTTTTGTTTTCTGACAGAGCCGTCAGGCTGTACTGATAAATGCGCACTTGCCAAGAGGGTAGAAGGGGGTTGGCCGGACATTTTTTGAATTGTGAGAGATTCTTCTCACTCCTGGTTTATTACGCTATGTAAAACGTTTGCGCCGCGTTATTATCCCACTGCCAGTTTAGAAGGTGACCCCTTCTAATTTTCTGCGATGAGAGTCGCAATTCCGTAGCACCTTTTTAGAGCCCAACGTCTTGATGACATTGGGCTTCATTTTTGCGGGATCGGCACGTCAGCGTTCTTTCTCCTCTGCCTCTTCTCTACCTCACCTTGTCTCTTTCCGGCGATCTTTTGCACAGCCATTGATGTGGTCTCGATTGGAATCAGGATCAGGGTCAAATATCCTGCATTTGCAGGTGAAATCCGGCCCGGGATCAGCCAGCATCGGCAGAGACAAGAGAGCCAGAGGCTTCCCTTCAATGTCGACTGCCCGCACCTTTGCCATCCGGAGGCCATATGTGGTTCAACCGCAAGCTTGAAAAAGAGAATCAACAGCTCAGGGAGACGATGCTTCTCAAAGAGCAGCAGCACCAGAGCGAACTGGCCGAATTGCGCGCCACCATCGGTGAATACGAGCACATGCAGCGCACCAGCCGGGAGCGTGGCGATCTCTTCAATCAGGTTATCACCTGCCAGAACCAGGGAGGTGAGATGCTGCAGAGCGTGCGGGAAGCGCTGGCTGGCAGTGCCGAGCACCTGATGGCTGAAAAGGGAGCGCTTTGCGAGCTGGATCAGCTCTTTGCCCAGACCCGGGGCGCCATCACTCGTCTCTCCGGTCGCGCCCATGCCATCACGGATGAGGCGGCTCGCAGCCTCGCAGCCGTCCATCAGCTCGATGCCAGTACATCCGCCATCAACCAGTTCGTGACCGCCATCCAGGGCATTTCGGATCAGACCAACCTGCTGGCACTCAATGCGGCCATCGAGGCGGCCAGGGCCGGTGAAGCTGGTCGAGGATTCGCCGTGGTCGCCGATGAGGTGCGTCAGCTGGCGAGCAAGGCTCATGAGGCCAGCAGCCAGATCGAGGTGCTGGTCAGGCAAATAGTGGCCCAGGCGCAGGAGATCAAGTCCATCATCGATGACAATCAGGCCAGTGCCGCCGAGGTGGCGACGTCCTCCTCCCAGATCGATGTGGTGGTGACCCAGGTGCTGGCACAATCAGGCCGGATGCAGCAGGTGATCCACAGTGCGGCCTCCACCTCCTTCCTCAATACCACCAAGCTGGATCACGCCGTCTGGAAGAACACCATCTATCGGCTCATCGATCAGCAGCATTTTCACGAGCCGGTGAGCGACCACGCTCAGTGCAGGCTGGGCAAATGGTATTTCGAGGGGCAGGGTGCGGAGCTCTTCGCCCACAAGCCGGGCTTTCGTGAACTGGACGGGCCCCACAAGCGGGTCCACGAGAGCGGCAAGGCCGCCCTGCACGCGCGCGAGCAGGGGGATATCAAAAGCATGGTCGAGCAGCTCAAGACCATGGAAAACGCCAGCATGCAGGTGGTGCACTGCATCGACCGCTTGCTGGAAAGCGCCTGAGCGAGCCTCGGGCCTTCCGCTCAACCTTTGACTGGCAGCAGCCGTGCCGGGTTGCCTGCCACCCTGGCACCGGCCGGGACATCTCTGGTCACGACCGAGCCCGCACCCACGACGGCTTCCCGCCCTATGGTGACGCCGGGCAGCAGGATGGCGCCGCCGCCTATCCAGACCCTGTCTTCGATGGTGACCGGCAGCGCCGTCTCAACCCCCTGAATGCGCTCATCGGCGTCCAGCGCATGGGCGGCGGTGTAGATCTGCACGTTCGGCCCAATCATTACCTCGGCGCCGATGCGAATGGTGGCATTGTCCAGCAGGGTGGCCCCCATGTTGATGTAGCTGCCCTTGCCAAGGTGGATGTGGCGGCCATAGGTGCAGTAGAGGGGCGGGCAGATGAAGGCACCCTGGGCCAGCTCGCCGACGATCTGCTGCAGCAGCGCCAGTTGTTCATCCTCCTCGTCGCTGCGATTGAAGCGGCGGTACAGGCGGGCCGTCTCCCGGCGCAACAGATCCAGCTCTGGTGCCATGCAGTTGTAAGGCTGGCTGGCGATCATCTTCTCGTATTCGGTCATGACTGGGCCTCGATGGGGTGGAGGAAGAGAGGATAAGCCATCGGGGGGCAGAGAAGCGTGAGGCTCTCCCCAGAGTGGGCAGAAGGAGAACGGGCGTCCGGAAACGACAAGGGCACCCTGGGGTGCCCTTGTCGTTCAGCGACCTAAGTGTTGCCGCCATGGCCTGTTGCTTGTCAGCCGAGTGTGCGGCTGATGGGTTGGCAACTGCCGTGGCTTGTTGTTTATCAGCCGAGTGTGTGGCTGATGGGTTGGCAGCCACCGTGGCTTGTTGTTTATCAGCCGAATTTGCGGCCGGAGAGGCGGCACCACTCTTCCTTCACCGCAGTCGGGTCCATTTCGAACCACTGGCCATAGATGGTCTCCAGCTCTGGCGCCTGGCTTTCCAGCACGCCGGAGAGGGCCATCAGGCTGCCCGCCTTGCCGTGGCCGGCGATAAGCGGCGCCAGTTCCCGCAGCGGGCCGGCCAGGATGTTGGCGACCACCACGTCCGCTTCGACGTCTTGCGGCTGATCCGCCGGCAGGTAGAGTTCGATCTGGTCGGCAACGCCATTTCGCTCGGCGTTGTCACGGCTGGCCTGGATGGCCTGCGGATCGATGTCGATGCCGATGACCCGGGCGGCCCCCAGTTTCAGGGCGGCGATGCCGAGGATGCCTGAGCCGCAACCAAAGTCGACCACGGTTTTGCCGGCCAGATCCAGCCCGTCCAGCCACTGCAGGCAGAGCGCCGTGGTGGGGTGGGTACCGGTGCCGAAGGCCAGGCCCGGGTCCAGCATGACGTTGACCGCATCGGGGTTCGGCACGTCGCGCCAGCTCGGACAGATCCAGAGCCGCTCGCCGAACTGCATGGGGTGGAAGTGATCCATCCACTCGCGCACCCAGTCCTTGTCTTCCAGCTGTTCGACCTTGTAGCCCACGTCTTCACCGAAGATCTGCTGGAAGAAGGCGATGGTGGGAGCCGGATCGGTTTCGGCATCGAACAGTCCCATTACTTCGGTCTCGCCCCAGAGCGGGGTTTCACCGGGCATGGGCTCATAGACGGGCACATCCTTGGCATCCATAAAGGTCACCGCCTGGGCCCCACGCCCCAGCAGCATGTTGCTCACCTTGTCTGCGGTCTTGGCAGTGGCGTTGATTCGAATTTGTATCCAGGGCATGGCGTCGGCTCTTCATAAATGTGAAACCGCGGGATTCTATCATCATGGACCCGTGCTGTCGTGGTTTGACCATGGCCTCATGGGGAAGGGAGGCAACCCTGCCAAGTTGGCACGGTTAATGTATTCCTTCATGGGTGACGGGAAGCAACTTGTTCCCGCTGAATGCTTTGCTCTATGAAGTTCCGTCATCTTTTTTCAGCCACCTTCGGGTGGCTTTTTTTATGCCGGCGCGCTGAAAAGCGGTTAATTGGGAGGGAAAAGCAGAGATTGGCACGCTATCTGCAAAGTTACAGATGTCCTGCATAAGGATATGTGTGTGATTGTTACCCCAACGTTCAGGTTTTTAGGGCCATCCCGACGGGATGGCCTCTTTTTTATGGTTTTTTCGGGGGAGATGCCCCGTCAGGGACAAAGGTTACCTGCGGGGCTGTGCACTCTTGGGGCTTGTCACTGGTGATTTCACCCCATGATGGTGCATTTATTTACCTACAAGGGAATAGTCAGGACGACGATACCCGCTCTGGCGGCGCCTCAGCGATGGAAGCCGCTCATGT
This sequence comes from Aeromonas sp. R6-1, assembly GCF_040908165.1. NCBI lineage: Bacteria > Pseudomonadati > Pseudomonadota > Gammaproteobacteria > Aeromonadales > Aeromonadaceae > Aeromonas > Aeromonas sp. R6-1. The sequence continues at coordinate 80,828 of NZ_JBFODF010000036.1, forward strand.
CGATCACCAGCTTGCCCACCATGCGACCCGCTTCCAGCTCGGCATGAGCCCGGGCCAGGGTGAGGGGCGTCAGTTCGGGCACCACCTTGCTGAGGGTGGTCTTGAGCACCCCTTCATCGATCAGGGCCGCGACCCGGCCGAGCAGGTTGTGCTGCTCTATCATGTCCGGGGTCTGGAACAGGGAGCGGGTAAACATGAACTCCTGGCTGAAGGTGACGCTCTTTGGTTTGAGCAGACCCAGATCCCAGGGGTCACTGGACTCGGCGATGGTGCAGATGTGACCAAACGGACGGATGAGGCTGGCCATGGTGTTCCAGTGCTGCTCGGTGGCGTTGGTGCAGAAGATGGCATCCACCTCGCTGATGCCGAGTGCCTTGAGCTCCGCCTGCAGATGGTGATGGCTCACCACCTGGTGGGCTCCCATGTCCAGGCACCATTCCCGGGTTTCTGGGCGCGACGCGGTGGCGATCACCTCCATCCCGGTGAGCTGGCGGGCGAGCTGGATGGCGATGGAACCGACCCCGCCGGCGCCCCCGATGATCAGCAGTCGCCCGGTGCTTTCTCGGGTAAGGCTCATGCGCTCGAACAGGGTTTCCCAGGCGGTGATGGCGGTGAGCGGCAGGGCGGCGGCTTCCAGATCGGTCAGGTTGACTGGGGCGATGGCGGCAATGCGCTCATCCACCAGTTGCAGGGCGCTGTTGCTGCCCGGGCGGCTGATGTCGCCGGCATACCAGATCCTGTCACCGGCCTTGAACAGGGTGACGTCGCTACCGACGGCGATCACTTCGCCCACGGCGTCCCAGCCCAGCACGCGGGGGCTGCTTTCGACCTTGTCCTTGGGGGCGCGTACCTTGGTGTCGACCGGATTGATGGAGGTGGCGTTGACCCGTACCAGCAGATCCCGCGGGCCCGGTGTCGGATCGGGCAGATCGCTCTCGATGAAGCAGTGGGGGTGGTTGCTTGGCAGATAGTGAGTCAGGGCGATGGCTTTCATGGCTTTTCCTTTCAAATAGCAGTGTTCGGGATTGCCACTCACTCTAGTCTGGATAATTATCAAGATTAAGATGGGTAATTGGTAAAGACTGTTTGAATATATGAACAATGTCGAACTGGAGTTGATGGGGCTGTTCGCCACCGTGGTGGAGCAGGGGAGCTTCACCGGGGCGGCCGAGGTGCTCGGCATGCCCAAGTCCTCGGTGAGCCAGAAGATCTCGCGCCTCGAATCCCGGCTCGGGGTGAGGTTGCTGCAACGCACCACCCGCAGGCTCAGCCTGACGCCCCAGGGGGAGGTCTATGTGACCCATTGTCAGGAGCTGCTGGCACTGGCGCGTAGTGCCAACCTGGCGATGGCGCGGTTGCGCGAGGCTCCTGGAGGGCGGGTGCGGATCACTGCTCCCGAAGCCACGGGAACCTTGCTGCTTGGTCGGATACTGGCCGAATTTCGCGCCCTCTATCCCGAGGTGGTGCTGGAGCTGACCCTTTGCGATGAACAGCTGGATCTGGTGGGGGAAGGTTACGATCTGGCGCTGCGGGCAGCGCCGCTGAAAGATTCCAGCCTCATCTGCCGGCGCATCGGCCAGGTGGCGCGCCATCTGGTGGCATCTCCCGGTTACCTGGCGGCCAACGGGACGCCGCTCCAACTCTCGGAGCTGGCCGGACACGCCTGCCTGGTACATGGCTCCTTGCCGGTGTGGCCATTGCAGGAGGGGGGCTGGCGCCCTCGCGGGGCCTGCCAGAGCAACAGCCTGCTGGCGCTGCGGGAGCTGGCACTCCATGACGGGGGGATTGCCCTGCTGCCGGCCCATGTCTGCGGCGACGATCTGGCGGCGGGGCGACTGCTCAAGGTGCTGCCGGATCTCCTGGTTCCGGTGAACCCCTTCTATCTCATCTACCCGAGCCGGGAACACCTGGCCCCCGCCCTTCGCAGCCTGATGGACTTCGTGGCCGAACGTCTTCCCTTCGCCTGATCACTGGTGCTGGCCAAGGGGAGCCTGAGCCGGTTCGAGACCGAGCGGGACCGACTGGCGTTCCGCCAGCATGCGGATCTGCCCTTCGATGAGGCCGGCATGGGGGCCGAGCACCAGCACCAGCTGATGTTCGTTGAGCACGACCCAGGAGAGGCAGCCCAGTCTGGCCAGGCAGGATTGATCCACCAGGGCCATGTCGCGAACCCGCAGGCTGAGGCGGGTCAGGCAGACGCTCATGGCCTGCAGGTTGTCCATGCCCCCCAGCATCTTGAGGTACTGGATAGCCAGCATCTGGGGATCGGTGGGGGCCACGGTCGCGAGCCGGGAGAGATCCTCGGTGATAGGCTTGCCCGGCAGACTGAGGGGGGCGTGTTCCAGCAGCCGGGAGAAGAGCAGGGCATAGACGACGAAGAAGAGGATGCCCAGGGGGATGAGCCAGAAGCTGTGCAGACCGGCGTGGTAGCTCAGCACCAGATCCAGCAATCCGGCAGAAAAGTAGCTGCCCACCTGGATGTCGAGCCCGCTGCAGATGGCCAGCGACAGACCGGTCAGCAGGGCATGGGCGAGAAACAGCCAGGGAGCGGTGAAGGCAAACAGGAACTCGATGGGCTCCGTGATGCCCACCAGTGCCGAGGTGAGCGCCAGGGTGAGCAGCAGCCCTCCCTGGGGCAGTTGCTGCATCCGCTGGCGATGGATCCAGATGGCAAAACAGGCGCCGGGCAGGCCGAACATGATGACCGGATAGAGCCCGGCCACATAGCCTTCATGCAGTGGCTGGGCGGTCGAGAGGGCTTGCAGGTTGCTCTCCCCGAGCCCGATGAGGCTGCCCAGCACCTGGTGCAGACCGAGGGGGATCAGCAGCCGGTTCAGCACGCCGTAGCAGAAGGCGCCAAATGGCGTGGTGAGCAGATCGGAGGCGAGCAGGGTGAGCCCCTGTTCTAGCAGCGGCCAGAGGATGGAGAGGGGGATCACCAGCAGCAGGCAGGTCAGCGCCGAGAGCAACATGCCCGGCAGATCTTCCTGCAGGGGGAGCAACCAGCCCGGCAGCCGCAGAGCGCGGGCCCGGGAGCAGACCATGGCGGTGACGAGCCCGGCCAGCAGGCCGCAGATCATGTCCGCATGCAGCCCGGGCACCAGGGTGCCCAGCGCCGAGCTCAGCAGCAGGAAGTTGACCGCACCGGCGAGCGCCTGGGCTCCTTGCCCCTGGCGACTCAACCCGAAGGCGATGGCCACCGCATAGATGAGCGGCATCTGGCTGAAGAGGGCGCGACCGGCGAGGGAGAGCACGGCGAGATCCAGCACGTCCGGTTGGCCGAGCCGGTGGAGCAGGGCGGCCAGGGGCAGGATGGAGACGGGCAGCAACAGGGCATAGCCGAGGCGCTGCAGGGACTGGGTCAGGATCTTTCTGGCGTTCTGGACTGGCATGGGGGCACGGTATTTGTGACGTGGCGCACATTTTACCCGTGAGCCCCCATTTGGGAATAGGCGAGCCTTCCTTTATTGATCCTTTTCTTAATTTTGATCAAACAATCGACGGACACGCTGATCCGGGGCAGGAGTGAGCAGGCTGACTAGGACAAAGGCCGCGAGGCCAAGGACCAGGCTCGGGACGATGGCGTGCAGGCCGGCCACCTTGATCCCCCATTGGCTCAAGGTACCGTAACAGAGGATGCCGCAGACCATGCTGGCCAGGGCTCCCGGGCCGTTGGCCCTGGACCAGTAGAGGCCGAGCACCAGGGGCCAGAGGAAGACCGCCTGCAGGCCGCCGAAGGCGAGCAGGTTGAGCCAGATGATCATCTCGGGGGGCTGGAGCGCCGCCAGCAGCACCAGGGTACCCAGGATCAGGGTGCAGAGCAGGGAGAGGCGCGGCACCCGGACCTCCAGCTTCTCCTGCCTGGGGTTGAGGTAATTGAGGTAGAGATCTTTCACCAGGGTGGCGGAGGCCTGGATCAGCTGGGAGTCGATGGTGGACATGATGGCCGCCATGGGGGCCGCCAGGAAGACCCCGGCCAGCCAGGGGGGGAGCACCTCCATCATCAGGGAGGGCATGATCTTGTCCGGGCTGTCCATGCCGGGCAGGATGGCGCGGCCCAGCGCCCCGGCCAGGTGCATGCCGAACATCAGCAGGGCGCAGACGATGGTGCCGATGAGGATGCCCCGGTGCAGCGCCTTGCTGTCCCGGTAGCCAAAGCAGCGCAGCGCCGAGTGGGGCAAGCCCACCACCCCGATGCAGACCAGCACCCAGAAGCTCAGCATGAAGGGTTGGGTCAGCATGTCGCCGGCCCCCTGGGGGCTCACCAGCTTGGGATCTATCTCCTTGAGCTGGTGGACAAGATTCGGCAACCCGTCACCGGCGATGAGGATGCCCGCCAGCAGGGCGCCAGTGCCGATGAGCATGACGATGCCCTGCAGGGCATCCGTCATCACCACGGCGCGAAAGCCGCCGATCACCGTGTAGAGCAGCACGCAACTGGCAAACAGGAAGAGCCCCTGCTGATAGCTGAGGCCGGTCGCCGTTTCCAGCAGGCGGGCGCCGCCGATGAACTGCACCACCATGGTGGCGATGAAGGCGAGGATGATGGTGACCGAACCCAGCACGACCACCGCCCTGCTCTGGTAGCGGGCCCACAGCATGTCGTTGATGGTCACCGCGTTGACCCGGCGGGCGATGATGGCGAACTTCTTGCCAAGCACCCCCAGGGTGAGCCAGACAGTGGGCAGCTGGATCATCGCCAGCAACACCCAGCCGAGGCCGACCTTGTAGGCGGCTCCCGGCCCGCCGATGAAGGACGATGCAGAGGTATAAGTGGCCACCAGGGTCATGGCGAGCACCAGCCCCCCCATGCTGCGGTTGCCGATGAAGTACTCCTGCATGAAGTTGCCGCCGGTCCGGTGGCGACTGGCCCAGAAACCGACCCCCAGTACCAGCACCAGGTAGATGCAGAGCGGCAGCATCAGCTCAAGATTCATGGGGTGGTACCTCGCTATCCAGGGGAATATCGACGAACAGGCGATCCACCATGAGGGCGCAGAGGCCGATGAACAGCAGCGGCATCAGGATGCAACTGAGCAGGAACCAGAGAGGCAGGTCCCACAGCTCGAGATCCTCGGGGATGAAATACGCCGAGCCATACCAGGCGACAAAGTAGAGCAGGGTCAGCAGCAGGCAGAAGGCTGCTTCCCGACGGGCGAGTGCGAAACGGTTCACTGTGGCCTCCGACGAGTGAGCGGGGCGCAAGAATAACAAAAAAGGGCCATGTCGCCATGGCCCTTTTTTACGTTGGCGATCCGGGTGGATCGCGTAATATCCCGATGAAAGGGGTCTTTGCAGACCCGACTTCTTGTGCAGGTGGTGGCCGCTCTGTGCTGCCACCGTGCTCAATGGGTCGGGCCTCAAGCTATTACAGACCCGACTTCTTGTGCAGGTAGTGGCTGCTCATGCGGCCACCTTGCTCAATGGGTCGGGCCTCAAGCCATTACAGACCCAACTTCTTGTGCAGGTAGTGGATGTTAGTGCCACCGTGCTGGAAGTTTTCGTCCTTCATGATCTCTTTTTGCAGGGCGATGTTGGTCTTGATCCCTTCCACCACCAGCTCGTCGAGGGAGTGGCGCATGCGGGCGATGGCCACGTCGCGGTTCTCCCCGTAGCAGATCAGCTTGCCGATCATGGAGTCGTAGTAGGGGGGGACCTTGTAACCCGCATAGATGTGGGATTCCCAGCGCACGCCCAGGCCGCCCGGCGCGTGGAAGCGCTGGATGAGACCGGGAGAGGGCAGGAAGGTGGCCGGATCTTCGGCATTGATCCGGCACTCGATGGCATGGCCACGGATGCGGATGTCCTGCTGGGTGATCGACAGGGGCTGACCGGCGGCAATGCGCAGCTGCTCCTTGATGAGGTCGACGCCGGTGACCATCTCGGTGACCGGATGTTCCACCTGGATACGGGTGTTCATCTCGATGAAATAGAACTCGCCGTTCTCGTACAGGAACTCGAAGGTACCCGCACCGCGGTAGCCGATCTCGAGACAGGCGCGCACACAGCGCTCACCGATGAACTTGCGCATCTCCTCGGTGATGCCGGGGGCCGGCGCCTCTTCCACGACCTTCTGGTGACGGCGCTGCATGGAGCAGTCCCGCTCACCCAGATAGAGGGCGGTACCCTGACCGTCAGCCAGCACCTGGATCTCGATGTGGCGCGGGTTCTCCAGGTACTTCTCCATGTAGACCATGTCGTTCTTGAAGAACTGGCCCGCTTCGGATTTGGTCAGCGCGATGGCGGAGGCCAGTTCGGCCTCGTTGCGCACCACGCGCATGCCGCGACCACCACCGCCACCGGCGGCCTTGATGATCACCGGATACCCGATCCGCTTGGCGATGGCGGCGTTGCGCTTGGCATCGTTGTCCACCGGGCCGTCGGAGCCGGGTACGCAGGGCACGCCCGCCTTCTTCATCGCCTCGATGGCGGAGACCTTGTCACCCATCAGGCGAATGGTCTCGGCGCGCGGGCCGATGAAGATGAAGCCGGATTTCTCGACCACTTCGGCGAAGTCGGCATTCTCGGAGAGGAAGCCGTAGCCCGGGTGGATGGCGACGGCACCGGTCACCTCGGCGGCGGCGATGATGGCCGGCACATTGAGGTAGGACTCACCGCTGGCAGGTTTGCCGATGCAGATGGTTTCGTCCGCCAGGAGCACATGCTTGAGCTCCCGATCGGCAGTGGAGTGAACGGCCACTGTCTTGATCCCGAGCTCTTTGCAGGCGCGCAGGATCCGCAGGGCAATTTCACCGCGGTTGGCGATGACTACTTTGTCCAACATGGGTGGCATTTTCCCTTATTCGATGATGAACAGCGGCTCGTCAAACTCGACGGCCTGACCATTTTCAACCAGGATCGCTTTGATCACGCCGGCCTTGTCAGACTCGATTTGGTTCATCATTTTCATGGCTTCGACGATGCACAGGGTGTCGCCGACATTGACGTGCTGACCGACTTCCACGAACGGCTTGGCTTCCGGGCTGGAGGAGCGGTAGAAGGAGCCCACCATGGGGGAGCGCATCAGATGACCGCTCGGGGCGGCATCGGCAGCAGGTGCAGCGGCTGCTGCCGGAGCAGCGGCAACCGGTGCGGCAACCTGAGCTGCGGCCTGGGGCATGATCATCTGCGGGGCAACGCTAACCTGGCCGGAGAAATTACGGCTGATGCGAACGGACTCTTCCCCTTCGGAGATTTCCAGCTCGGCGATGCCGGACTCTTCAACCAGTTCAATCAGCTTCTTGATTTTGCGGATATCCATTAGCATTCTCTTTCTTCTTTATCTGATCAGTGATTATCAAGCCGCGCGCAACTGATGCACGGCCGCGGTTAAAGCGAATTGGTAACCATCGGCACCCAACCCGCAGATCACCCCCTTGGCGACATCAGACAGATAGGAGTGATGACGGAAGGGCTCCCTGGCATGAACGTTTGACAGGTGAACCTCGATAAAGGGGATGGCCACACCCAGCAGGGCATCGCGCAGGGCAACGCTGGTATGGGTGAAGGCGGCGGGATTGATGATGATGAAATCCACCTGGCCCATGGCCTGATGGATGCGGCCGATCAGCTCGTGCTCGGCATTGGATTGCAGATGTTCCAGGGTGACACCGAGTTCGCTGGCGCTGCGCGTCAGATCGGCGACGATCTCATCGAGCGTCTTGCTGCCGTAGATTCCCGGTTCCCGCTTGCCCAGCAAATTCAGATTGGGGCCGTTAAGCAGGAGGATTCGGTGATGTTGCGACATATTGAGTACATCCTCGATGATTATGCTGCTATCTATCAGCTATCTTTGGACTACCAAAAATCTAGCCGATTTTTGCACAAATCGGTGTGCCCTGACACACAGATTTCGCAATTATATTGATTTCGTGAAAATTAGCAGCATTTTACTGGTCTAATCTCTACATCTGGCTATTTATCGGCCTGGTTTGCCCGCAAGCCCTGCCTGCCACCGAACTCTGCTCTGTCCGGATCCCGAAGACAACAAAGCCGGCACGTGGCCGGCTCTGTTGACGTGGGGAAGAGACTCACGCCGCTTCCGACTTCTCGCGGATCAGCTTGTCCACGACCCCCGGATCCGCCAGGGTGGAGATATCCCCCAGGCTGTCGGTTTCGCCGGTGGCGATCTTGCGCAAGATACGCCGCATGATCTTGCCGGAACGGGTCTTGGGCAGCCCCTCGGCCCAGTGGATCACGTCCGGGGTCGCGATGGCGCCAATCTCCTTGCGCACCCACTCCTTCACTTCCTTGTGCAGCTCGCGGCTCGGCTCTTCCCCGGCGATCAGGGTGACATAGGCGTAGATGCCCTGTCCCTTGATCTCGTGGGGAACGCCCACCACCGCCGCTTCGGCGATTTTCGGATGGGCCACCAGAGCGGACTCGATTTCGGCGGTGCCCATGCGGTGGCCGGAGACGTTGAGTACATCATCCACCCGGCCGGTGATCCAGTAGTAGCCGTCCTCGTCGCGACGGGCACCGTCGCCGGTGAAGTAGCGACCCGGGAAGGTGGAGAAGTAGGTCTGCTCGAAGCGCTCGTGATCGCCGAACACGGTACGCATCTGGCCGGGCCAGGAGTCGGTGATCACCAGGTTGCCCTCGGTGGCGCCCTCCAGCGGCTCACCCAGGTTGTCCACCAGAGCAGGCTGTACTCCGAAGAAGGGACGGGTGGCCGAGCCGGGCTTGAGCGCGGTGACGCCGGGCAGCGGAGTGATGAGGATGCCGCCGGTCTCGGTCTGCCACCAGGTGTCGACGATGGGGCAGCGCTCGTCGCCGATGGTGCGGTAGTACCACTCCCAGGCTTCCGGGTTGATGGGTTCACCCACCGACCCCATGATGCGCAGGCTGGTGCGGGAAGTGCCTTCGACAGCCTCCTTGCCCTTGGCCATCAGTGCGCGAATGGCGGTGGGGGCGGTATAGAGGATGGTGACCTGGTGTTTGTCCACCACCTGACTCATGCGGTTGGTGGCCGGGTAATTGGGCACCCCTTCGAACATGACGGTGGTGGCGCCGTTGGCCAGCGGCCCGTAGACCAGATAGGAGTGACCGGTGACCCAGCCCACGTCGGCGGTACACCAGTAGATGTCCTCTTCGTGGTAATCGAACACGTATTTGAAGGTGAGGGCGGCATAGACCAGATAGCCGCCCGTGGTGTGCAGCACACCCTTGGGTTTGCCGGTGGAGCCGGAGGTGTAGAGCACGAACAGGGGATCTTCGGCGCCCATGGCTTCGGGCGGACAATCCGGGCTGGCGGCGTTGACCGCATCATGCCACCAGATGTCTCTGTGCTCGTGCCAGGCCACGTTGCCACCGGTGCGCTTGAGGACGATCACCTTGCTGACCTTGGTATCCGGGTGGGTAAGGGCCTCATCCACGTTCTTCTTGAGGGGGATGGGGCGACCGCCTCGCAACCCCTCGTCGGCGGTGATGACGACGGAGGCGCCGGAGTCGATGATGCGGCCCGAGAGCGCCTCCGGCGAGAAGCCGCCGAAGACGATGCTGTGCACGGCCCCGATGCGGGTACAGGCCAGCATGGCGATGGCCGCCTCCGGCACCATGGGCATATAAAGGCAGACCATGTGGCCACGCTTGACCCCCTGGGCTTTGAGCACGTTGGCAAACTTGCACACTTCGGCGTGCAGTTCGCGATAGGTGATCTTGCGATCTTCGGCCGGGTTGTCCCCTTCCCAGATGATGGCGACCTTGTCGCCGCGCTCGCTCAGATGACGATCCAGGCAGTTGGCCGAGACGTTGAGCAGACCATCCTCATACCACTTGATGGAGACGTGGCCCGGATCGTAGGAGGTGTTCTTGACGCGGGTGTAGGGGGTCATCCAGTCAAGGATCTTGCCCTGCTCCCCCCAGAAGGCGTCCGGATCCTGCACCGATGCCTGATACATGGCTTCATAACCTTCCTTGTCCAGCAGGGCGCCGTTGCCGATGTGGGCCTTGACCGGGTAGACCTTGCTCTCGCTCATCTCTCACTCCTGTGAATACATTTTCTTAATGATTGAGTAACAACTTATACCTTTGGTTCCCGAGGGCAATTAGACTTTTGGATAGCGACGAAGATAGCAGGTGAGAGGACACGTTGAGAGCAAAGAAGGGAGCCATGGGCTCCCTTCTTTGCTTTCGTGGTGGCGCGGCCAAGGCTCAATGGCGGACGGGGAGCAGGGAAGGCAGCTGGGGTTCTGGCAGGGGATGGCTGAACAGGTAGCCCTGTCCCTCCTCGCAACGCAGGGATTGCAGGAACTGGCGCTGGGGCTGGGTTTCTATCCCTTCCGCCGTAACGGCCATGCCGAGGGAGGTGGCTAGCTGGACTATGGTACGGCACAGCTCGCGGCTGTGCTTGTCGTCGGGCAACGCCTGGACGAAGGCCCTGTCTATCTTGATGCGATCGATGGGCAGGCTCCTGAGCAGGCTCAGGGAGGAGAAACCGGTGCCGAAGTCGTCGATGGCGATCTGTACCCCCAGCGCCTTGAGACGGGTGAAGAGCCGCAGACTGTGATCCACGCTCTGGATGATGCTCTCGGTCACCTCGATCTCCAGCCGCTCGGCAGGAAAACCGGTCTCGGCCAGAATGGCTGTCACCCGCTCCACGTAGTCGTGGGAGCGCATCTCCCTGACCGACACATTGACCGAGAGCCTGGGCACGGCGAGCCCTTCGGCCAGCCACTGCTGCCCTTGCCGGCAGGCGGTGCGCATCACCCATTCGCCCAGCGGTTCGATGAGACCGCACTCCTCTGCCACCGGAATGAAACGGTCCGGGGATATCATGCCAAGGCTGGGATGCTGCCATCGGATCAGGGCCTCCAGGCCGCTGAGATGACCATCCGCCAGATCCGCCATGGGTTGGTAGAGCAGGCGAAACTCTTGCTGCTCAATGGCCTTGAGCAATCCCTGCTCCAGCAGCATCCGCTCCCTGGTCTGTGCCGTCATGTCGGGGGAGTGGAACAGATAGCCGTTGCGGCCACGGCGCTTGGCTTCATGCATGGCGTTGTCCGCCGCGCTGATAAGGCTGTCCGGGGTCTGGCCATGCTCCGGATAGAGGGAGATGCCGATGCTGGCGGAGAGCCTCACCCGCTCCTGGCCGATGTCGGCGGGATCGTGCAGCCTGCGTTGCAACCCCTCGATGAGACCCAGCAGATCCTGGGTGTCTCTGATGGCGGGCAGCAACACCAGAAATTCGTCTGCCCCCAGCCGGATGGCGATGTCTCCGGGGCGCAGGCAGTGGCGAATGCGGTCTGCCGACAGCTTGAGCAGCAGATCGCCGGCACTGTGCCCCAGGTTGTCGTTGATGAGTTTGAAGCCGTCGAGATCGATGAACAGCAGCGCCAGGACGTGGCGGTTCACCCTGGCCGTCTCTATCTCCAGAGTGAGGCGCTCTTGCAGCAGATGGCGATTGCCGAGATCGGTGAGGGGATCGTAATAGGAGAGGTGCTGCAAGCGGGCTTCGGCCTGATAGAGACGCAGTGCATGGCGGTGGGCCATCTCCTGCAGGCCGGGGGACGCGGGTGCGTCGAGGTGGGTGCTTGTCTGTACGGACTCCCTCATCACGAGGAAGATGCCGCTGAAGGTGCCCTCCTCATCCAGCACGGAGCTGACGCTCACTTGCCAGCGTGCGGGGGAGGCCGCGCGGGAGAGACCGACCATTTCCACCTCAAATGTGCATCGGGGGGGACCTTGTCGCAGTTGCTGAAACAGCGGGAGCAGCTGGGGAGTCTGGGCAGGGACAATGTCGTATAGCGTCTTGCCCGGGTGCTCTGCCCGCGCGAGGCCGGTCAGTTCGGCAAAGCGTCCGTTGACGTCGCGACACCTTAATTCGTGATCGAAGACCCCAATCCCGACGGGCGCCTGGGCGAACAGCTGTTGCAACTCGTAGGGAGAGAGCGGGCCTGACAAATGCCGTGTCGGAACCGATTCGGGCAGCACTTTTTCCATGGAGGCTCCTGAATTGATTGCTTTGTCATTAGGACGACTGTGTCAGTATGGCAGGAAGTGTCAGGAGAGAAAGAAAGTGTGAGAAGGGTGTGAAATCAACGAGATGTCAGCCTTTCTGGCGGCCAAACGCCTGGATCCCGCGAACAAATACCAGCCAGCCCACCAGATGAAACGGCAACGCCATGGCGTAGAGCACCAGCCAGTGGCTCTCGGTGCCGCTGCTGTTGATGAAATCTATCCAGGCGGCGAGCAGGGCCAGCATGCCCGCTATCTGGAAGCGGCGACGCAGCACCACTTCCACCCCGAGATTGGCGAGGTAGAGGGTCAGCAGGATGCCGGCAAAGCCGGTGAGCTGGGCGGTGCCGTAGAGCGCGCGGTCCGGGTTGAACAGCAGCGTCACGAGGGGAGTGAGACCCTGATCCAGCGGGATCAGGGCCAGCAGCCAGCATGCGATAAGAAGCAGGGCTGTCTTCATGCCGGGCTCAGTCGGCGGACGGTGCCGGTTTGACCAAGGAGAGGTAGTTGGCGTCCATCTTGAGGAAGACTCCCAGCAGGCGGGCACTGGCACCGTAGAAGCCAAACGTGTCGGCGGCCCGGCAGGCCTGCTCGAAGCGCTCGAACCAGCCCAGCAGGTGACCGTGCAGCAGGGACTCCTGCTCGCCAAGCCACGCCTCGCGCTGGTCGGCGGTGGTCGACTCGGCGGCGCGGATGATGAGGCTGCCCATCAGATCCAGCTCGATGGCCAGATGATCGGCAGGCTCATTGTACTTGTCGCTGACATTGATGCCGAGGCGATCGAGGCGTGCCTGCATCTCGGTCATGGGGGCCTGCATCAGCTGCTTGCCTTCGCCCCGGTAGAGGGATTCGTAGGGCAGGGCACCCTGCCCGGGAGCGCTCAGGAACAGGCCGGCGAAGTCGGCGGCCAGCGCCGTCTGGCGCTCGGGGCGCACCAGCAGGCGGGCGATGGCGTCGTTGAGCTCGGCCACGGCTTCGCGCATGGGGTCGAGAGTAGAGAGGCTCTTCAAGAAGCTGCGCACGTCATAGGTGTCGTATTCAGCGATCTGTGCATCACTGAGTTCGGCAGCAAACAGGGTGGAAAACCACCAATAAAGCTCGGCCCGGCGTTCGCTGGTCGCCATGAATTCCTGCATTTTTCCTCCGTGGATGACAATCGGGAGCCTTGATGGCCCCCGATTCTAACGACTTTAAAAATAAAGGAAACTCATGGGGCCTTTTGGCCGGATAGCGCCAGGAGAGGTGTCGCATTCGCGGGATCACCGTGGGCGACGAGGAGGCCGACCTACTCCTCGACGCGATAGAGCACCTGCTTGCAACGGGGGCAGATGTGCTGGCGGCGGTAATCCATCTGGTGCACCAGGCCGACCTCCCGCTGCTGATGGTGACCGCAATGGATGCAGAAGATGAGATCCCCGTCGGCGGCGCCGGGATGGGCCGCCAGGTACTGCTCCCGGGTGGGAAGTGTCTCCCAGTTGGCGGTGCAGGCACCCTTGCGGCTGGCGGTGTAGTAGACCCAGTAGAAGAGAGCGAAGACCGCGACAATCACGAACAGCATCAGATGATCCATCATGGCGTTTCCCCTTGTGTTCCGGGATGGCAGGGAGCGACACCCGCTCGTGCAGATGTCCCATGGCCTAAAGATGTTATCTGTTAGTAAATGCTATATCCATGATCTGGCTCTGGTTTCTATCGCCTTGCCCGGGAAGCGGGGACGATCGCTGGAGCCGGATTGCGGGTGTGGGGAGGTCGGGGGGATGAGCGAAGCCAGGGGGCGGGATTCGAAATTTGCGACGTATTTTACATTTTATAAACAATTTTTTGGGTGGTTGGACTGTCTCTTTGATCCAGCTCACGTTACAATGCGCGGGCCCACTTCACCTATCGCGCAAACGATTTTCAGGAGATAAACGGATGTTGAAACGTGACATGACCATCGCCGGCTATGATCCAGAGCTGTGGCAGGCCATCACAGACGAGACCCGTCGTCAGGAAGAGCACATCGAGCTGATTGCGTCCGAGAACTACACCAGCCCCCGCGTCATGGAAGCCCAGGGCTCCCAGTTGACCAACAAGTACGCCGAAGGCTACCCGGCCAAGCGTTACTACGGCGGTTGCGAGTATGTGGATGTGGTTGAAACCCTGGCCATCGAGCGCGCCAAAGAGCTGTTCGGTGCCACCTACGCCAACGTGCAGCCGCACTCCGGCTCCCAGGCCAACAGCGCCGTCTACATGGCCCTGCTGCAACCGGGCGACACCGTGCTCGGCATGAACCTGGCCCACGGCGGTCACTTGACCCACGGCTCCCCCGTCAACTTCTCCGGCAAGCTGTACAACATCATCCCCTACGGCATCGACGAGTCCGGCAAGATCGACTACGACGAGATGGAGCGCCTGGCCGTTGAGCACAAGCCGAAGATGATGATCGGCGGCTTCTCCGCCTACTCCGGCATCGTCGACTGGGCCCGCATGCGCGAGATCGCCGACAAGATCGGTGCTTACCTGTTCGTGGACATGGCCCACGTAGCCGGTCTGATTGCCGCCGGCGTCTACCCGAACCCGGTGCCCCACGCTCACGTGGTCACCTCCACCACCCACAAGACCCTGGCCGGTCCGCGCGGTGGTCTGATCCTCTCCGCCGCCGACGACGAAGATCTGTACAAGAAGCTGAACTCCGCCGTCTTCCCGGGTGGTCAGGGTGGCCCGCTGATGCACGTCATCGCCGGCAAGGCCGTGGCCTTCAAGGAAGCGCTGGAGCCCGAGTTCAAGACCTACCAGGCCCAGGTCGTGAAGAACGCCAAGGCCATGGCGGCGACCTTTATCGAGCGCGGCTACAAGATCGTCTCCGGCGGTACCGACAACCATCTGATGCTGGTTGACCTGATCGGTCGCGAGCTGACCGGCAAAGATGCCGACGCAGCCCTCGGCAAGGCCAACATCACCGTCAACAAGAACTCCGTACCGAACGACCCGCGTTCCCCGTTCGTGACCTCCGGCGTGCGTATCGGCACCCCGGCCATTACCCGCCGCGGCTTCAAGGAAGCCGAGTCCATCCAGTTGGCCAACTGGATCTGCGACGTGCTGGACAGCCACGACAACGAAGAAGTGCTGGCGACTGTGCGCGAGAAGGTGCTGGATATCTGCCGCCGCTTCCCGGTCTACGCATAATCAGCCTGACCTTCAGGTTGAAGACCAATGCCACCCTCGGGTGGCATTGTTTTTTGCAGCGTCTGGCAATATGAGACAGAGGTGATCATGTGCGATGACATGGAAGAGGACGTGCTGGAGGCGTCACTGCGGCAGACGGTTCGCGCCCAGTACCACTTTCGCGCCAGCGAACAGGGGCTGCTGGCCTGGGATGTGCGCCGCTTGATCCGGCTGAGCCGCAACCTGCCGGTGCAGGCGGTGGCACTCGGCGAGATTGCCGAGCTTGACCGCGACCACTGGTACGGCCATGGCGACGCCACGCCCACGGTGCGCAGCGTGGTGGCGCATTGCCAGCTCATGATGGCGGCGGATCTCGCCTATCCCATCCTGCTCGACAGCGCCGGTCGGGTGATGGATGGCATGCACCGGGTGGGCAAGGCGCTGATGCTGGGTCACAGCCATGTGGCTGCTCGCCGGTTCGCGGCGGATCCTGCCCCCGATTACCAGGATTGCGACCCCGAGGCGTTGCCCTATGACGACTGAGTCCTGCCCGAAGGCCTGGCAGGTTGTCCCTTGTTTTCATGGGCTTTTACCGGCTCTGGATGGCCGTGTTACACTGGCCGGCCTAGCGCCAGCCCCCGGGGCCCGCGCCCATTTTCATCCACGCCGGAGGTCAGATGCATTGCCCTTTCTGTAGTGCCGTTGATACCAAGGTGATCGATTCCCGTCTGGTGGCCGAGGGCCATCAGGTGCGCCGCCGTCGCGAATGCCTGCTCTGTCACGAGCGTTTTACCACCTTCGAAATGGCCGAACTGGTCATGCCCCGCGTCATCAAGTCCAACGGCTCCCGAGAGCCCTTCAACGAAGACAA
Organism: Aeromonas sp. R6-1; assembly: GCF_040908165.1. Classification (NCBI taxonomy): domain Bacteria; kingdom Pseudomonadati; phylum Pseudomonadota; class Gammaproteobacteria; order Aeromonadales; family Aeromonadaceae; genus Aeromonas; species Aeromonas sp. R6-1. The sequence continues at coordinate 96,801 of NZ_JBFODF010000036.1, forward strand.
ACTGCGGGCCGGCATTCTGCGGGCGCTGGAGAAGCGGCCGGTGAGCATGGAGGCCATCGAGAAGGCGGTCAACCACATCAAGTCCCGCCTGCGGGCCACCGGTGAGCGTGAAGTCGCCTCCCAATTGGTGGGCAATCTGGTGATGGATGAGCTCAAGAGCCTGGACAAGGTGGCCTACATCCGCTTTGCCTCCGTCTACCGCAGCTTTGAAGACATTCGCGAATTCGGGGAAGAGATCGCCAAGCTGGAGAAGTAACGCCGGCCTGCGGCTCCCTATGTGAATCAGAGAGGGGCTGCCGTTGCGGCAGCGCCAGTTGTTACACCAGTGAGACATCTAGACAGCGCATCGTTGCACTGGTGAAAAAGTATGAGGGCGTGCGGCCGCATCCTGCGATGTGTGTGCCCGTCGCCATGGCGTCAGATGCCATGGCCGATCTGCCCGAGAAGGCGTGCGGCAAGCGCGTACACCCTATTTTCTTGTCCCATCGGATGGCCGTGCCACCGGGGACAGGTTGCTGGACACAGGAGCCCGGATGTTTAGTCAAGACGATTACCAATGGATGAGCCGGGCCCTCGAACTGGCCCGGCGCGGCCGTTACACCACGGCCCCCAACCCCTGCGTCGGTGCCGTGCTGGTGAAGGCCGGCGTGGTGGTGGGGGAGGGCTGGCACAAGCGGGCCGGTGAGCCCCATGCCGAGGTCTATGCTCTGCACGCGGCAGGGGAAGAGGCCCGCGGTGCCACCGCCTATGTGACCCTGGAGCCCTGCTCCCATCATGGTCGCACGCCCCCCTGCGCCGAAGCGCTCATCAAGGCCGGGGTGACCCGGGTGGTCGCCGCCATGGTGGATCCCAATCCCCAGGTGGGCGGGCGTGGCCTGCGGATGCTCTCCGAGGCGGGGATCAAGACCGATTTCGGCCTGCTGGCCGCAGAAGCCGAGGCCCTCAATCCTGGTTTCTTCAAGCGGATGCGCACCGCGTTTCCGCTGGTGACGGTCAAGCTGGGGGCGAGCCTGGATGGTCGCACCGCCATGGCGAGTGGCGAGAGCCAGTGGATCACCTCTCCGGAGGCGCGCCGGGACGTGCAGCGGCTGCGGGCCCGTCACGATGCGGTGCTCTCCAGCGCCGAAACCGTGCTGGCGGATGGCGCCTCCCTCACCGTGCGCTGGGACGAGCTGCCCCCCTCGGTCAAGGCGGTCTATCCCAAAGAGACCCTGCGCCAGCCGCTGCGGGTCATCGTGGATTCGCAAAACCGGCTCACCCCGGATCTGCCCCTGTTCCAGAGCGAGAGCCCGGTACTGCTGGCCCGCCACAAGGCATCCGGTGAGTGGCCCGCCTGGGTGCAGCAGCTGGAAGTGCCGCTGCTGGATGGCAAGCTGGATCTGGTCAGCCTCTTCATGCTGCTGGCCAAACAGAATGTCAACTCGGTACTGGTGGAGGCGGGGCCGCGGCTGTGCGGCGCCCTGCTGGAGAAGGGGCTGGTGGACGAGCTGGTGCTCTATCAGGCGCCCAAACTGATGGGGGATGAGGGGCGCGGCCTGTTCCATCTGCCGGGGCTGACCCGGCTGTTCCAGGCCCCCAAACTCAACCTCAAGGATGTGCGCATGCTTGGCCAGGATATTCGCATCACTGCGAAAATAGCCTGATTTTTCAATGTTCACGGGGGCATCCGTCGCCCCCGTCATCAGCAAGGTGATCTGCATGTTTACCGGAATTATCGAAGCGGTGGGAACCCTGGCCGAGCTGCGTCGCCAGGGGGAGGACATGGCCCTCACCGTGCACGCGCCGACCCTGGACTTCAGTGACGTCAAGCTAGGCGACTCCATCGCCACCAACGGCGTCTGCCTCACCGTGGTGGCGCTCGGGGATCACAGCTATACCGCCGATGTCTCCCTGGAGACCCTCTCCCGCACCGGTTTTTCTGCCGCCAAGGTGGGGGATCCGGTCAACCTCGAAAAGGCGTTGATGCCCACTTCCCGCCTCGGCGGCCACCTGGTCTCCGGCCACGTGGACGGCATCGGCGAGGTGAAGAGCAAATCGTCCAGCGGCCGCGCCATCGAATACTGGATCAAGGCGCCGGGGGAGCTCTCCCGCTACATCGCCGAGAAGGGCTCCATTGCAGTGGATGGCATCAGCCTCACCGTCAACGCCGTGCAGGGGGATCTGTTCCGGCTGACCATAGTGCCCCACACCGCCCAGGAGACCACCATCGCCCGCTGGAAACCCGGCTACCGGGTCAATCTCGAGGTGGACCAGATAGCCCGCTATCTGGAGCGGCTGATGACGGGCAAGCGCGAGGAGAGCAGTGCCTCTACCCTGACCCTGGAGAAGCTGGCCCAGTCCGGATTCTTGTGAGCCGTTTTGACGGGAAAACGCGGTTCTGTGATCCCGCGCGGATTGAAACGGGGCCGCGTGCCCCCATCTAGAGCACAATACGCAGTATCAAGTCGAGCCGACTGGCTCAATCCCCAAGCATGTTGATGGAGTAGCCCATGGCGCTGAGCACGACCCAGGAAATCATTGCCGATATCAAGGCTGGCAAGATGGTGATCCTGATGGATGACGAAGACAGGGAGAACGAAGGGGACCTGATCATGGCCGCCTCCTGTGTCCGCCCGGAAGACATCAACTTCATGGCGCGCTACGGTCGGGGCCTCATCTGCCTGACCCTGACCCGGGATCGCTGCAAGCAGCTGGCGCTGCCGCTGATGGTCGATCGCAACAATGCCCAGTTCTCCACCGCCTTCACCGTCTCCATCGAGGCGGCGGAAGGGGTGACCACCGGCATCTCCGCCGCCGACCGCGCCGTCACCGTGCAGGCTGCGGTGGCGCCCCATGCCAAGGCCGCCGATCTGGTGCAGCCCGGCCACATCTTCCCGCTGATGGCGCAGGATGGCGGTGTGCTGACCCGCGCCGGCCACACCGAAGCGGGCTGCGATCTGGCCCGGTTGGCCGGCTTCGAGCCTGCCTCCGTCATCGTCGAGATCCTCAACGAAGACGGCACCATGGCCCGGCGCCCGGATCTCGAGATCTTCGCCGAGCAGCACGGCATCAAGCTCGGCACCATTGCCGACCTTATCGAATACCGCAACCAGCACGAGACCACGGTAGAGAAGGTGGCCGAGTGCAAGTTGCCCACCGAATACGGCGAGTTCGACCTCGTCACCTTCCGCGACACCATCGACAACCAGGTGCACTTCGCCCTGAAGAAAGGGGACGTGAAGGCCGACCAGCCGACCCTGGTACGGGTGCACCTGCACGACGTGCTGAGCGATCTGCTGCTCACCGACCGCCACAGCGCCCGCAGCTGGCCGCTGCCCAAATCCATGGCCCGCATCGCCGACGAGGGCGGGGTGCTGGTGATCCTGGGGGCGGAAGCCCATGGCGCCGAGCTGCTGGCCCGGGTCAAGGGTTTTGAAGCCGCCGACAAGGGGCTGGCACCGGAAGGGGCCAAGTGGCAGGGCACCTCGCGCCGGGTCGGCGTCGGTTCCCAGATCCTCAAGGCGCTGGGGGTCGGCAAGATGCGCCTGTTGAGCTCTCCCAAGAAGTACCATGCCCTCGGTGGCTTTGGTCTGGAAGTGGTGGAGTACGTCGGCGAGTAAGCGCTGCGTACGGTTGAATTCATCACCATGGCCGCCCGTTGCGGCCATGGTTTTTTGTCGCGGCTCTGTTGTGCTAGAATGCGTGCACTTTTGAGCCCGGCCCCTAATTGATTGCACAGAGACAGGATTTCCAATGAAGATTATCGAAGGAAATATCGCCGCTCCCGAGGCGCGTGTTGCTATTGTCGTTGCCCGTTTCAACAGCTTCATCAATGACAGCCTGGTGAACGGCGCGCTGGACGTGCTGAAGCGTCAAGGTCAGGTCCAGGAGAGCAATCTGACCCTGGTGCGCGTACCGGGGGCCGTCGAAATTCCCCTGGCGGCCAAGAAGCTGGCCAAGAGCGGTCAATACGACGCCATCGTCGCACTCGGCACCGTCATCCGCGGCGGTACCTACCACTTCGAACTGGTAGCGAGCGAGAACGGCAAGGGTCTGGCCCAGGTAATGATGGAATACGACATTCCCGTTGCCTTCGGCGTGCTGACCACCGAAAACATTGAACAAGCCATCGAACGCGCCGGTACCAAGGCGGGTAACAAGGGTGCAGAGGCTGCACTGAGCGCGCTCGAAATGATCAACGTCCTGAAACAACTGGACGTGTAACGAGGAGAAATGCATTGAAACCGTCCGAGCGCCGTAAGGCCCGCCATTGCGCCACCCAGGCCATCTACCAGTGGCAGATGACCCAGGCCAACGTGGGCGACATCGAAGAGCAGTTCAAGATCGATCAGGACACCAAGGGTGTGGACCTGAACTATTTCCGCGATCTGCTGTTCGGGGTTGCGGTCCACTGCAACGAGCTGGACAAGGTGTTCGCGCCTTTCCTCTCCCGTCCGCTGGAAGAAGTGGACATGGTGGACAAGGCGATCCTGCGTCTGGCGACCTACGAGCTGACCCGTCGTGAAGATGTGCCGCCGCGCGTGGTGATCAACGAAGCGATCGAGCTGGCCAAAGCCTTCGCCGCCGATGACAGCCACAAGTTTGTCAACGGCGTCCTGGACAAGGTGATCAAGACGCTGCCCAAGCGCTGATCCTGCTGTCCGTCAGCAATTAAGAGAGGAGCCAGCTTATTGCTGGCTTTTTACTGTATGGGTGAATTTGAGCTGATTGAGAAGTACTTCAAGGTCCCCCACGCCCGCAAGGACGTGGTGATGGGCCCTGGAGATGACTGTGCCCTGCTGACCCTGCCCCCCGACGCCCAGTTGGCGGTGAGCACGGACACCCTGGTGAGCGGCGTGCACTTCTTCCCCGACATGGATCCGGTGGATCTCGGCTACAAGGCGCTGGCGGTCAATCTCTCCGATCTGGCCGCCATGGGTGCCGAGCCGCGCTGGGTCTCCCTGGCCCTGACCCTGCCCGCCATCAACGAGCGCTGGGTCGCCGGTTTCGCCGAAGGGTTCCTCGAGCTCGCCGAGTACTACAACGTGGCGCTGGTGGGGGGAGACATGACCCGCGGACCCCTCTCCATCACCGTCTCGGTGAAAGGATCGGTCCCGGCAGGTCGCGCCCTGATGCGCAGCGGCGCCAAGGCCGGTGACGGGGTCTACGTGACCGGTACCCTGGGAGATGCCGCCCTGGCGCTCTCCCACCTGCTGGGCAAGCGCACCCTCAACGAGAACCAACTGGCGGCCGTGTTGCCGCGCCTCGACCATCCCCATCCCCGCATCCTGGCCGGTCAGGCCCTGCGCGGGCTGGCCAGCAGCGCCCTGGATCTCTCCGACGGCCTGGCGTCCGATCTCGGCCATATCCTCAAGGCGTCCGGCGTGCGAGCCCAGATCGATCTCAACCTGCTGCCCCTCTCCCCCGTGTTGCAGGATGCGGTGCCGGCCATGGATGCCTGGCAGCTGGCTCTGGCCGGGGGCGACGACTACGAGCTCTGCTTCACCGTGCCCCAGGAGCATCACGGCGCCCTGGACACGGCGCTGGCCAATTGTGGCGTGAAGTTCACCCGCATCGGTCGCATCCTGGCCGGGGAGCCTGGCATCGACTACCTGCAGGACGAACAACCCGTCGAACTGCACCTCAAGGGCTGGGATCACTTCGCATGATGTCTTTCAAGATAAAGCCCGAGCTGACGCGGCTGAACCTTAAAAACCCGCTCCACTTTCTGGCGGTGGGGTTTGGCTCCGGCCTCTCCCCCAAGGCGCCGGGCACCATGGGGACCCTGGCAGCCATCCCGCTCTATCTCTTGGTGAGCGGGCTGCCGACCTCCTGGTTCATCGCCCTGCTGGTGGTGGGTTTCGTGGCGGGCATCCGCATCTGCCAGAGCGCCACCGACGCCATCGGGATGCCGGATCACGGGGCCATCGTCTGGGACGAGGTCATCGGATTCGGGGTCACCATGATTGCGGCCCCGGCCGGCTGGGAGTGGGTGCTGGCGGGCTTCGTGCTGTTTCGCCTGTTCGACGTGCTCAAGCCCTGGCCCATCTCCTGGTTCGATCGCCGCATTCACGGCGGGCTTGGCATCATGCTGGACGATCTCATCGCCGGCCTGTTCGCCCTGGCCTGCATGCAACTGCTTGCCCACTGGTGAGGGGAGGCGGCTCCCGAACGCCCTCTCGCTGTTTTTCACTCATCTCCTCTTGCAAAGAGGCCGGATATACCGCACACGCTGGCCCTGAGGGGCCTGCGTTTTTTTGTATGCAATCCCTCCCGGCTTGCCGTGCCGGCGGGCCTGTGGCCCAGGTTGATCCTTCTGCATTGTCCCTATTTAGCTCTGCCTATTTTTCCTTACTCCGGATATGCTGCCGTCAAAAAATCATTTCACATAAATATTCACTACTCATTCGAAGCTGGTCAGCATAATGCTGATAGTGAATAAGATGGTTTGTTGCTATTTTGTTGAAACATAATTGGTTGATGGTCTCGCATTGCCAGCGTAATCTCTGGTAATGTGACTTTTATCGACATTTTAACCCCAGGGTGCCGGCATTCTCTGGGCAAAGTATTGCGAAATTGTATAACTGGATCATTTACACCCGCGGGCAAACCGACTAACTTACTCGCGGGTTATTCCAAAAAAATGCAAAAAACCCGCCCGGATCGCTGGTTTGGCTGCCTCATGGATTGAGCGTTAATTACACAACAACGGCTCTCGAGCAGTACCAAGGCACAACCAGCATCTGCGGCTGATTTACGGACGAATTATTTGGGACGGATGTCCCCCGCAGAGGTAACCATGTCCTTGCTTGAAGTCAAAAACTTGCGGATCGAGTACCCCTCCCGCTACGGGGTGCTTGCCGCGGTCAAGGATCTCTCTTTTTCTGTTGAAAAGGGCGAGATCGTCGGCGTCGTCGGTGAGTCCGGCGCTGGCAAATCCACTATCGGCAACGCCGTCATCGATCTGTTGAGCCCGCCCGGTCGCATCGCCCGTGGCGATATCTACCTCAACGGCGAGCTCATCTCCGGCAAGAGCCAGAACGAGATGCGGGCCATTCGCGGCTCGCGCATCGGTTTCATCTTCCAGGATCCCATGACCTCCCTCAATCCGCTGTTCACCGTGGAGCAGCAGCTGGTGGAGACCATCCTCGCCAACACCGACCTGTCCCGCGAGGCGGCCTTTGCCAAGGCCCTCGAGCTGATGGGGGCGGTGGGGATCCCGAACCCGGACGTGCGCATCAAGCAGTATCCTCACCAGTTCTCCGGTGGCATGCGCCAGCGGGTGGTGATCGCCATCGCCCTCTCCGGGGATCCCGAGCTCATCATCGCCGATGAGCCGACCACGGCGCTGGACGTCTCTATCCAGGATCAGATCCTCCAGCTCATCCGCAACCTGTGCAAAGAGCGCCAGGTAGGCTGCATGCTGGTGACCCATGACATGGGTGTGGTCTCCAACGTCACCGACAAGGTGGCGGTGATGTACCGCGGCGATCTGGTGGAGTTCGGCACCACCGAACAGGTGCTGGGCCGCCCCAATCACCCCTATACCCGCAGCCTCATCTCGGCGGTGCCCCGCTCGGATGTGAAGCTGGTACGCTTCCCCCTGGTCTCCTATATCGAGGATGCCGGTGCGGCGGATACCAGCATCGATCTCAAGACCCACTGGCTCGGCCAGAGTCAGGACGAGCGCACCTATGAAGGCGCGCTGCTGCGGGTGGAGAACGTGGATCTGAAGTTCGTCACCAAGGATTCCATCTTCCCGAGCCGCCGCCAGTACGTGCGGGCCTGCAACAACATCAGCTTCGAAATCTTCGAGGGTGAGACTTTCGGTCTGGTGGGGGAGTCGGGCTCCGGCAAATCCACCATCGCCCGTGCCATCACCGGGCTCTATCCGCCCGATACCGGCAAGATTGTCTTCGAGGGGATCGATCTCACCGCCCTGAAAGGGGAGCACGAGCGTCGCCCCCTGCGCCGCCAGATGCAGATGGTGTTCCAGAACCCGTACTCTTCGATGAACCCGCGCATGAAGGTGCGTGACATCATCGCCGAGCCGATCCGCTTCCACCGCCTCGCCGAGAGCGAGCGGCAGATAGAGCAGATCGTCGGGGACCTGCTGGATCACGTGGGCCTGGGCCGCGGCGCCGGGGTCAAGTATCCCCACGAGTTCTCCGGTGGTCAGCGCCAGCGCATCTCCATTGCCCGCGCCCTGGCAACCCGCCCGCGCTTCCTCATCTGCGACGAGCCCACCTCGGCGCTGGATGTCTCGGTGCAGGCCCAGATCCTCAACCTGCTCAAAGACTTGCAACAGGAGCTTGGGCTCACCATGCTGTTCATCAGTCACGATCTGCCGGTCATCCGCCAGATGTGCGACCGCATCGGTGTGATGCAGCACGGTCATCTGGTGGAAGTGGCCGAGACCGAGAAACTGTTCACCAATGCCGAGCATGAGTACAGCCGCAAGCTGATCTCCCTCATGCCGGAATTCAAGGGAATGTCCCGCGAGGGGCTGGAAATCGCAAGCTAGGAAAGCACCGGTTCGCCGGTTTGTCTGTCAATAAAAAGCCAAAAGCATGGAGAAAGACATGAAGAAAGGATTATCCAAGATCGCCATGGCGCTGTTCGCCGCTGGTCTCGCGTTCAACGTTTCTGCTGCCGACATCAAGGTCGCCGTCGCGTCCGACGCCACCTCGCTGGACCCGCAGGAGCAGCTCTCCGGTCAGACCCTGGAGATGTCTCACCTGGTGTTCGACCCCCTGATGCGTTACACCCAGGATCTGCAGTTCGAGCCGCGTCTGGCCGAGAAGTATGAGCGCATCGACGACAAGACCGTCCGTTTCCACCTGCGCAAGGGTGTGAAGTTCCACTCCGGCAACGACTTCACCGCCGATGACGTGGTATGGACCGTCAACCGTCTGAAGGCCTCCCCGGACTTCAAGGCGATCTTCGACCCCATCGCCGAAGCCAAGAAGGTGGATGATTTCACCGTGGATCTCGTCACCGCCAAGCCGTTCCCGCTGGTGCTGCAGACCGTCACCTACATCTTCCCGATGGACTCCAAGTTCTATAGCGGCAAGACCGAGGCGGGCAAGGACAAGGCCGAGATCGTGAAGAACGGTGACTCCTTCGCCTCCACCAATGTCTCCGGTACCGGTCCGTTCAGCGTCAAGTTCCGCGAGCAGGGCGTGAAGCTGGAATACGTGCGCAACGCCAACTACTGGGACAAGGCCTCCAAGGGCAACGTCGAGAACCTGACCGTGGTACCGATCAAGGAAGACGCCACCCGTGTTGCAGCCCTGCTGGGCGGCGACGTGGACATGATCTACCCGGTTGCCCCGAACGATCTGGAGCGCGTGAAGAACGGCAAGGATTCCCAGCTGGTCACCCTGTCCGGTACCCGTGCCATCATCATCGAGCTGAACCAGAACACCAACCCGGCGCTGAAAGACAAGCGCGTGCGTCAGGCGATCAACTACGCCATCAACCAGGTGGGCATCGTCGACAAGATCAACAAAGGCTTCGGTACCCCGGCCGGCCAGCTGAGCCCGAAAGGCTACGCAGGCTACAACGAGGCGCTCAAGCCCCAGTATGATCTGGCCAAGGCCAAGGAGCTGATGAAGGAAGCCGGTTACGAGAAGGGCTTCAAGATGAGCTTCATCTCCCCGGCTGCCCGCTACGTCAACGACGTCAAGATTGCCCAGGCTGTCTCCGCCATGCTGTCCAAGATCAACATCAAGGTGGATCTGAAGACCATGCCGGTGGCCCAGTACTGGCCGGAGTTTGACAAGTGCGCCGCTGACATGCAGCTGATCGGCTGGCACTCCGACACCGAAGACAGTGCGAACTTCTTCGAGTTCCTGACCTTCACCAAGGATGCCAAGACCGGCATGGGTCAGTACAACTGCGGCGGTTATGCCAACGCGGAAGCTGACAAGATGGTGATGGAAGCCAACACCGAGACCGATCCTGCCAAGCGTGCCGCCATCCTGCAGAAGGTGGAAGCCATGCTGATCGACGACGCCGCCTATGTGCCGCTGCACTGGGAAGACCTGGCCTATGGCGCCAAGAAGAACGTCGACATCAAGCCGGTGGTCAACGTGATGAACTTCCCTTACCTGGGTGACCTGGTGGTCAACAAGTAAGCGAAGCGTTTAAGGAAGGACCCGGCGGGGCACCCATGGTTGCCCCGCCATTAACAGAAGCCTGTGCCAAGACACAGGCCACGTAGAAGGACAAGCATGTTTACATTCCTGCTGAAACGGTTCTATCAGGCCGTGATAGTGATGTTCGTCATCAGCCTGGTCGCCTTCTCCATCCAGGACAACCTGGGGGATCCGCTGCGCGAGCTGGTGGGACAATCCGTCTCCGAGTCCGTGCGCCAGGAGCTGCGCGACAAGATGGGACTCAATGATCCCTTCCTCGTGAAATACAGCCGCTTCTTGAAGAACGCGGTACACGGGGATCTGGGCACTTCCTATTTCTTCAAGCGACCAGCCCTCGAGGTTATCCTCGACAAGCTGGTGGCTACCCTTGAGCTGGTGTTTGCCGCCGCGCTCATCATCGTCGTGGTCTCCATTCCGCTGGGGGTTTATTCGGCGATAAGACCGCGCAGCATCCTCACCAAAGTCATCATGGCGGTGAGCAGCATCGGCATCTCGATCCCGGTCTTCCTGACCGCCATCATGCTGATGTACCTCTTCTCCATCCAGCTGGGCTGGCTGCCGGCCTATGGCCGTGGCGAGACCTACAACCTGCTGGGCTGGGAGTCGGGCTTCTTCACCTGGGACGGTATCCTGCACCTGGTGCTGCCAGCTGTCTCCCTCTCCTCCATCATGCTGCCGCTGTTCATCCGGCTGGTGCGCTCGGAGATGCTGGAGCAGCTCTCCTCCGAGTACGTCAAGTTTGCCCGTGCCAAGGGGCTGGACAACAACAAGGTCTACTACCAGCACGCCCTGAAGAACACCATGCTGCCGGTCATCACGGTGGGCGGTGTGCAGATCGGGACCATGGTGGCCTACACCATCCTGACCGAGAGCGTGTTCCAGTGGCCGGGGACAGGCTTCCTCTTCCTTGAGGCGATCCACCGGGTCGATACGCCGCTGATCACTGCCTACGTCATCTTCGTCGGCCTCATTTTCGTGGTGACCAATACCCTGGTCGACCTGCTCTACGGGTTGATCAACCCGACCGTCAACCTGACCGCCAAGGGGTAACAGATGACTAACGCTGTAACTGCAAGCCCAAGCCGTTGGGCACGTTTTAAAAATTCCGACATCGTCTACTACTTCCTGCGGGACAAGGTAGCCATGTTCAGCTTTGCGGTGTTTGTGGTCTTCGTGCTGGCGGCTCTGCTGGCACCCTGGATCGCACCGCACAACGTCTATGACCAGACCAGCTTCGATCTGATGGATGCGGAGCTGCCCCCCTCCTGGCTGGAAGGGGGCGAGGCCCGCTTCTGGCTCGGGACCGACAACCAGGGACGCGACATCTGGAGCACCATCCTCTATGGCGCCCGCATCTCGCTGACCATTGGTCTGTTCGCGGTGGGGCTGCAGCTGGTGCTCGGTATCGTCATCGGTCTGATGGCCGGTTACTTTGGCGGTCGCATCGACAACCTGCTGATGCGCTTTGCCGATGTGCAGCTGTCGTTCTCCACCATGATGGTGGCGATCATCATCTCCGCCATCTTCCAGGCGACCTTTGGCTCCGAGTTCTACTCGAAGTTCGCCATCCTGATGCTGGTGGTGATCATCGGTATCGCCGAGTGGCCCCAGTATGCCCGGACGGTGCGCGCCTCCGTGCTGGCGGAGAAGAAGAAGGAGTATGTGGAAGCGGCTCAGGTGATGGGGTTCCGCGCCCCGCGCATCATGTTCCGCCACATTCTGCCGAACTGCCTGTCGCCCATCCTGGTCATCTCCACCGTGCAGGTGGCGAACGCCATCATGAGCGAGGCGGCCCTCTCCTTCCTGGGTCTGGGGATGCCGGTTGATCAACCGTCCCTGGGGTCGCTCATCAGCGTGGGCTTCAACTACATCTTCTCCGGATCCTGGTGGATCACCGCCTTCCCGGGCCTCTGCCTGGTGGTGTTGGTGCTGGTGATCAACCTGCTGGGTGACTGGCTGCGGGATGTGTTCAACCCGAAGATCTACAAGGGCTGATAAACCTCTCCACGAACTGGCTGCGAGGCCGTGATCAAGGTTCATGTGCTGCTCGCTTATGTGGAACCAAGGAGTGCTCACGTATGTCTCGGTTCCTGAGCGGCTTGTAACCTTGTTGACGGCCTTCTCGCGACAGGGCGTGAACAGGTTTGGTCTGGCACAGTGATTAACAAAAAAGGGCGCCATCAGGCGCCCTTGTTTATTGCTTGCGATAACCCTTGTCAGGCCTGCAGCCAGCTCTCGATGCGGGTCTGAATGCCCACGCTGTCCAGCCCCAGCAGGGCGTAGATCTCATCCTGGGTGCCCTGCTCGATGAAGCGGTCCGGCAGGCCGAGGTTGAGCACCGGTTTGCACTGCTTGCAGCCCATCAGCAACTCGTTCACCGCAGAGCCTGCACCGCCCATGATGGCGTTGTCCTCGAGGGTGACGAACTGATCGTGGGAGGCGGCCAGAGAGAGCACCAGCGCCTCGTCCATGGGTTTGACGAAGCGCATGTCCACCAGGGTGGCATCCAGCGCCTCGGCGGCCGTTCTGGCCTGTTGCAGCAGGGTGCCAAACGCCAGGATGGCGGTCCCCTTGCCCTCGCGAACGACGCGTCCCTTGCCGAGGGGCAGGGCCTGCATCTCGCTCTCGGCCTGGATACCGGTGCCGCTGCCACGGGGGTAGCGCACCGCCACTGGCCCGTTGCACAGATAGCCGGTGTAGAGCATCTGGCGGCACTCGTTCTCGTCGGACGGGGTCATCACCACCATGTTGGGCACGGTGCGCAGGAAGCTGATGTCGAACGCCCCCTGATGGGTCGGGCCGTCGGCCCCCACCAGACCGGCCCGGTCGATGGCGAAGAGCACCGGCAGGTTCTGCAGCGCCACGTCGTGGATCAGCTGGTCATAGGCCCGTTGCAGGAAGCTCGAATAGATGGCGACCACGGGTTTCTGGTCGGCGATGGCGAGACCGGCGGCGAAGGTGACCGCATGTTGCTCGGCGATGGCCACGTCGAAGTAGCGATCCGGATATTGCTGGCTGAATTTCACCAGACCGGAGCCTTCGCGCATGGCGGGGGTAATACCGACCACGCGCTCGTCCTTGGCGGCGATATCGCACAGCCACTGACCGAAGATGGCGGAGAAGGTGGGTTTGCCACCGGCGCTCTTGGGCAGGGCACAGTCATCCGGGTTGAATTTGGGGACGGCGTGATAGCCAATGGGATCTTTTTCCGCTGGCTCGTAGCCCTTGCCCTTCTTGGTCTTGACGTGCAGCAGCTGGGGACCCTTGAGATTGCGCATGTTGCGCAGGGTTTCGACCAGGGCATGGATGTCGTGACCGTCGATGGGGCCGATGTAGTTGAAGCCGAACTCCTCGAACAGGGTGCCCGGTACCACCATGCCCTTGAGGTGCTCCTCGGCCCGCTTGGCGAGCTCCTTGACCGGCGGCAGCCCCGCCAGCACCTTCTTGCCCCCCTCGCGAATCGTGGTGTAGAGCTTGCCGGACATCAGCCTGGCGAGGTGATTGTTCAGGGCTCCCACGTTCTCGGAGATGGACATCTCGTTGTCGTTGAGCACCACCAGCATGTCCTTGTGGACATCGCCGGCGTGATTGAGGGCCTCGAAGGCCATGCCGGCGGTGATGGCGCCATCACCGATGACCGCGACCACCTTGCGGCCAAGCCCTTCGCTCTCGGCCGCCACCGCCATGCCGAGCGCCGCTCCGATGGAGGTGCTGGAGTGGCCCACGCTGAGCACGTCGTACTCGCTCTCTTCCCGCCAGGGGAAGGGGTGCAGGCCATCTTTCTGGCGAATGGTGTGAATGCGCTCCCGTCGTCCGGTCAGGATCTTGTGGGGATAGGCCTGGTGGCCCACGTCCCACACCAGCCGATCGAAGGGGGTGTTGTAGACATAGTGCAGGGCGACCGTCAGCTCGACGGTGCCAAGGCCGGAGGCGAAGTGGCCGCTGGAGCGGCTCACCGAGCGCAGCAGATACTCGCGCAGCTCGTTGCACACCACGGGCAGCCGCTCGAAGGGGAGGGATCGCAAATCGACCGGCGTGTCTGCGAGGGCCAGGTTGGGGAAATCGCTAATATCAACGCTCATATTGTTACTGTTATCCAGCGTTTAGTGGGTTCGCTCGATGATGTAATCGGCAAACGCTTCCAGAATGTCGGTATTGTAGGGCAAGGATTGCAGGGCTGTTAAGGCCTTGTCATGCAGTTCGCGAGCCAGCTCACGGGCATTGTCGAGTCCGAGCAGGGCCGGATAGGTACTCTTTTCCAGCGCCAGATCCGAGCCTTGCGGCTTGCCCAGGGTGGCGGTATCGCCCGTGATGTCGAGGATGTCGTCCTGCACCTGGAAGGCGAGTCCGATGGCGGCGGCAAAGGTTTGCAGGGCGGTGAGGGTGGCGGGTTCCACGTCAGCCTTGCACAGGGCGCCGAGGGTCACGGCGCACTCGATGAGGGCCCCGGTCTTGTGGCGGTGCACCTGCTCCAGCTCGGCGAGGCTGATCCGGCGCCCTTCGGCGTCCAGATCCAGTGCCTGACCGCCGCACATGCCGAGATAGCCGGACGCGCGGGCCAGGGCACTCAGCATCCGCACCCGGTTGGCCATCAATGTATCGGGCATGGGGTGGTCGGCCAGAATGGAAAACGCCAGGGTCTGCAGGGCATCGCCCGCCAGGATGGCTGTGCCTTCATCGAAGGCCTTGTGTACGGTGGGCTGACCACGACGCAGATCGTCGTCGTCCATGGCGGGCAGGTCGTCGTGCAGGAGGGAGTATGCGTGAATGCACTCCACGGCGGCGGCGGGGCCATCCAGCAGTTCGCTCTTGACGCCCAGCATCTCGCCGACGGCATAGACCAGGAAGGGGCGCACCCGTTTTCCACCGAGCAGCAGGCCGTATTTCATCGCGTCCCGCAGACGTGGCGCCATGGCGGGCAGGGCGTCAAGCTGTGCCGAGAGGCAGTCGTCGATGCGGCGCCGATGCAGGCGGGAGAAATCGTCCAGGGTCACTCACTCCTCTCCTTGTTCTGCTCGAAAGGGGACCGCTTGCTCGCTGCCATCGGCCTGGGTCAGGAGGATCTGGATCTTCTGTTCGGCCTGTTCCAGCTTCTGCTGGCCGGCACGCACCAGATGGATGCCCTGTTCGAATTGTTTGAGTGCCTCCTCGAGGGGGAGCGAGCCCTGTTCGAGTTGATGCACTATGGTTTCCAGCTCTTCCAGGGTGGCATCAAAACTCAGACGGTCGATTTTTTTACTGGCCATGTCCATCCTCGGGGATTGAAAAAAACGGCTCATCTTAACATCGACCGGCCACAGGGGGGAGGCAGAAAAACGCGGCGTCCTCAAACTATCCTGACCCTGGCCGATAAGAACGGGCATGCAACCACGCATTGCCGATCGGCGATTGCGGTGTACCGGGCTTGCTGCCGGGGACGCAATAGCAGAAAATTCAACGCAATATAATGAGACGGCACGTTCGGCGACAGGAGTAGGGATGTGGATTTAGGGAGTCTGATAGGCTTAGTGCTGGGGTTCGGGGTCGTGGTGTACGGCATGTTGCTGGGCGGCCCCATGAGCATGTATGTGGACATGCCATCGGTCTACATCACCATACTGGGGTCCGTGTTCATCTGCATGATGAAATTCAACCTCAGCCAGTTTCTGATGGCCTTCAAGGTCGCGGGCAAGGCCTTCATGTACAAGGGGGACAAGCTCGACGATCTCATCACCAAGGCGGTGGAACTGGCGGATGCGGCCCGCAAGGGGGGCTTTCTGGCCCTGGAGGCGGCAGAGATCCCCAATACCTTCATGAAGAAGGGCATCGACATGCTGGTGGACGGCCATGACGCGGACGTGGTGCGGGCCGTGATGGAAAAAGACATAGAACTGACCTCGGAGCGCCACGTCATCGCCGTCAAGGTGTTCCGCTCCCTCGGCGATCTCGGCCCCGCCATGGGGATGATAGGTACCCTGGTGGGGCTGGTGGCCATGCTGGCGAACATGAGCGATCCCAAGTCCATCGGCCCGGCCATGGCGGTGGCCTTGCTGACGACCCTGTATGGCGCCATCGAGGCCAACATGATCGCCATCCCCATCGCCGACAAGCTGGAGCTGCGCAGCGGTGAGGAGCAACTGAGTCGCACCCTGATACTCGACGCCATCATGGGCATCCAGGATGGCCAGAACCCCCGCGTGATCCAGGCGATGCTGCAGAACTACCTGAGCCAGTCCAAACGCAACAACGGGGTCGAATAGGAGGCCCCATGGCAAAGTGCAAGTGTCCGCCCCCCGGCCTGCCCGGTTACATGGGTACCTTCGCCGATCTCATGTCCCTGTTGATGTGCTTCTTCGTGCTGCTGCTCTCCTTTGCGGAGATGGATGTGCAGAAGTTCAAGCAGATCGCCGGCTCCATGGAGAAGGCGTTCGGGGTGCAGAATATCCTGGAGGTGAAGGATATTCCCAAGGGGACCTCGGTCATCGCCCAGGAGTTTCGCCCCGGCCGGCCTGAACCTACGCCCATCGACACCATCATGCAGCAGACCATCGACATGACCCAGACCGAGCTGGATTTTCAGCCCGGGGATGCGGACAAGGCGGGGGGGCATGACAAGACCGAAGGGCAGCAGAGCGGTGGTGACACCGCCCAGCAGGCCCAGAAGGCGCAGGAGCAGTCCAATACCCTGGCCAAGGCGCTGGCCGAACAGATGCAGGCCCAGATCCAGGACGGGGCCATCGAGATAGAGGCGCTGGGTCAGCAGATCATCATTCGCATTCGCGAGAAAGCGGCGTTCCCGGCGGGATCCGCCTTCCTGCAACCCCAGTTCTGGCCGGTGATCCGCAAGGTGGCTGCGCTGCTCAAGGATGTGCCGGGGGAGATCACCGTCTCCGGCCACACCGACAATGTGGCCACCGAGGACGAGTTGTTCCAGTCCAACTGGGAGCTTTCATCCCAGCGGGCGGTGGCGGTTGCCCACCAGATGATCAAGGTGCCCGGTTTTGACGGCAATCGTCTGGTGGTGCAAGGGATGGCGGATTCCCAGCCGCTGGTGCCCAACAACAGCCCGGAGAATCGGCGCATGAACCGACGTGTCGAGATCGCCATCATGCAGGGCAAACCGACGGTGTCGGCTCCGCTTGGCGTCTCGGAATCCAAGTAACGCTGGCCCAAAGCGGGATCCCGCTCGCAGGGGCTGACATGGATTTTGTGGCGGCTTCATATTAAGATGCCCCATCCGAACCGACAGCTGCGGCTCTCTTTTGATTGCCGCAGCTTCTCTTTATAAAGCAACCCAGGTTTCGACTATGAATCATACTCCGATGACTGTTCGCGGCGCTGAAAAGCTGCGTCAAGAGCTCGATTATCTCAAGACCGAGCTGCGTCCCCAGATTATCGAAGCGATTGCTGATGCCCGTGAACATGGCGATCTGAAAGAAAATGCCGAATACCATGCCGCCCGCGAGCAGCAGGGTTTCTGTGAAGGCCGCATTCAGGAAATCGAAGGCAAGCTCTCCAATGCCCAGATTATCGATGTCACCAAGATTGCCAACAATGGCCGCGTCATCTTCGGTGCAACCGTGACCCTGCTCAAAAGTGAAACGGAAGAGGAAGTGGTCTACCGCATCGTGGGAGACGACGAGGCGGACATCAAGCAGAACATGATCTCCGTGAACTCCCCCATTGCCCGCGCCCTGATCGGCAAGGAAGTGGATGACGTTGCCATCGTCAAGACGCCGGGTGGCGATGTGGAGTACGAGATCCTGGAAGTTGCCTATCTCTGATTGAACGTCGGGGAAAGAGACAGGGGAGCCGGGCTCCCCTGTTGTCTTTAGTCACCCTGATAGGCCTGGACGAAGGCGTCCTGGTGGCGCTGGAAGAGCCAGTCCCGCAATTGTTCCTGATCCTCCTTGCCCAGTCGGAACTGGACGGCCCAGTCATGGTGATGTTGATTGGCATCCACGTGCCTGATGAGGGTGCCTGTCATGGCCAGGGGAGGGAGACCCTCGATGCGAAGGTATCCGCCAAGTGGATCTCCCTTGGCAGAGGAGTCCGGCAAGCCGGCCACGATGAGACCGCCAAGGGAGAGGCTGTATACCTCGTACTCCGCGTCTTCGGTGCAGAGCACGGCCTTTTCGTCGAGTCGCCAGGCGCGCAGATGGGGTGAGCCCAGCTCGGTAATGGTCGGCGCGGCGATGCGCAGCTCGGTATGGCCCTCCTCTGCCTGGGTGCAGTGGAGCGGGAAACGCAATTGGTAGCCGGCGATGCGGGCTTCGAGTGTCAGAGGCTTGGCTCGCTGCAACAGGCTTTGGAGAGGAAGGGGCAGGATGCCGCGCAGGTATTGGCTGGTGGCAATGTCTTCATCGTTTCCCAGGTCCCGCAGCATGGCCAGTTCTTCATCGGTGAGGAGCTGATGCTTGTCCATAGTGGGTGTCCGCGACTATTCATCGCAGGTTAAGGGCCTGACCACTATTTTGGCAAGCGACTTGGGAAGAAGGGAAATGAAGGAAAGAGCGAATGCTCTTTCCTGTTACTTGCGCGGCAACTGGATCTTGGGCTCTTTGGCCTGACGGTAGATGGTCAGTACATGGCCCATGCTCTGTACCTTGATGGCGCCGGTCTCGCGAACGATGGCATCCATCACCAGCTGTTTCATCTCACGATCTTCAGACGCAACCTTAACCTTGAGCAGCTCGTGGTGGTTCAGGGCCAGATCGATCTCGGCCAGCACCCCTTCGGTCAGACCGTGTTGTCCCAGCAGGACGACCGGCTTCAGACTGTGGGCCAGGCCCTTGAGATACTGTTTCTGTTTATTGTTGAGAATCATGGCAATTTCTTCATAAGTCAGGGTTGAAAGGGGCGTATTCTACCCCCACTTAGCCCTTAATACTAATAACCCTTGTGGTTTTTTAAAGTCGACAATCATGACCCAGAAAAAACGTTCCCCCAGTTCAACCCGCTGGTTAAAAGAACATTTCGACGACCAATACGTCAAGAAAGCCCAGAAGTTGGGACTGCGCTCTCGCGCCGTTTTCAAGATCGATGAGATCCAGGGCAAAGACCGGCTGCTCAAGCCGGGGATGACGGTAGTGGACCTGGGGGCTGCTCCCGGTGGCTGGTCCCAATTTGCCATCGACCAGGTCGGTGACAAGGGGCGCGTCATTGCGTGCGATATTTTGCCGATGGATTCCATTGCCGGTGTCGATTTCCTGCAAGGGGACTTTCGGGAGGAAACTGTACTCGGCGCCTTGCTTGAGCGAGTCGGCCCCGACAAGGTGGATGTCGTCATGTCGGACATGGCGCCCAACATGAGCGGCACCCAGCAGGTGGATCAGGCCCGTGCCATGTACCTGGTGGAACTGGCGCTGGACATGTGCAATCAGGTCCTGAGCAGTAATGGCAGTTTTGTAGTCAAGGTGTTCCAGGGGGAGGGGTTTGATGCCTATCTCAATGAAATACGTAGACTTTTCTCTGTCGTCAAGATTCGAAAACCAGACTCGTCCCGTGCCCGTTCACGAGAAGTCTACATTGTGGCTACCGGTTTTAAACTGTAGTACCCTAACCCTCATCGTTAACTGTCAGTCTGCGAGGTCATTGATTTGAGTGACATGGCGAAAAACCTAATCCTGTGGCTGGTCATCGCCGTCGTGCTGATGTCGGTGTTCAATAGCTTCAGCCCCAGCGATACCACCAGTCGCCAGCTGGACTATTCCAGCTTCGTGAAAGAAGTGACCCAGGAGCAGATCCGTGAAGTGCGGATGGATGGCAAGGTCATCAATGGCGTCAAGCGCACCGGTGAACGTTTCACCACCATCATTCCTGCGCCGGATCCCCAACTGCTCAACGACATGCTCAACCATAACGTCAAGGTGATGGGTGAGAAGCCGGAAGAACCGTCCCTGATCACGTCCATCTTCATCTCCTGGTTCCCGATGCTGTTGTTGATCGGTGTCTGGGTCTTCTTCATGCGTCAGATGCAGGGCGGTGGCGGCAAGGGTGCCATGTCGTTCGGCAAGAGCAAGGCTCGCCTGATGAGCGAAGATCAGATCAAGACTACCTTTGCCGACGTAGCCGGTTGTGACGAGGCAAAGGAAGAGGTCAAGGAGCTGGTCGACTATCTGCGTGACCCGACCAAATTCCAGAAGCTGGGTGGCAAGATCCCGACCGGCGTCCTGCTGGTAGGTCCTCCTGGTACCGGTAAGACCCTGCTGGCCAAAGCCATTGCAGGCGAGGCCAAGGTGCCGTTCTTCACCATTTCAGGTTCGGACTTCGTGGAAATGTTCGTGGGTGTCGGTGCCTCCCGGGTGCGTGACATGTTCGAACAGGCCAAGAAATCCTCCCCCTGCATTATCTTCATTGATGAGATCGATGCGGTCGGTCGCCAGCGTGGCGCCGGTCTGGGTGGTGGTCACGATGAACGTGAGCAGACCCTGAACCAGATGCTGGTTGAAATGGATGGTTTTGAAGGCAACGAAGGCATCATCGTCATCGCCGCCACCAACCGTCCCGACGTACTGGACCCTGCGCTGCTGCGTCCGGGTCGTTTCGACCGCCAGGTCGTGGTCGGCTTGCCGGATGTTCGCGGTCGTGAGCAGATCCTGAAGGTACACATGCGCAAGGTGCCGCTGGCGGATGATGTCAATCCGGCGCTGATTGCCCGTGGTACCCCTGGTTTCTCCGGTGCCGATCTGGCCAACCTGGTGAACGAGGCTGCCCTCTTCTCTGCTCGCGAGAGCCGCCGAGTGGTCTCCATGCTGGAGTTCGAAAAGGCGAAGGACAAGATCATGATGGGGGCAGAACGTCGCTCCATGGTGATGAAAGAGTCCGAGAAGGAGATGACGGCCTATCACGAAGCGGGTCACGCCATCATTGGTCGCGTGGTGCCGGATCATGATCCTGTCTACAAGGTCTCCATCATTCCGCGCGGCCGTGCGCTGGGTGTGACCATGTACCTGCCGGAGCAGGACCGCTGGAGCCACTCCAAGCAGCATCTGGAGTCCATGATCTCCAGCCTGTATGGCGGTCGTCTGGCGGAAGAGCTGATCTACGGTGCCGAGAAGGTATCGACCGGTGCATCCAACGACATCGAACGTGCCACCGACATCGCCCGCAAGATGGTGACCCAGTGGGGCATGTCCGAGCGTCTCGGCCCCATGCTCTACGCAGAAGAGGACGGTGAAGTCTTCCTCGGCCGCAGCATGGCCAAGGCCAAGCACATGTCTGACGATACCGCCCGCATCATCGATGCCGAGGTCAAGCAGGTCATCGATCGCAACTACGATCGTGCCAAGCAGATCCTGCTGGACAACATGGATGTGCTGCACACCATGAAAGATGCATTGATGAAGTATGAGACCATCGATGCCAAGCAGATCGATGATCTGATGGCGCGTCGCGAGGTCCGTGCTCCCAGCAACTGGCATGATGAGCACGGTGACACCCCGCAAGGTGGTGCCAGCGTGAACAACGGGCCGGAGGCCAAGGCGCCGGCTGAAGAGGGCAATGCACCTCTGAGCGACATCGACAAGGCGAACGATGTTCCGGCCAAATAAGTTGCCATGATACAAACCCCGGGCTTGCCCGGGGTTTTTCTTTGCACGAAGAGTTTGCCGCTCTTGTTGGAGGTAGTTGAAGCAATGCAGTTAATCAGCAAGGGACGTACCCTTTCTCTCGACCGTCCCCATGTCATGGGGATTCTCAATGTGACGCCGGACTCCTTTTCAGATGGTGGCCGCTTCAAGCAGATCGATCTGGCGTTGGGTCATGCCCGCGACATGGTGGCCGATGGGGCCACCCTTATCGATATAGGTGGCGAGTCGACCCGCCCCGGTGCCCCCGACGTCAGCGAACAAGAAGAGCTGGACAGGGTCATCCCCGTGGTGGAGCGCATGGTCGCCGAGCTGGATGTGATGATCTCCCTCGATACCTCCAAGGCGATTGTCATGCGGGAGGGTTGTGCAGCAGGCGGTCACCTCATCAATGATGTCCGCGCCTTGCAAGAGCCGGGAGCGCTGGGCGCAGCCGCCGAGGCTGGCGTACCGGTATGCCTCATGCACATGCAGGGGCAGCCCCGCACCATGCAGGTGGAGCCGCACTATGACGATCTGGTAGGGGAGGTGAGAGCCTTCTTTGACGAGCGGATTGCCGCTTGTCTGGGGGCCGGTATCCCGCGTGAGCATCTGGTACTGGATCCAGGCTATGGCTTTGGCAAGACGCTGGTGCACAACTATCAGCTGCTGGCCCAGCAGGCGTCACTGCTCGATTACCAACTTCCGCTCTTGGTGGGCATGTCACGAAAGTCTATGATAGGCAACCTGCTTGACCGCCCGGTAGCCGAGCGGTTGGCTGGTAGTCTGGCCTGTGCCCTGATCGGGTTGCAACATGGCGCCAGGATCATCCGGGTGCACGACGTGCGGGCCACCATGGATGTCTTGCGTACAGGCTGGATGACCATGACGGGACAAGATTTCATATCCAAATAGAAAAACGAGAAACAGACAATGACCAGAAAGTACTTCGGCACCGACGGCGTGCGCGGCAAGGTGGGTGAATACCCGATCACCCCGGATTTCGTCATGAAACTGGGCTGGGCCGCCGGCAAGGTGCTCTCCAAGAAAGGGACCAAGAAGGTGCTGATCGGCAAGGATACCCGTATCTCCGGTTACATGCTGGAGTCGGCACTGGAGGCGGGGCTCTCCGCCGCCGGTCTCAAAGCCATATTGATGGGACCCATGCCCACCCCGGCGGTTGCCTACCTGACTCGCACCTTCCGTGCCGAAGCCGGTATCGTCATCAGTGCATCCCACAACCCCTATTACGACAACGGCATCAAGTTCTTCTCCGCCGACGGCACCAAGCTGCCCGATGATGTCGAGCTGGCCATCGAAGCCGAGCTCGACAACGAACTCAAGTGTGTAGAGTCCGCGGAGCTTGGCAAGGCGCTGCGCATCGATGATGCGGCCGGTCGTTATATCGAATTCTGCAAGAGCACCTTCCCCTCCAATCTGAGCCTGGAAGGGCTGAAAATGGTGGTGGATTGCGGTCATGGCGCCACCTATCACATCGCCCCTTCCGTCTTCCGCGAGCTGGGTGCCGAAGTCATCGCCATTGGCTGCAGCCCGGATGGGCTCAACATCAATGACGGCGTCGGTTCCACCGCACCGGAGGCGCTGGCCGCCAAGGTCCAAGAATGCAAGGCCGATCTCGGCGTCGCCTTCGACGGTGACGGCGACCGTCTGGTGATGGTGGACAGCACAGGTTACATCATCGACGGGGATGAGATCCTTTACATCATCGCCCGGGATGCCTTGCGCCATGGCCGCCTCAAGGGCGGTGTGGTGGGCACCCTGATGGCCAACATGGGGCTGGAGCTGGCGCTTCAGACCCTGGGTATCCCCTTTGCCCGTGCCAAGGTGGGTGACCGCTACGTGCTTGAGATGATGAACGAGAAGGGCTGGCGCATCGGGGGCGAAAACTCCGGTCACATCATCTGCCTGGATCAGACCACCACGGGGGATGGTATCGTCGCCGCCCTGCAGGTGCTGACGGCCATGCGCAGTGCCGAGATGCCGCTGGCCAAATTGCGTTCGGGCATGAGCAAGTTCCCGCAAGTGCTGGTCAATGTGCGCTTCGCCGAAGGCAAGGATCCGCTGACCTCCAGTGCCGTTCAGCAGGAAGTGGCGGCAGTGGAGCTGGAACTGGCCGGCCGTGGCCGGGTGCTGTTGCGCAAATCCGGCACCGAGCCCCTGATCCGGGTCATGGTCGAAGGTGAACACGAACAGCAGGTGCGCGATATGGCAGAGCGCATCGCCAAACAGGTCGAATCGGCGTTTTAATGAACAACCAAGGCGGCTTTTTAGCCGCCTTGGTTGTATCTTGTTCAAACGATTCGAAAATTTGAAAATAGCACTTGTCAGCTGAGCATCCTCTGGATATTATCAGCCCCGCTTTCGCAAGGGAGTTGCCGATGGGACATCGCAAGCCGTTTGTAGCAGCCAACTGGAAGTTACACGGTAGTAGGTCGCAGTTAGAGCAGTTTACGAGTCAATGCACAGAGCGCATTGATGAAGACGTAGATGTGGTCTTGTGTCCATCCCATGTGCATCTCGGTTTCACGGCCGAACTGCTCGGTGAGCAGGGAAGAGTGAAGCTGGGGGCTCAGAACGTGAGTCAGCACAGACAGGGCGCTTATACGGGTGAAATCTCGTGTGAGATGCTGGTCGAGGCAGGTTGCCGATATGTACTTGTTGGCCACTCCGAGCGCAGGCGTCTCTTTGGTGAGACCAGTTTTATCGTCGCAGAGAAGTTTGCGGCAGTCCGAGCAGCAGGTCTGATACCCATACTTTGTCTGGGTGAGTCAGGCGCGGCGAGGCAGGCAAGAAGAACCTTTGAGGTGATTGCCGAGGAACTGGACATCGTCATAGAGAAAAATGGCGCGATGGCTTTCGATAATGCTATCATCGCCTACGAGCCAATCTGGGCTGTAGGTACAGGTAAATGCGCCACACCCGAGCAGGCACAAGAGGTTCATTCCTTTATTCGCAGTCGCTTGGCGGAGGATACTCCGGTAATAGGTGAAAAAGTCAGAATCATCTATGGTGGGAGCGTGACACCGACCAATGCACAAGATTTGTTTGCGCAGCCCGATATTGATGGCGGTCTGATAGGCAGGGCAAGTCTTGATGGCAAGGCGTTTTTAGGAATAGTTGAAGCGGCAAAGGGTGCAAGTTAAATGTACGAGATTCTTTTGGTCGTTTATCTGCTGGTATCGCTGGCTCTGATTGGTCTGGTGATGATTCAGCAAGGTAAAGGGGCTGATATGGGCGCCTCCTTCGGCGCAGGGGCATCGAACACAGTGTTCGGCTCCGGTGGTTCAGGCAGCTTCCTGACCCGCACAACAGCGATTTTGGCTACTCTGTTTTTCTTGATTAGTCTGGTTCTGGGTTCCATGTCCAGCAACAAGGTCAAGCAGGGTAGTGAATGGGAAAATCTGCAACAGACTCAACAAGTTGAACAGAGCAAAGCGCCAGTGAAGAAAGATACTGACGTTCCCGAATAAGAGTTTTGCCGTGGTGGTGGAATTGGTAGACACGCTATCTTGAGGGGGTAGTGCTCTAGGGTGTGCGGGTTCGAGTCCCGCCCACGGCACCAATTAAGCAGTGAACCCGGGTAACCGGGATGTTATAGCCGCTGAGTCTTGTCTCACGAGAGTGAAGTGGCTATAATCTCGCACGATTTCGGACGCGGGGTGGAGCAGCATGGTAGCTCGTCGGGCTCATAACCCGAAGGTCGTCGGTTCAAATCCGGCCCCCGCAACCAAATTTCACGCATTTCCTACGCTCAGGAAGGCGGTCGCTGCGAGGCGACAATCAGGGTAAAGCGCCAAGCCCCGATTTGACATCGGGGCTTTTTGTTATGTGCAATTTACTCTGAATCTATTTCTATCTGGGCTATATGCCCTTTTTTCGTTTTTCGGAGGGTGACTTTGGCTACGTTGGAACAACGTTTGACCGATCTGCTCGAGGCTCCGGTCGTTGCCTTGGGTTTTGAACTGTGGGGTATCGAGTTTATCCGTGCGGGTAAGCACTCGACCTTGCGCGTTTTCATCGACTCGGAGCAAGGCGTGACGGTGGAAGACTGTGCCGAGGTGAGCCGCCAGGTCGGCGCCATCATGGATGTCGAAGATCCCATCACCGAGGAGTACTACCTTGAGGTGTCTTCCCCGGGTCTGGATCGTCCACTGTTCAAGGTCGCCCAGTTCGAAAAATACGTTGGCCAGGAGGCGGCGGTAACGCTTCGGATGGCAACAAACAACCGCCGCAAGTTCAAAGGCGTAATCAAAGCCGTGCAGGGGGACATGATCACTCTGACGGTAGATGGTAAGAACGAGGTGTTGGCTTTCACCAATATCCAAAAAGCGAACATAGTGCCGAACTTTGGTTAACGAGGCTATCGGATATGAATAAAGAGATTTTGCTGGTCGTTGACGCTGTGTCCAACGAGAAGGCTGTCCCCCGCGAGAAGATTTTCCAGGCTCTGGAGACTGCGCTGGCGACTGCGACCAAGAAAAAATACGAAGGCGAGATTGAAGTGCGTGTCGAGATCGATCGCAAGACCGGTGACTACGACACCTATCGCCGTTGGGTCGTGGTGGCCGATCAGGCTTCCATGGAGAACCCGTACGGGGAAATCACTCTCGAAGCCGCTCAGATCGAGCAGCCGGATATCCAGATCGGCGACTATGTTGAAGACCAGATTGACTCTGTGACCTTCGACCGTATCACCACCCAGACCGCCAAGCAGGTCATCGTGCAGAAAGTGCGCGAGGCCGAGCGTTCCCAGGTCGTTGACCAGTTCAAGGACAAGGAAGGCACCATCATCAGCGGCGTGGTCAAGAAGAGCAACCGCGACAACGTGATCCTGGATCTGGGCAGCAATGCCGAAGCCGTGATCTTCCGTGACGACATGCTGCCCCGTGAGACCTTCCGTCCCGGCGATCGTATCCGTGGCCTGCTCTACGCCGTGCGTCCGGAAGCCCGTGGTTCCCAGCTGTTCGTCAGCCGCTCCAGCCCGGACTTCCTGAAAGAGCTGTTCCGCATCGAAGTGCCGGAAATCGGCGAAGAGATGATCGAAATCATGGGCGCCGCCCGTGATCCGGGTTCCCGCGCCAAGATCGCGGTCAAGACCAACGATCGTCGTATCGACCCGATCGGTGCCTGTATCGGCATGCGTGGTGCCCGCGTTCAGGCCGTCTCCGCCGAGCTGAGCGGTGAGCGTGCCGACATCGTGCTGTACGATGACAACCCGGCCCAATACGTGATCAACGCCATGGCGCCAGCCGATGTGGCTTCCATCATCGTTGATGAAGACAACCACACCATGGACATCGCCGTGGAAGCCGCCAACCTGGCCCAGGCCATCGGCCGCAACGGTCAGAACGTGCGTCTGGCCTCCCAGCTGACCGGTTGGGAACTGAACGTGATGACCGTCGAGGACATGCGTGCCAAGCACCAGGCCGAGAACGACCGCATCCTGACGCTGTTCACCAGCACCCTCGATATCGACGACGATTTCGCCGGCCTGCTGATGGAAGAGGGCTTCTCCACCCTGGAAGAGATCGCCTTCGTCCCGGTCAACGAGCTGCTGGCCATCGACGGTCTGGATGAAGACATGGTCGAAGAGCTGCGCAAGCGTGCCAAGGATGCCCTGACCACCAAGGCCCTGGCCAAAGAAGAATCCTTTGAAGGCGTCGAGCCTTCCGAAGAACTGCTCAATCTCTCCGGCCTTGGCCGTGAAATGGCCTATGCCCTGGCCGCTCGCGGTGTCGGCACCCTGGAAGATTTGGCAGAGCAAGGTATCGATGACCTTGCCGACATCGAAGAGTTGACCGCCGAGAAGGCTGGTGAGCTCATTATGGCTGCTCGCAATATCTGTTGGTTCGGAGAAGAGCAGTCTGAATAAGGTCAAACGGAGGAAAATGAATGGCAGAAGTATCAGTTAAGCAACTTGCCACTGACATCGACACGCCGGTTGATCGTCTTCTCCAGCAGTTTGTCGATGCCGGCATCGTGAAGAGCAAGGCCGACGACATGGTCAGCGAGTCTGAGAAACAGACTCTGCTGGCACATCTGAAGAAACAGCATGGAGGTGACGAGGTCACCGCACCTGCTCGCATGACCTTGCAGCGCAAGACCAAGAGCACTCTGAGTGTTCAGGGGTCTGGTGGCAAGAACAAGGAAGTGCAGGTAGAAGTGCGCAAGTCTCGCACCTATGTAAGACGCTCGGCGCTGGAAGATGAACAGCGCCAGGCGGAAGCCGAGGAAACAGCGCGTTTGGAAGCAGAAGAAAAAGCTCGTCGCGAGGCCGAAGAGAAGGCCCGCCTCGACGCTGAAGAGAAGGCTCGCCGTGAGGCTGAGCAGGCTCGTCGTGAAGCTGAGGAAAAGGCGCGGATCGAGGCACAACAGAAGGCTCGACAGGCTCAACAGCCCGCCAAAGCAGCCGGTAGCACAGCTCAGCAAGAGGCAGAAAAGATGGCCAAGCGCGAAGCAGAAGAACTGAAGCGCCAACAGGAACAGACAGCTTTGCAAAAAGCTGAAGAACTCGCCGCGAAGAAAGCCGAAGAGGCTCGCATCATGGCGGAACAGAATGCGGCCCGCTGGGCTGAAGAAGAAGCGGCTCGCGCCAAAGAGAGCAGCGATTACCATCTGACCACCAACAAGCACGCGCAAGCGGCCGAAGATGAGTTGGATCGTAAGGAAGAGACCAGCCGTCGCACGGCTGCCGCTGCCAAGGCGCCGAAGAAAGTCGGCCGTCGCGAAGACGACCGCAATGACCGCAACTCCCGCGATCCCCGTGCCCGCAAAGGCAAGCGTGGCAAGATGGCCATGCCGAATGCCATGAAACACGGCTTCAACAAGCCGGCTGCCGTGGTCAACCGTGACGTCGTCATCGGCGAGACCATCACAGTGGCGGAGCTCGCCAACAAGATGGCCGTCAAGGGCGTTGAAGTCATCAAGGTGATGATGAAGATGGGTGCCATGGCCACCATCAACCAGGTGATCGACCAGGAGACCGCTCAGCTGGTCGCCGAGGAGATGGGTCACAAGGTAGTGCTGCGCCGTGAGAACGAGCTGGAAGAGGCGGTACTTAGCGATCGTGACGAGACCTCCGAAGCCAAGCCGCGTGCGCCGGTCGTGACCATCATGGGTCACGTCGACCACGGCAAGACCTCGCTGCTGGACTATATCCGTAAAGCCAAGGTCGCCGCGGGCGAAGCCGGTGGCATTACCCAGCACATCGGTGCGTACCACGTACAGACCGACAGCGGGATGATCACCTTCCTGGATACCCCGGGTCACGCGGCGTTTACCTCCATGCGTGCTCGCGGTGCCAAGGCGACCGACATCGTGGTGCTGGTTGTTGCAGCTGACGACGGCGTGATGCCGCAAACCATCGAAGCTATCCAGCACGCCAAGGCGGCCGGTGTGCCGCTGGTTGTTGCGGTGAACAAGATCGACAAGCCTGAAGCGGATCCGGATCGCGTCAAGACCGAGCTGGCCCGTTACAACGTCATGTCCGAAGACTGGGGTGGCGATTGCCAGTTCGTGCACGTCTCCGCCAAGTCTGGCGAAGGCATCGACGACCTGCTGGAAGCCATCCTGATCCAGGCCGAAGTCCTGGAGCTGAAAGCCGTGGTTGACGGCATGGCCAACGGCGTCGTGATCGAATCCTTCCTGGATAAAGGTCGTGGTCCGGTTGCCACCGTGCTGGTACAGGAAGGTACTCTGCGTCAGGGCGACATCGTGCTGTGCGGTCTCGAATACGGCCGGGTTCGCGCCATGCGTGACGAACTGGGTCGCGAGATCAAGGAAGCAGGTCCCTCTCTGCCAGTGGAAATTCTGGGTCTGTCCGGTGTTCCCTCTGCCGGTGACGAAGCCACGGTCGTGCGTGACGAGAAGAAAGCCCGTGAAGTGGCGCTCTACCGTCAGGGCAAGTTCCGCGAAGTCAAGCTGGCTCGCCAGCAGAAGGCCAAGCTGGAAAACATGTTTGCCAACATGACCGAGGGCGAAGTGTCCGAAGTGAACGTGGTGATCAAGGCCGATGTACAAGGCTCTGTGGAAGCGATCTGCGATGCGCTGGTCAAACTCTCCACCGACGAAGTGAAGGTGAAGATCGTGGGTTCCGGCGTAGGTGGCATCACCGAAACCGACGCGACCCTGGCCGCGGCTTCCAGCGCCATTCTGGTGGGCTTCAACGTCCGTGCCGACGCTTCTGCGCGCAAGGTCATCGAATCCGAGAGCCTGGATCTGCGTTACTACTCCGTCATCTATGACCTGATCGACGAAGTGAAGCAGGCCATGAGCGGCAAGCTGGCTCCTGAGTATCGTCAGGAGATCATCGGTCTGGCTGAAGTGCGTAGCGTCTTCAAGTCGCCGAAGTTCGGCGCCGTTGCCGGCTGTATGGTCACCGAAGGTGTGGTCAAGCGTTCCAACCGCATTCGCGTTCTGCGTGACAACGTGGTTATCTATGAAGGCGAGCTGGAATCCCTGCGCCGCTTCAAGGATGACGTCAACGAAGTTCGCAACGGCTACGAGTGTGGTATCGCGGTCAAGAACTACAACGACGTGCGCGAAGGCGACCAGATCGAGGTGTACGAGACCGTTGAAATCCAACGGACTCTGTAAGCCGAGCGTTAGACAAAATAGGGGGCCGCGGCCCCCTTTTATCGCAGGATAGAATATGGCCAGAGAATTCAGCCGGACCCGTCGGGTCGGACAGCAGATCCAGCGTGAAATCGCGCTGATCCTGCAGCGCGAGGTGAAAGACCCGCGCATCGGCATGGTGACCGTCTCCGACGTGGAGGTCTCCAAGGACCTCAACTATGCCAAGGTTTATGTCACCTTCTTGCAACTGGAGAATGACGCCGAGCGCATCAAGGAAGGGCTCAAGGGCCTGACCGAGGCTGCCGGTTACATCCGCAGCCTGCTGGGCAGCGCCATGCGTCTGCGGGTGGTGCCCGAGCTGCGTTTCTACTACGACCAGACCCTGGTCGAGGGGATGCGCCTCTCCAACCTGGTGACCAACACTGTGCGTGAAGACAAGCGTCGCATGACTGAAGCCGGTCGTGACGAAGAGCAATCCGCACCGGATGACACGACTGAGGATAACGCCTGAGATGTCTCGTAGACGTCGTTTCAAAGGCCGTGACGTACACGGCATCCTGCTGCTGGACAAACCGACCGGCCTGACTTCCAACGATGTGTTGCAGAAGGTCAAGCGGATCTACAACGCCGCCAAGGCTGGCCATACCGGCGCCCTGGACCCCCTGGCCACCGGCATGTTGCCGATCTGCCTCGGGGAGGCCACCAAGTTCTCCCAGTATCTGCTGGAAGCGGACAAGCGCTATGAGGTGACCGCCAAGCTGGGCGAGCGCACCAATACCAGCGACTCCGACGGCGAGGTGGTCTCCACCCGCCCGGTGAATGTGGCCGTGGGTACCCTGATCGAGGCGCTGGACCAGTTCCGCGGCCCCATCATGCAGGTGCCGTCCATGTACTCCGCCCTCAAGCACAACGGCCGCCCGCTCTACGAATATGCCCGTGAAGGGATCGAGATCGAGCGGGAAGCCCGTCCCATCACCATCTTCGAACTCAAACTGCTCGGCTTCGAGGGGGACGAGGTGAAGCTGGAAGTGCATTGCAGCAAGGGTACCTATATCCGTTCCCTGGTGGACGATCTGGGGGAAGTGCTGGGCTGTGGCGCTCACGTCACCCAGCTGCGTCGCACCCAGGTGGCGAGCTACCCCTATGAGCGGATGCTGACCCTGGAGCAGCTCGAGTGTATCTTCGAGCAGGCCAAGGCCGAAAGCATTCCGCCGCGGGAGCAGCTGGATCCCCTGTTGCTGCCGATGGACACCGCCGTGGCCTCTCTGCCCGAGGTGAACATGCTGGTCGCCGTGGCCGCCTATGTGAACCAGGGTCAGGCCGTGCAGGTGGCAGGTAGCCCCCAAAGTGGCCAGGTCCGCATGACGGTTGGCCCGGAGCGCGAATTCATCGGGGTTGGCGAGATCGATGACGAGGGGCGCGTGGCGCCCAAGCGTCTGGTTC
This sequence comes from Aeromonas sp. R6-1, assembly GCF_040908165.1. NCBI lineage: Bacteria > Pseudomonadati > Pseudomonadota > Gammaproteobacteria > Aeromonadales > Aeromonadaceae > Aeromonas > Aeromonas sp. R6-1. The sequence continues at coordinate 128,524 of NZ_JBFODF010000036.1, forward strand.
GCTACCACGACGAGGAGTGATCCTCAGGCGGTATCGGTCTGTCACGCGTCTTTCCCGTTGCGAAAAGGGGCGGGGACGATTATGATACCGCCCTCATTTCACGGCTGAATTAGAGATTGGCTGTGAACCTTTAAACACTCTACTGGAGTAATACCATGTCTCTAAATGCTGAGATCAAAGCTCAAATCGTTGCCGACAACGCTCGTGGCGCCAACGACACCGGTTCCCCCGAAGTGCAAGTTGCCCTGCTGACTGCCCAGATCAACCATCTGCAAGGTCACTTCAAGGAGCACGCCAAGGATCACCACGGTCGTCGCGGTCTGCTGCGCATGGTTTCCCAGCGTCGTAAGCTGCTGGACTACCTGAAGCGTAAAGACGTTCAGCGTTACGCTGCTCTGATCGCCAAGCTGGGTCTGCGTCGTTAATCGACCATCAGATTTCGCAAAAAAGGGGAACCGCGAGGTTCCCCTTTTTTATGGCGCTGTCCCAATTATGTGTTGGAAGGCTAATCTGGAAGTAGGTCATCACCGCAAGGACCTTCATCATGGATACGCCAGCCTTCC
>NZ_JBFODF010000037.1:0-36469 GCF_040908165.1 Aeromonas sp. R6-1
TATGCCAGTTTCAGCCAAGCGCGGGGCATAACACATCAGGTGGTGTACAACCGTCGAGGTGAGCGAGTCATTGGGGCATACCACATCCAGCATGTGAACGGATATCACCGGCGGTTGAAGGAGTGGATGGAACGATTCCATGGAGTCGCAACCCACTACCTGAGGAATTATCTGGGCTGGCGCAGGATGCTGGAACGTTACGGCAGGGAGGTAAATACCAAGATGTGTTTGCATGAGGCGCTAGGGCACCCGATGCAACACGTAATTGGGACATAGCCTTTTTTATTGCCCGTTTCAAACAGGATGCAGGCCGTTGCCTGCCTCACAGAATTGACGTCCGCGCTTACCTTTTGATGCGAATCAAGTATACTTGCACGCGAATTTAAAGCGCCAAATTGTTAAAAGGAAACTCACGTGAATCCTATTGTAAAGTCATTCCAGTACGGTCAACACACCGTCACACTGGAAACCGGTGTGATGGCCCGTCAAGCCACTGCGGCCGTCATGGTCAGCATGGACGATACCTGTGTCTTCGTGACTGTCGTTGGCAAGAAAGAGGCCGATCACGGCCGTGATTTCTTCCCGCTGACCGTCAACTATCAGGAGCGTACCTATGCTGCTGGTCGTATCCCGGGTGGTTTCTTCCGTCGTGAAGGCCGTCCGAGCGAGGGTGAGACCCTCATCTCCCGTCTGATCGACCGTCCCATCCGTCCGCTGTTCCCGGAAGGCTTCCTCAATGAGGTTCAGGTGGTTGCCACCGTCATGTCCGTGAACCCGGCCGTTTCTCCCGACATCGTTGCCATGATCGGTGCCTCCGCGGCCCTGGCCATCTCCGGCATCCCGTTCGGCGGCCCGATCGGTGCAGCCCGCGTGGGTTACATGAACGGCCAGTACGTGCTGAACCCGACCACCACCGAACTGCCCCAGAGCGATCTGGATCTGGTGGTTGCCGGTACTGCCAATGCGGTGCTGATGGTGGAGTCCGAAGCGGCCATCCTCTCCGAGGAGGTGATGCTGGGCGCCGTGGTCTACGGTCACGAGCAGATGCAGACCGTGATCAACGCCATCAACGAATTCGCTGCCGACGTCGGTACCAAGCCCTGGGACTGGACCCCGCCTGCCGTCAACGAAGCGCTGAAAGCCAAAGTTGCCGAACTGGCCACAGCTGAACTGGGTGAAGCCTACCGCATCACCGAGAAGGCTGTTCGTTACGAAACCATCGCAGCCATCAAGGGCCGCGTGGTCGAGCAAGTCATCGCATCCGGCGTGGAAGAAGATGCCAAGAAGATCGGCGAAGAGTTCCACAGCCTGGAGAGCCGCATCGTCCGTGGTCGCGTAGTACGTGGTGAGCCGCGTATCGACGGTCGCGATCCGGAAATGATCCGCGCCCTCTCCGTCGGTACCGGCATCCTGCCCCGTGCCCACGGTTCTGCCCTGTTCACCCGTGGTGAAACTCAGGCCATCGTGGTGGCCACGCTGGGTACCGAGCGTGACGCCCAGAACATCGACGAGCTGACCGGCAACCGCGCCGATCGCTTCATGCTGCACTACAACTTCCCGCCCTACTGCGTCGGCGAGACCGGCATGATGGGCAGCCCGAAGCGTCGTGAGATCGGTCACGGCCGTCTGGCCAAGCGCGGCGTTGCTGCCGTGATGCCGAGCGCCGCCGAGTTCCCGTACGTGGTGCGCGTGGTCTCTGAAATCACCGAATCCAACGGCTCCTCCTCCATGGCGTCTGTCTGTGGTTCCTCCCTGGCGCTGATGGATGCCGGTGTGCCGATCAAGGCCTCCGTTGCCGGTATCGCCATGGGTCTGGTGAAGGAAGAAGAAGGTTTCGTCGTGCTGTCCGACATCCTGGGTGACGAAGATCACCTGGGCGACATGGACTTCAAGGTAGCCGGTACCAGCGAAGGTGTGACCGCGCTGCAAATGGACATCAAGATCGAAGGCATCACCAAAGAGATCATGGAGATTGCCCTGAAGCAAGCTCGTGGCGCTCGTCTGCACATCCTGAAAGTGATGGACGAAGCTATCCAGGCTCCCCGTGCTCAGATCTCCGATTTCGCACCGCGCATCCACACCATCAAGATCAATCCTGAGAAGATCAAGGACGTGATCGGCAAGGGTGGTTCCGTGATCCGTGCACTGACCGAAGAGACCGGCACCAACATCGAGCTGGATGATGACGGTACCGTTCGCATCTCCGCCGTGGCCAACGAAGCCGCCATGGAAGCGATCCGCCGCATCGAGGCCATCACCGCCGAGATCGAAGTGAACCGCATCTACGAAGGCAAGGTCGTGCGCCTGGCTGACTTCGGCGCCTTCGTCAACATCCTGCCGGGTAAAGACGGTCTGGTGCACATCTCCCAGATCACCGATGCCCGCGTGCAGAACGTGGCCGACTTCCTGAAAATCGGTGACGTGGTGAAGGTGAAGGTACTGGAAGTGGACCGTCAGGGCCGTGTGCGTCTCTCCATCAAGGAAGCGAACGCACCGACCGAAGCGGCTGCTGCTCCTGCTGCCGTTGCCGTCGAAGAGCCGGCTGCCGAATAAGGCTGCCGTATGTGAAAGAGCCGACCCTTGGGTCGGCTTTTTTGTGCCTGTCGCCCGGCATGGCGCAGATTGTCTCCTTGTTCCTTTTGGCGCCCCTTGATATAAGGGACGACCCCGCTTCGTTGGCAAAAGGAATTGCAGCATGTCATGGGCCTACCTCAGACAGTTTCCTTCCCTGGTCTGGATCGTCATCCTGGGCACTTTCATGGTGCGTACCACCTTCTTCATGGTCTGGCCCTTTCTCTCCATCCTGCTCTACCGTGACTACGGACTTTCGGCGACCCTGATAGGCGCCATCCTGGGGGCCACGGCGGCGCTTTCCACTCTCGTCAGCTTCTATGGCGGCTGGCTCTCGGACAAATGGGGGCGGCGCAACATCCTGCTGTTCGGCTGCCTGGTTTCCGCCGCCAGCGTGGCCCTGCTCGGCCTCTCCCACCAGGTGGGCTGGCTGGCACTCGGGGTGATCGGCAGCGGACTCTCCTACGGTCTCATCGACTCACCGGGCAAGGCACTGATGGCCGACAATCTGGCCGAGCCCAAAGCCCGTGAGCTGGCGCTGCACCTGCGTTATTTCCTGCTCAACCTGGGGGCGGCCATCGGTCCTCTGCTCGGCGTCACCTATGGCCTGAGCGCGCGTCAGGAGACCTTCCTGTTGCTCAGTGCCAGCTATCTGCTGCTTGGTATCGTCTTTGTCATCGGGTTCAGGCTGGCGGGTTGCCACACCAGCCAGGCGGCCGGGCCCGGCATGCGTGCTGTGCTGCGGGTGCTCTGGCAGGACAGGGGGTTTCTGCTGCTGATCATGGCCAATCTGCTGCTGATGCTGGTCTACGCCCAGTTCGAGTCGCCCCTCATCCAGTATCTGACCCGCGCGGGGACGCCGGAGGTGGAGCGGCTCATCGGCTGGCTGGTGACGACCAATGCGCTGACCATAGTGATGCTGCAGTTCCCCCTGCTGCACCTGACTGCCCGCTGGTCCACGCGGCGCAAGCTGCAACTCGGGGTGGCGCTCTTTCTCGGCGCCCAGTTGCAGTTTGCGCTGGGGGATACCGCCATCTGGTGGCACTGGATAGTGGCGGTGATCCTCCTGAGCGTCGGGGAGTGCATCCTCTTCCCCTTGCTCAATGTGCTGATCGATCAGATGGCGCCTGGTCATTTGAAGGGGAGCTATTTCGGGGCGGCCTCCGTCTCCGGACTCGGGGTGGCCATGGGGGCCTTGCTGGGAGGCTGGGTGCTGGCCCACTGGGGCGGGAGCTGGCTTTACGCCCTGATGGCGCTGCTCTGCCTGGTGATCCTGATGCTCTATGGTCTGAGTACCCGGACCTCGCGCCCTGCGCTGGTCCGGGCCGGGCCCTGACGGCTAGAAGGTCAGCACCTTGTCGGCGGCCAGAGTCCATTGGGCCAGCAAGGGGAGGGTGCCTATCTCTATGCCCTCGACAAGGGGTAGCGGGGTGATGCCGCGCGCATCGGTGCAGCTCTTGCAAAGCCGGATCCGGGTGCCCTGAGCCAGCAGTATCTCCAGCATCTGGCGCAGGTTGTAGCCCTCGGCCGGAGCCTGCCCGGCGAGGGCCGCAGTGACGGCATCCGACATCAGGAAGAGGTTGAGGTCTACCTTTCCCTCCTCTTTGAGGGCGATGCCGAGGCGCAGGGCATTGAACAGGGACTCGCTGCCATAGGGGGCGCCGTTGGCAATGATGAGAATGTGTTGGGTCATGTGGCTCTCCTGATTGAAAGGGCCATTGTAGCCTCGGCGAAAGCGGCCCGGCATGATGCAGAGCACACTCTGTCGTAGCCCGGCACCGTGTGTCTTGACCTCACACAGGGAGTCAGGTCTCATGGACGGCCATCCAGTATGACAGAACAAAGAGGTTGTTATGTGGAAGATCGCCGGAATAGGCTTATTGTTGTTGGCCGGACAAGCCTATGGTAGTGAAAACATCGGCTGCAAGGCCAGACAGCAGGCCGTGACGGATCAGCTTGCGTTCGCCAGGGCGCACAACAACCAGGAGCAGGTAGCCGGCCTTGAGCGGGCACTGCGCAACCTGGAGGCCCATTGTACCGATGCCGGGCTCCTTGAGGAGCAGCAACGCAAGGTAGTCAAGCAGAGGGAAGAAGTGGAAGAGCGGCTGGCCGAGTTGCAGAGCGCACGGGTATCGGGCAAGCCGGACAAGATTGCCAAGAAGCAGTCCAAGCTGGAGGAGTCCCAGGCCGAGTTGCTGGAAGCCCAGCGCGAACTCGAGGCGCTGCAAAAACTGGTCAAACCCTGAGGGAAGGGCAGCGCAATAGAAAAAGCCGGGCATGCCCGGCTTTTTCTATTTCTGGATAATGCACACCACGAGTGTCAGACCCTGACTGCCTGTGCATCCGCACGAATTTCTCCATCAACTGATCTTCGGTCTCCACCCTATGGACGGGATCCCGGAGGATGCCGTCCATGGGGCGCAGACGCTGATGCAGGTGCTACAGCTACTGCCTGTGCATCCGCACGAACTTCTCCATCAACTGATCTTCGGTCTCCACATGGGCGGGATCCCAGATGATGCAGTCGATAGGGCAGACGCTGATGCAGGTCGGCTTCTCATAGTGGCCGACGCATTCGGTGCAGCGATCCGGGTCTATCTCGTAGATCTTGCTCCCCAGGGTGATGGCCTGGTTCGGACACTCCGGATCGCACATGTCACAGTTGATGCACTTGTCGGTGATGAGCAGTGCCATCTCAGGCCGCCGAGTGAGGTTGACGGGTATCCTCGCGCTCGCCGAGGTTGCGCAGCAGGATGCCGTAATTCACGTCGATCTCCTTGGGAACCGGCACGTAGACCACGTGGCCGTTACCCGGTGCGGTGTCGATGAGCTCGCCCTTGCGGTTCTGCATCTGCTCCAGGTTGAAGCTGAGGTTGCCCTGGGGGGTCATCAGCTCCAGGCTGTTGCCCAGCAGGAACTTGTTCTTCACCTCGACCTCGACCATGTCACCGTTGCGACCGGTGATCTCGCCGACGAACTGCTGGGTGTCGGAGACGGAGTAACCGTAGTCGTAGTTCTGGTATTCGCTGTGGTTGTGACGGCGCAGGAAGCCCTCGGTGTAGCCGCGGTGGGCCAGGTTCTCGAGGGTGCCCATCAGGGTCGGATCGAACGGACGGCCAGCCACCGCATCGTCGATGGCCTTGCGATAGACCTGGGCGGTACGGGCGCAATAGTAGAAGGACTTGGTACGGCCTTCGATTTTCAGGGAATGAACGCCCATTTTGGTCAGGCGCTCGACGTGCTCGACGGCGCGCAAATCCTTGGAGTTCATGATGTAGGTACCGTGCTCGTCTTCAAACGCAGTCATGAACTCGCCCGGGCGGTTGGACTCCTCCAGCAGCACCAGGGCATCGGTCGGCTTGCCTGCGCCCAGGGTCGGATCCACCTTTTGTACGGCGATGGGCTCCTGGCGGTGGACGATCTGGCCCACGTCATCTTCCTTGCCCTCGTGCACCTTGTACTCCCAGCGGCAGGAGTTGGTGCAGGTACCCTGGTTGGGGTCACGCTTGTTGATGTAGCCGGAGAGCAGGCAGCGGCCGGAGTAGGCCATGCACAGCGCCCCGTGGACGAAGACTTCCAGTTCCATCTCCGGCACCTGCATGCGGATCTCCTCGATCTCGTCGAGAGACAGCTCGCGGGAGAGGATGGCACGGGTCAGGCCCATCTGATGCCAGAACTTCACCGTGGCCCAGTTGACCGCGTTGGCCTGCACCGAGAGGTGGATAGGCATGTCGGGGAAGGCTTCGCGCATCATCATGATGAGGCCGGGGTCGGACATGATGAGGGCGTCCGGCTTCATCTCCACCACGGGGCGCATGTCGCGGATGAAGGTCTTGAGCTTGGAGTTGTGGGGCTGGATGTTGGCCACCACATAGAACTGCTTGCCGAGGGCATGGGCCTCGTTGATGCCGAGCTGCAGATTCTCGTGATCGAATTCGTTGTTGCGCACCCGCAGGCTGTAGCGCGGCTGGCCCGCATAGACGGCGTCTGCGCCATAGGCATAGGCGTAGCGCATGTTCTTGAGGGTCCCGGCAGGGGAGAGCAATTCTGGTCTGAACATGTTGGACTCTTTTATCTGATTGCAAATCAGGACGGCGCCACCTGATGGCGTCGTGTGGGTTCATCGGTGGCGCGACCGTCTTCGACGCACGCCCATCCGATGGGGGTACATCGGAGCAGGAGGTGACTCGATACTCCGGATATACGGGGTGCGAGATTGTACTCGTGACCGCCTCGTCATGCAATTTGGGGCGGCCTTGGCATGCCTGCGCCATGTTCATTTTACGCTCAGACTGGGGTTGCTAGAGTGCAAGGGGTGAAAGATGCCCCCGAGTTGGCTGTGAAATGGATCTTTTCGGCGAAAAAGACCATCTCCAAGTTGAAATTTTGCCCTGCTCGGGAAAGAATGCGCGCTCGGTTGTTGGTCCCCGGTGACGGGCCCACAAGAGACCGATGATGAGCAGGGCAAAGGCCCACAGGAACAGGAAACCATACAGGAATTTTATGAATCCCCTTCGCATTGCCGCTTCGGCTCTTTTATGTACGCTGGCGCTGGTCAGCCAGCAGGCCGCCGCCGTTGAATACCAGCTGCCTGCAGCCAACAGCCGCCTGATCGGTGAGAACCAGGAATACGTGGTGCCCGCAGACAACCGTCCGCTGGAGCAGATCGCCTCCGACTTCCAGCTGGGTCTGACCAACATCATGGAAGCCAACCCGGGCGTCGACCCCTACCTGCCCAAGGCGGGCAGCACGCTGATCATTCCCCATCAGCTGATCCTGCCCAACGCTCCCCGCGAAGGGATCGTCATCAACGTGGCGGAGATGCGTCTCTACTACTACCCGAAGGGCAAGAACGTGGTGCATGTGCTGCCCATCGGCATCGGCCAGCTCGGGGTCAACACCCCTGAGAACTGGATCACCAAGGTTGAGCGCAAGCGTGCCAACCCGACCTGGACCCCGACCGAGAATATCCGTCGCCGCTACGCCGCCCAGGGCAAGACCCTGCCCGCGGTCTGGCCGGCCGGCCCGGACAACCCCATGGGCCTGCACGCGCTCTACATCGGGAACCTGTACGCCATCCACGGCACCAACGCCACCTTCGGCATCGGTCTGCGGGTGAGCAGCGGCTGCGTGCGCCTGCGCGCCGACGACATCAAGTTCCTGTTCGATCACGTGCCGGTCGGCACCCGCGTCCAGTTCGTCAACCAGCCGGTCAAGACCACGGTCGAGCCGGATGGCGGTCGCTACATGGAAGTGCACGAGCCGCTGTCGCGCACCGAGGAAGAGTTCAACTCCACCGCCTCCGTGCCGCTGCCCATGACCCCGGCGACCACCCGCTTCATCGCCCACGCTGACAGCGATTCCAACGTGGTCAAGCAGGTGCTGGAACAGCGTACCGGCATCCCGACCCGCCTCAATCCAGAGGCGTAATGGCCGGCAAGTACAGTTAAACAACAACGGCGACCATCAGGTCGCCGTTGTTGTTTCTGCGTATCCGGACGTCAGCTGGCTGGTGGGGCATAGAGGGCCAGCCAGTTGCCTTCGGTATCCTCGATGATGACTCTGGAGCCATGACCGCTGCCGATGCTGTGCAGAGGCTCCAGCACCCGCCCGCCGAGCCGGGGGACCAGCAGCTCCGCCTCCTGCAGCCTGTCACCGAGGGAGAGATAGATGAGGGGACCGGCACCGCCGGGCTGGTGATATTTGTCCATGGGGCCGAGACAGGCCGCCGCGTTGCTGCCGTCGTGGCGCAGCATGGCAAAGCGCATGGTCTCTTCCTGGATGGGGGTGACCTGCACATCGAGCAGGGCCGAGTAGAAGTCCATGGCGCGATCCAGATCCCGTGTCGGAATATCGGCCCAGACCAGGGTGTTGTCCATCGTCGTATTCTCCAGAGTTCCCGGCCAACGCGGTCGGTGGCTCTTTGAGGTTAGAAGTGGCTGTCGGGGGGCGCCATGGATAAAAAAAGCGGCGCCTGATGGCGCCGCTTGAAGGGGGAAGAGCCGAGTAAGGCTCCCCCTCTTATTTGCCGGCAATGCTGAGCCCGCCAAAGCGGATCAGCGGGGCATAGAAGTCCTTGCCATCGTCGTGGTGCAGCTGGTTGCCGACCGCTTCCAGCTCCCCGAGCAGGCGATAGAAGTTGCCTGCCACCGTGATGCCGCGTACCGGCGCCACGCGCTCGCCATTTCGGCAGAGGAAGCCGGAGGCGCCGAACGAGAAGTCGCCGCTCACCGCATCGGCCCCGGAGTGCAAGCCGTCCAGCTTGACCAGCTCCAGGTACTCACCGCTTTGTACCTCGGCCTCGTCGTGGGGGCCGAGCCCGAACACCAGGTGACGAGGGGCCACGTCCAGGGCACTGCGGGCACTGCGGGCGGCTGCACCGTTGCTCGTCACGCCGAAGTGGCGGGCGGTGGCGCTGTTGTGCAGCAGGGTCTTGAGCTCCCCCTCGCCGATGAGCAGGAGATCCGAGGTGGCGGCTCCTTCGCCGTCAAACGCCTTGATCTTCATGCCCCCCGGCATATAGGCACGGCTCTCCAGGGTGAGCCAGCGAGACGCCACGCTTTGGCCCAGCTTGTCGCGCCAGGGGTTGATCCCCTGCTGGGCCCACTTGCCAGACAGGGCGGACTGGAAGCAGCCAAACAGGCTGGCAAAGCAGTGGGTGCTGAAGATGACGCTGTAGCGACCGCTCGGCACCGCCTCACCCATCAGCAGGCCATCGGCCACGGCGTGGATCTGGCGGATGAGAGGCTGGCTCTCCAACTCGTCGAAGCGCCGTGCGTACTGTCCCTGGTAGTGCATGGACTGGCGGCCCTCCCGCTCGATGAGAGCGGAGCTGTGGCAGCCGACGCTGAATTCCTGATGTTCACAGAGGCTGCCCTGGCTGTTGGCAAGCCAGAGGCGGCTCTCCCCCTCGAAGAAGCCGTTGTAGGGGGCGCCGGTCACGTCCGGCAGGGCCAGCATGTCGGACTCGAGGCACAGGGTCAGGGCGATCTTCTCTTCCACCGCCGTGGTGTCGGCCTGATGTATCTCGGCGCAGTCGGTGATGAGCCTGCTCTGCTGCACTGTGATGCGCTGATCCGGGTCCACCTTGGCGAAGCGGCTCGCATCGAGCGCATCCTGCACCATGGCGTCCAGGGCCGACGCGTCGAGGGACTCGGAATAGGCGATGCCGACCCGGCCTTCCTTGATGAGGCGAATGCCGATCTGCTGGCTGCTGGTGACCTTGTATTCACTGAGCTCGCCCTTGTCGGCCTTGAGGGAGAAGGCCTTCTCCTGATTGGCGATGACGTCTGCCTCGGCACCCAGATCGGCGACCTGGTCCAATAGACGGGCAAGCAGTTGGTTCATGTCGAGTTGGCTCATCAGGCGTTCCCTCCGACCAGGATATTGTCAACCTTGAGCGGCGACGGGCTGACTGAAACGCGAATGAGGCGGGAGATGGAACCGCACAGAGTGTAATGGATGTTCATCAGGCGTTCCCTCCGACCAGAATGCTGTCAACCTTGAGCGGCGGTTGGCCGACCGAGGCGGGAATGGATCCGGAGACCGAGCCGCACATGCCGGCGGAGAGGGCCAGATCGCGCCCCACCATGGAGATCTCCTTCAATACCTGCGGGCCGGTGCCGATCAGGGTGGCCGACTTGAGGGGCCGGGTGATCCTGCCCCCCTCGATGAGGTAGGCCTCCTGCACGTTGAAATTGAACTCGCCGGTACCGGGCTGCACAGAGCCCCCCCCCATCCGCTTGGCATAGATGCCGTGCTCCACGGTTGCCAGCATGTCGTCGAGGCTGTAGTTGCCCGGTTCGATATAGGTGTTGCGCATGCGGGAGGCAGGGGCGAACTTGTAGGATTCCCGGCGCCCGGAACCGGTGCGGGCGTAGCCGGTGCGAAGGGCCCCCATTCTGTCCACCAGGAAGCCGGTCAGCACGCCGTCCTTGATGAGCTGGGTGTGCTGGGTCGCCATCCCCTCGTCATCGACGTTGATGGAGCCCCAGGCGTTGCCCTGCAAGCCCTCGTCCACCGCACTGACCGCCGGATTGGCGATGAGCTGGCCCATCTTGTCGTGGAACACGGAGGCCTTCTTGGCCACCGAGGTGGTCTCCAGCAGGTGACCGCACGCCTCGTGGAAGATGACGCCGCCAAAGCCGCTCTCCATGATGACCGGCAGCTTGCCGCTCGGGCAGGGGGCGGCACCCAGCTTCACCAGTGCCTGGCGGGTGGCGGTGAGAGCCAGCTCGCGGGGATCGATGCTCTCGGCATGCTCCCATCCCTTCATGGCACCGGGGGCTTCATAACCTACACTCTGCTCGCCCCCGTCCAGGGCGATGGTCTGGGCCATGATGCGGTTGTAGTGGCGGCGATCGCTCACCTGCACCCCTTCGCTGTTGAAGATCTCCACCTCCTGCTCCCAGCCGAGCACGTTGCCCGAGAACTGGCTCACCTTGTCGTTCTCGGCGCGGGCCGTAGCGTCCATGGCATGCAGGTAGGCGATCTTCTGCTCCAGCAGCTTGTCGGCCGACAGCGGCAGAGCGATGGGGTTGCGGTCGGTCAGGCGGGTGAAGTCAAAGGCAGTGGCGGTGACCACGGGGTCACGCCTGTCCTTGGCCGCCAGCAGGGTAACGATGCGCAAGAGCTCGTTGCGATCGGCCAGATTGGTGTAGCCGTAGAGCACCTTGTGGCCGTAGCACAGGCGAACGCCGATACCGAAGTCGAGACCACCGCTGATGTTCTCTATCTGGCTGGAGAGCAGGCTGAGCTGGCTGCGGCGCTTGCGCTCCACAAACAGCTCGGCGAAGTCGGCACCCAGCGCCAGCGCGTGATCGAGCACGTCGCGGGCGATGGCGGGGGCCAACAGGGAGAATGAAGTCATAGAATATCCTTTTCTGGTCTGTCCGTTTGCTTCCGACACCCGGCGTTGTGTTGTTATGGGGTGTCGACCTCATTGTTGCAGACCAGAAGCAAAAAGTCGCTATAGCGTCAGCCGATGATACCAAACGAGAAAATCGGTGCGATTTATGCGCCCGGCAGCCCGAGCGCAGGCTACCGGCAGGGGAGGTTGGCGCCGCTCATGGCGCTCGTTTTATATGAGGTCGGCCCACTGCTCGATACGGGGTCGGTCTGGTCGCCCATTGGCCGGCGTCGTTGAACATCCAGGCGGCCAGGATCAGAGCAGTGCGTGGATCTCGCTCAGGATCTGGTCGACCCACTGCTCGATACGGGGTCGGTCTGGTCGTCCATTGGCTGGCGTCGTCGAACATCCAGACGGCCAGGGTCAGAGCAGTTCGTGGATCTCGCTCAGGATCTGGTCGACCCACTGCTCGATACGGGGTCGGTCTGGTCGTCCATTGGCTGGCGTCGTCGAACATCCAGGCGGCCAGGATCAGAGCAGTTCGTGGATCTCGCTCAGGATCTGGTCGACCCACTGCTCGATGCGGGACTCGGTCTGGTCGTACTGGTTGGCGTCATCGAGGGCCAGCCCGACGAAGTGGCGGCCATCGTCGATGAGCGCCTTGGAGGCGTCAAACTCGTACCCCTCGTTGGGCCAGTAGCCCACCAGCTTGACCCCCTTGGGGACCAGCTGATCGTGCAGCAGGCCGAGGGCATCCTGATACCACTCCCCATAGCCCAGCTGATCGCCCATGCCAAACAGGGCGATGATGCGTCCCTCCAGATGCAGGTCGGCGATGTCTTCCCAGCGGGATTCCCAGTCCTCCTGCAGCTCGCCGAAGTCCCAGGTGGAGATGCCTAGGATCAGGATGTCGTACTCCTGCATGCGGGCGAGGGGCACATCCTTGATGTTGTGGAGATCGACCAGCTCGGGGCCGATGAGGGCGCGGATCTTCTCGGCGGCCATCTCGGTGTAGCAGGTGGTGGAGCCATAAAACAAACCTATCTTCATCGCTCTTCTCTTGATCGCAGTCGGCAAGGGGCGTGACCGGCACAGCGGCGCCCGGGGGGAGGGCGCCAGTCTAGCAGATTGCGCCGGGCTCTTCACCGCCTGAGGGGATGTGCAGCCTTGCCTTGCGGCCCGGGTGGGTCGGCACGTTACAATGGCGACCTGTTTCCCTGAGCGCGGCCCACCATGAGCAAAGCAGAATCCCATCCCCTGATCGAGCCGTTTCTCGACGCCCTCTGGCTGGAGCGGGGGCTCTCCGACAACACGGTCAGCTCCTATCGCACCGACCTGGAAAAATTTGCCCTCTGGCTCGATGAGCAAGGCGGTTCCCTGCTGCTGGCGGGGCTGGACGACATCCAGCACTACCTCGCCTGGCGGGTGGACCATCAGTTCGCGGCCAGCAGTACGGCCCGTTTCTTCTCGGCCCTGCGCCGCTTCTACCAGTATCTCAATCGCGAGAAGCTGCGCAGCGACGATCCCACCGTGCTGCTGGAGGGGCCAAAGCTCCCCAAAAAGCTGCCATCGGATCTGAGCGAAGCCGAGGTGGAGGCGCTGCTGCAAGCGCCCCTGGTGGACGACCCGCTGGAGCTGCGGGACAAGGCAATGCTTGAGCTGCTCTACGCCACCGGGCTGCGGGTGTCCGAGCTGGTGGGGCTGACCGCCGAACACGTCAGCCTGCGCCAGGGGCTGGTGCGAGTGGTGGGCAAGGGCAACAAGGAGCGCCTGGTCCCCATGGGGGAGGAGGCGGTGCACTGGCTGGAGCGCTACTACCGGGAGGGGCGCACCCTGCTGCTGGGTGGCACCAGCTCGGACGTGGTGTTCCCCTCCAAGCGGGCCCGGATGATGACCCGCCAGACCTTCTGGCACCGCATCAAGCTCTATGCCCTGAGAGCCGGCATCAGGGGGGAACTCTCCCCCCACACCCTGCGTCACGCCTTCGCCACCCACCTGCTCAATCACGGCGCCGATCTGCGAGTGGTGCAGATGCTGCTGGGCCACGCGGATCTCTCCACCACCCAGATCTATACCCACGTGGCCAACGAGCGGCTCAAGGCACTGCACGGCCAGCACCACCCCAGAGCCTGAGCACCTCATCGGCCTTGCAACAAAAAACCGCCCGAAGGCGGTTTTTTTCAGCACACGACAGGGAGGAAACGGTTATTTCCCCTGCTGGGATTTCAGCAAGTCGCGGATCTCGGTCAGCAGCTCCTGATCCTTGGTGGGGCCGGCCGGGGCAGCGGCTTCCTCTTCCTGCTTCTTCTTCAGGGTGTTAATGGCCTTGAGCCCCATGAAGATGGCGAAGGAGATGATCAGGAAGTCGATACAGGTCTGGATGAACTTGCCGTAGGCGATGACCACGGCAGGGGCATCCCCTTCAGCGGCCTTCAGGGTCACGGCGAGATCGCTGAAATCCACGCCCCCCAGGATCAGCCCGATGGGGGGCATGATCACGTCTCCCACGAAGGAGGAGACAATCTTGCCAAAGGCGGCACCTATGATGATACCGACCGCCATGTCGATCACATTGCCCCTGGATGCAAAGGCCTTGAACTCTTGAATCAGACTCATTTTTCCCCCTAGAAATGGACGACGTGCCACCTGATCGCACGTCGATTTGAATAATAAAACATCAGCAAAACAGAGGGATGACTAAAGATGTCTCCCGTCGTCCTGATTAGCTTGCGGGGCTCAAGCCCGATTGGCAACCTGTCATCCCGTGATTTTTTCTTTCGGACGTTATTAATCGATCACTAATTAAGGTCTTTGGGAGAGGGAATTGTCTGGGTTACCTTATGAGACCCTTCAATCATGCCAAGTGAATGAGCTGATGCGATATTTACTGCTGGGAATGATGCTGCTGTGCGCTTTTGCGGCCAGCGCGGGGATGGACCCCCATGTGTTGAAACAGACCATAGAGCAGCGCCTCGGTGTGCAGGTCTACCTGGTGGACGAGACCCCCATGCCGGGCCTCTATCTGCTGGGCACGGCCCAGGGACTGCTCTACAGCGATGCCAGGGGAGACTATGTGCTGCAGGGCTCCATGCTGGATCTGGCCCACGACATGAGAAACCTCACCCGGCTCAGCCAGCAGCAGCAACGCAGGCTGGCGCTCTCCCAGATAGGGGAGGCCCGGCTCTGGCTCAAGGCCACCCCTGAACGCCACCGCCTCACCCTGTTTACCGATCTCGCCTGCGGTCCTTGCCGCATCGCGCTGGAGGAGTTGCCCCGCTTGCAGGCGAGGGGCGTGAGCGTGCAACTGCTGCCTGCGCCTGTCGCCGCCTCGGATCAGGCTAGCTGGTGCGATCCCGGGCTGCTGCGCGAACTCAACTTCAGCGATCGTTTGCCTGAGAGCGGCTGTAATGCGATCCTTGCCCATCATATCGGCCTGAGCCAATGGCTCGGGATCAAGGCGTCACCGAGCTGGGTCCTGCCCAATGGCGACCTGGTGCGCGGTTACCAGAGCCCCGAACAACTGCTCAAGATACTGGATCACATCAATGCCCCTGCAAATCCGTCGTCGTCCGCGAGTTGATGATTCCCATCTGCCCGCCACCCTGCACCCGCTGCTTCGCCAGATCTTCGCCAGCCGCGGGGTAGAAGACCCTGCCCTGCTGGAGCGCAGCGCCAACCAGCTGCTGCCGCCCCAGCGTCTGTTCGGCATGGCGCAGGCGGTGCCGCTGCTGGCCGAGGCGCTGACGGCGCAAAGACGCATTCTCATCGTCGGTGACTTCGACTGCGACGGCGCCACCAGCTCGGCCCTGTGCGTGCTGGCCTTGCGCGCCATGGGGGGGCACCACATCGATTTTCTGGTGCCCAACCGCTTCGAGTTCGGCTATGGCCTCACCCCGGAGATCGTCGAGCTGGCGGTGGCCCGCGGCGCCGAGTTCCTGATCACGGTGGACAACGGCATCTCCAGCATCGCCGGGGTGGCGGCGGCCAAGGCGGCAGGCATGCAGGTACTGGTTACCGATCACCATTTGCCGGGTCAGGAGCTGCCTGACGCCGACGCGATAGTGAACCCCAACCAGCATGGCTGCGACTTCCCCTCCAAGTCCCTGGCCGGGGTCGGGGTCGCCTTCTATCTGATGGCGGCTCTCAACACCCATCTGCGCCAGAGCGGCTGGTATGAGCGCCAGGGGCTGCGCGCCCCCAACGTGGCGGATTACCTCGATCTGGTAGCCCTCGGCACTGTGGCCGACGTGGTGGCGCTGGATGGCAACAACCGCATCCTGGTTCATCAGGGCTTGCAGCGGATCCGGGCCGGCCGCTGCCGCCCCGGCATCCAGGCGCTGGTGGACGTGTCGGGCCGCGACGGTCGTCGCCTGTGCGCTGCCGATCTCGGCTTTGCGCTGGGGCCGCGCCTCAACGCGGTGGGCCGGCTCGATGACATGTCCCTCGGGGTCGCCTGCCTGCTGAGCGAGGACATCAACCTGGCGCGCCAGCTCGCTTCCGAAATGGACAGCCTCAACCAGGAGCGCAAGGAGATCGAGCAGGGGATGCAGCAGGAGGCGCTCGCCACTTTGGAGCAGATCCGTTTTCGTGACGGCGAGGTGCCCTCCGGCATCGTGCTGCACCGAAACGAGTGGCATCAGGGGGTGGTGGGGCTGGTGGCCTCCAAGGTGAAGGAGAAGTACTACCGCCCGGTCATCGCCTTTGCCGAGAGCAGCGAGACCGAGCTCAAGGGCTCCGGGCGCTCCATCCCGGGGGTGCACCTGCGCGATGCGCTGGAACTGCTCGATACCCGCCACCCCGGCTTGATGGGCAAGTTTGGCGGCCACGCCATGGCGGCCGGGTTGACCCTGCCCAAGGCCAATATCGAGGCCTTCGGCCGGGCCTTCGAGGCGGTCATCGGCGAGCTGGTGACCCCTGAGCTCTTGACCGGGGTGCTGCTCACCGATGGCGAGCTGCTGCCGGACGAGCTCACCCTCGAGCTGGCGGAGCTTATTCGCGCCTCCGGCCCCTGGGGTCAGGCCTTTCCCGAGCCGCTGTTTGACGGGGAATTCGTGCTGGTGCAGCAGCGGCTGGTGGGGGAGAAGCACCTCAAGATGATGCTGACCACGGATTCCGGTCACGCGGTGGATGCCATCGCCTTTGGCGTCGACTTGCAGCGCTGGCCCGACGCTTCGGTGAAGCGGGTGCGACTGGTCTACCGGCTCGACGTCAACGAGTGGCGTGGCAACCGCAGCGTGCAGTTGTTGGTGGAGCATCTGGAAGCCGCCGGCCTCTGATCCCGCGAGTCTCTCTTGCTGTCGATGACGGCCACCTCAGGGTGGCCGTTTTTTTATGGTGTGAACCCGGATGTTGTCGTTGACCCGTCTATTGCTTCACAGTTTAAGCTTCCCTTCATCGGGTCACGGACCCCTCAGCGAGTGGTTGTCATGAAAATATCCGAACTGGCCCGGCGCTGCGGCCTGGCCCGCTCCACCCTGCTCTATTACGAGAAGCTGGGGGTGATTGCGGGCACGAGGGGCGTCAACGGCTATCGCCACTACGACGATGACGATCTGCAGCGGCTGCGGATGGTACAGGCCCTGCAGGCCGGCGGGCTCAGCCTCAAGCAGTGCCTCGCCTGTCTGGCGGGCGAGCTGGAGCAGGCGACACTGGAAGCCCGGGTCAGGGAGCTGGATGAAGAGCTGGCGCGGATGCAACGCGCCCGTGATCTGCTGGCGGATCTCGCCGGTTTGCGTGCGCACTCCGGCGACGAGTTCAAGGTCTGGCAGCAGCAACTGCAGCATCAAGCCCCGCAGGCTTACTTTGCCTGGGTGATGAAGCAGGGATTCAGTGAAAAAGAGCGTTACCACCTCCAGTGGCTCAGCAAAGACATGAATGAACATGAACGTTACATCCGGGATTTCAAGCTGCTGCTGGATGGCATGAGCTATTGGGGGCCGGGCGATAGCCTCTTCACCCAGCAGCAATTTGCCGCGCTGCCCAGCCAGCCTCGCCGGATCCTCGACATGGGCTGCGGGCGCGGCGCCGCCACCCTGGCGCTGGCACAGGTGACGGACGCCCCCATCGTGGCCATCGATCTGGACGAGGAGGCGCTGGCCGCCGTGGCGAGATCGGCCAGTGCGGCGGGGCTGAGTCAGGTCACTACCCTGTGCGCCAACATGGCGGCGCTGCCGGCAGACCTGGCCCCCGCCGATCTCATCTGGGCCGAGGGGAGCGCCTACACCATAGGGGTGGCCAACGCCTTGCAGGCATGGCAGCCGTACCTTGCCGGCCCTGCTGCCTGCCTGGTGCTGAGCGACCTGGTGTGGCTGACGGACACGCCGCCAGAGGAGGCGCTGGCGTTCTGGCAGCGGGATTATCCCGCCATGCAGACCCTGGCGGGCCTGCTCAAAACGGTGAAGGAGGCGGGTTATCGCTGCCTGTGGCACACCGAGTTGCCGCAAAGGGCCTGGCACAACTATCTGGATCCCATCGAGCGCAATCTGGCGCGCCACAGTGCCGAGCTGGGGGATAGCCCAGCCTGGCAGGATCTGAGCCGGGAAGTGGCCATCCACCGCCAACACCTGGGCAGCTACGGCTATGTGATCTGCTGCCTGCAGGCAGTCTGATCAGGCCATCCATTGCAAGATAACAAACGGAGAAAACCTATGAACATCATCATTCGGCCCGAAACAGGCGCCGATCACGACGCCATTGAAGCGCTGACCGTGGCCGCGTTCCTCAATGCCCCCCATACCGATCACAACGAACAGCTGATCGTGCGCGCTTTGCGCCAGGCCGGGGCACTCAGCCTGTCGCTGGTGGCGGAGCAGGCGGGGCAGGTGGTCGGTCACCTCTGCTTCTCGCCGGTGACCATCAGCGATGGCTGCCCGCACTGGTATGGTCTTGGTCCCATTTCGGTCTCTCCTGCGCTGCACGGCAAGGGGCTGGGGTCACGGCTGATGGAGGTGGGTCTGGCCGAGCTCAAGGGGATGGGAGCGGCTGGCTGCGTGGTGCTGGGGGATCCTGGCTTCTACGGCCGTTTCGGTTTCGTGCCCGAGCCGGGGTTGACGCTGCCCGGCGTGCCGCCCGAGTACTTCATGGCCCGCTCGTTCGGCGCTGCCATGCCCAGTGGTGAAGTGCGCTACCACCAGGCCTTCCAGCAGGGGTGAGCCCTCACCTTGAGGAAGATGCAAGTCGCTTTCTCAAGGTGGTGCAACCTTGTCGGTTTTAGGAAATGGGGCGGTGTTTAATATCAACCTTTCTGATATCTCATGGTGGAAAATGCAATAAGTGACGGTATTGTGATATATTCCACCTGTAATTTTTCTTGACGGACCGCCCCCTTGTCATCCTCTCGCCGCCCCTCGTCATGGCCGATGGTGCTTGCCATCGCCTGCCTTCTCTGGCTTGCCGCTGCGGCGGCGGCAGGGGTCGTTGCAACGCCGGGAATGGAGACGCAAGGGCAGGAGCGGCCGATGCTGTTCCATGAGCCAGCGAACCCGGGGCTTGCCGACAACGTCAGCCTGCCGCCCGCCTCCCAGTGGCGGCTCGGTTTCGAGCAGGGACGGCGACTGGAAGGGGCCGCTCATGCCGAGCTCTACCAGATGCTGCTGGCCTGGTTCCAGCACGAGATCCTCGGCCTGCTCTGCGGCCTGCTGTTTTTCCTGCCTCTCATCTATCTCAGGCAGCGGCCCGATTACTTCGGCGCTCTGCACACACGGCGGCTTCGCTGCCACCACCTGCAATATCGCTTCTGCCAGGGCGACTAGGTTCACCAGCCGGGCGCCCGCCCGTTTGATCCCCGTCATTGAGTAACGCTGACCGGGCTGCTCGGCAGTCTGGCGGCTGCCGTGGTCATTACCGGGTGCTGCGCCAGCTCTCTCTGTAAACGTCATCTTCGCGACTGGCCGTTGGCCGGGCGCGGACATGCTCTTATTGCAACCAAGTGGTGAACTCATTCATGGACTATTACGTCAATCTCTTCATCCAGTCGATCTTTGTGGAAAACCTGGCGCTGGCCTTCTTCCTTGGCATGTGCACCTTCCTGGCCGTCTCGAAAAACATCAACACCGCCTTCGGTTTGGGCATGACGGTGCTGGTGGTCATGGTGATCGCCATCCCCCTCAACAACCTGATCTACCGCCATATCCTGCGTCCCGAGAGTACCTTCCTCGGGGAGTTTGATCTGGGCTTTCTCGATTTCATCGTCTATATCGGGGTGCTGGCGGCGCTGGTGCAGGTGATGGAGATGGTGCTCGACAAACATTTCCCGGCGCTCCATCACGCGCTCGGCATCTATCTGCCGCTGCTGACGGTGCACTGCGCCATCTTCGGCGGGGTGATGTTCATGGCCCAGCGGGATTACGACTTCATCGAATCCGTGGTCTACGGGGCGGGCTCAGGGCTGGGCTGGCTGCTGGCCATCGTCGCCATTGCGGGGTTGCGCCAGAAGATGAAGTATTCGGATGTGCCCGAGGGGCTGCGGGGGATCGGCATTACCTTCATCGTGGCCGGGCTGATGTCCCTCGGCTTCATGTCTTTTTCCGGCATCTCGCTCTGAGCCATGGGCCGGGTGGTGGCCCAATGAAGGTGCTTAATCCAGACGCTTTGCCATGTTGTAACCCGTGATGGTGAAGCCCAGCGCCTGATAGAGCGCCAGTGCCCTCGGGTTGTCATGGGCCACCCTCAGCTTGATCTGGTGGATGCCTAGGGGGGTGAGCTGCGCCTCCAGGGCGGCCATGGCAGCCTTGCCGAGGCCGCGACCACGATGGGGCTGTGTCACATAGAAGTCGTAGATGAAGGTGGTGCCGGCGGCGCCGTCGATGGCGTGCCAGAGATAGCCCAGAGGCTCGCCCGGCGCGTTCGAGGCTTCAGGTACCATGGCGAGCAGGTGATGACCCGGGGTGGCGACACCCAGTGGCAGGAGCTGCTGCAACGAGGCGTCGGCCTGACGGTGGGCGTCAGGCAGCGCCATCCCGTGGTTGCTGGCAAGATCCTGGGCGTAATCCTCGATGAAGTAGTCGCGATAGGCGGGAAAGTCTGCGTCACGCAGGGGGATCAGGCGAACGGTGAGAGTCGGCATCCGGCACAGCACTCCAGAGAAGGGGAGTGGCCACGTTACGCCAGAACGGCGCCAATCACAAAGGAACAACCGCTGCCTGCGAGGTGACGGCGATAAAAAAAGAGCGCCCAGGGGCGCTCTTTTTTCTGCCAGCAGGAAAAGAGGCTTATTTGACCTCTTCCCCCTTGGCTTGCAGGTCTGCGTGGTAGGAGGAACGCACGAAGGGACCGCAGGCGGCGTGGCTGAAGCCGAGATCCATGGCCACATCCTTGAGTTCGTCGAACTCTGCGGGCGGCACATAACGCTTCACCGGCAGGTGGTGGCGGCTCGGTTGCAGGTACTGGCCCAGGGTCAGCATGTTGACGCCGTGCTCGCGCAG
Source organism: Aeromonas sp. R6-1 (assembly GCF_040908165.1). Classification (NCBI taxonomy): domain Bacteria; kingdom Pseudomonadati; phylum Pseudomonadota; class Gammaproteobacteria; order Aeromonadales; family Aeromonadaceae; genus Aeromonas; species Aeromonas sp. R6-1. The sequence continues at coordinate 20,842 of NZ_JBFODF010000037.1, forward strand.
ATCCTTGAGTACCTCGACGATTTCCTCGTTGGTCTCGCCAAGGCCCATCATCAGACCGGACTTGGTCGGCACGTGGGGGTGCATCTCCTTGATGCGGCGCAGCAGCTCCAGGGACCACTTGTAGTCGGCACCCGGACGGGCAACCCGGTACATGCGCGGGGCGGTTTCCAGGTTGTGGTTGAAGACGTCAGGCGGGGTCTCGCGGAACACCTCCAGCGCCTGCTCCATCCGGCCACGGAAGTCCGGGGTCAGGATCTCGATGCGGGTCTGGGGGCTGTGCTCGCGGATCTCGCGGATGCAGTCGGCGAAGTGCTGGGCACCGCCGTCCCGCAGATCGTCGCGGTCCACCGAGGTGATCACCACGTACTTGAGGTTCATCTCCTTGATGGTGAGTGCCAGCTTCTTCGGTTCCTCCGGATCCAGCGGCAACGGACGGCCGTGGGCCACGTCGCAGAAGGGGCAGCGGCGGGTACAGATGGCGCCCATGATCATGAAGGTCGCGGTGCCGTGGTTGAAGCACTCCGCCAGGTTGGGGCAGGAAGCCTCTTCACACACAGAGTGCAGCTTGTTTTTGCGCAGGGTGCTCTTGATGTGCTCGATCTTCTGGCTCGACGGCGGCAGCTTGATCCGCATCCACTCCGGCTTGCGCAGCACTTCCTCGTTGGGATCCGGCATGAATTTCACCGGGATCAGGGCCATCTTGTCGCCATCGCGCAGCTTGACGCCCGGCTCCATACGAACGGGTTTGCTCATGATTCACTCTCGGTGTTTGTTATTGTCTGGTTGACGGTCACCAGGGGCCTTGCGGCTCCCTCGTGACCACGGGGCATGGGGTTGCTCATGCCGCCTCTTCGGTATTCGTGATCTCTTGGTAGCCAATCAGGCGGGCCAGCTCCGTCACCAGCAGGGACTGTGCCTCGGCGACGCTCTGCGGGCCGCCCAGGGCGCTGGTCTGGGTCATGGCCATGCCCGCATAGCCGCACGGATTGATGCGCAGGAAGGGAGTCATGTCCATGTTGACGTTGAGGGCCAACCCGTGGAACGAGCACCCCTTGCGAATGCGCAAACCCAGGGACGCCAGTTTGGCTTCCATACCCAGATCGCTCTTCACGTAGACGCCCGGGGCATCGGCCTTGGCGTAGGCCTCGATATTGCTTTTGGCGAGCGTGTTGATGATGGCGGTTTCGAGGCAGGTCACCAGCTCCCGTACAGAGAGCTTGCTGCGGCGCACATCCACCAGCACGTAGAGCACCAGCTGGCCCGGGCCGTGATAGGTCACCTGGCCACCGCGATCACTCTGCACCACCGGGATGTTGCCGGGGGCGAGCAGGTGTTCGGCCTTGCCGGCCTGACCCTGGGTGTAGACGGGGTCATGCTCCACCACCCAGAACTCGTCCGGGGTGTCGGGGGTGCGATTGTCGGTGAACGCCTTCATGGCGTCCCACACCGGCTGGTAGGGGCGACGGCCCAGCTGTCTGACGAGCAGTTGGCCGGCTGACGGTTGTGGCTCGGCGGGCGTTTCGAGTGACATCTTTCCTCACTGGCGGCGCGGTGTCGGTACGGTCGCCGCTGCGACCGGGCGGCAAATAATCAGTCGCCCCGGTGGCGGGGCGAGAGAGGCAACTTACAGGACGTAACGAACCAGCTCGATCTTGCCAAGGGCGGTATACATGGCCTCGATGTGTTCCTTGCTCTGGGCGGTGACCGTCACCCGTACCGAGTGATAGTTGCCCTTGGAGCTCGGTTGAACGGTCGGGCTGTAGGTGCCGGGAGCATGTTGCTGCAGCACTTCCACCACCATGTCGGGCAGGGCGGGATCGGCCACGCCAAGCACCTTGAACGGGAACTTGCAGGGGAACTCCAGCAGTTCATCAAACTTGGTATTCATCTACTTCACCTTTCTGGGTCGCCGGGAAGCGACGTCATCTTTACGTCTTTGAGGGCCGCCGAAACGGTCCCCTCATCTGCCCCCAGGGGGCAGTTCCCAGTCTATATGGGCATGAGCCGCCTCGGGATCAAGACCCGGCGGTGTGGCAAGACGTGGAAATGCTGCTTTTTACCACAAATCGTCAGTCGGCGGAACCTGCAGATTACAGGGTTATTGACTGGACAGACCGCAAAAGACAGCAGCGGCGCCTGTTGGCGCCGCTGCTTGAGGAGGGGTCTGTTACTTGAACCAGCTGGAGACCAGCATCACCAGGTAATCCCACAGGCGGCTCATCAGGCCACCTTCCTGCACCTCTTCCAGGGCAACCAGGGGAACCTGCTTGATCTCCTTGTCCCCTTGCTTGAGGTACACGGTGCCGACGCGCTGGCCCTTGGCCAGGGGCGCCTTCAGCTCGCTCTCCAGTTGGAAGTCCGCCTTGAGGTTGTTGCCCTGGCCACGGGTGACCAGCACGGAGACGTCCTTGTCGACCCCCAGCTTCACTTCAGACTTGTCGCCCATCCAGATCTTCTGGGTGACCAGTTCGGTGCCCGCCTTGTAGGGGGTCAGGCTCTGGAAGAAGCGGAAGCCGTAGGTGAGCAGCTTCTTGCTCTCGGCGGCGCGGGAAGCCTCGCTGTTGGCCCCCATGACCACGGCGATCAGGCGCATGCCTTCGTTGTTGGTGGCGGAAGAGACCAGGTTGTAGCCGACCTGGCTGACGTGGCCTGTCTTGATGCCGTCAACCTGCAGGGATTGGTCCCACAGCAGGCGGTTGCGGTTGTGCTGGGTGATGCCGTTGAACACGAAGGACTTCTGGGAGTAGATCTTGTACTCCTCCGGCTGATCGTGGATCAGAGCCTGACCCAGGCGGGCCATGTCGCGGGCGGTACTGTAGTGGCCCTCTTCATCCAGGCCGTGGGGGTTCTTGAACTGGGAGTCCTTCATGCCGAGCTTGGCGGCCCAGGCGTTCATCAGGCTGGCGAAGGAGTCGGTGCTGCCCGCCAGGTGCTCGGCCATGGCGACGCAGGCGTCGTTGCCGGACTGGATGATGATGCCCTTGTTGAGATCATCGACGGAGACCTGCTTGCCCACCTCGATGAACATCTTGGAGGAGTCGGAGTAGTTCTTGGACCAGGCGTTCTGGCTGATGGTCACCATGTCGGTGCCCTTGATGTTCCCCTTGTGCAGCTCGTCGCCGACGATGTAGGAGGTCATCATCTTGGTCAGGCTGGCGGGGGGCAGACGCTCGTCGGCGTTCTGCTCGGCCAGCACCTGTCCGGAGAAGTAGTCGATCAGAATATGGGCCTTGGCGGAGATCTCGGGCGCGGCAGGCACCACCATGGGGGCGCTGTTCAAAGTGGGGACCGGCTGGGCACTCGGCAGGGCCGAATCCGGGGTCGGAACAGGCTGGTTGGCCTGAGCGGTGGCGCTTAACAGGGAGGCCAGAATAACGGAGCGGGCAAATTTGGACATCTTGAAATTCCTGGTGCCTGGATGGGATGTACCCAAGTTGAAAAAAAGCGGGCCCCACTATACCAGATGTGCGTGTCGGTCATAGTCCGAGATGCGACCTGGACGGGATTTTATGGGATGGTCCCCGACCTCGCGTCGTATCCCGGCGCGAGGTCGGGGCGGGTATCAGGGCACGATGAAGGCCTGCTCCAACCCACCCTGGCGGATCTGCTCGAGCAGGGGGGCCTGCTTGTCGCTGGCCACGGGCCCGAGCAGGACGCGGAAGACGGCGCCATGTGCCACCACCTGGTACGGCACGCCATAGCGCTGGGTCATCACCTTGCCCATGGCCTCGGCTCGCGCCTGCGAGCCGCTGGCAAGCACCTGGATCATCTTGCCCTGGGTCGCACCGGCCTTGGGGGAGGAGACGGTGGTGGTCGCCGTGGCGGTAGGAGCAGGAGCAGGGGCGGCCTTGGCCGGTGCTGTGGGGGCCGGCGTCTCGTTGACGAAGGAATTGGCTGCTGGCGCCGCAGGCTCCATGGGCGTCATCGGGGTCATGGGCACCATCTCCACCATCTGATCCGGCTGATCGGTGATGAGTTCGAGGCGCACCCGGGCCTCACCCCCTTCCACCATCTCCAGCTGCGCGGCGGCGGCGTGGGAGAGATCGATGAGGCGATCGCTGCCGAAGGGGCCGCGATCATTGACGCGTACTATGGTCTCCAGACCGTTGTCCAGATTGGTGACCCGCACGTAGCTTGGCAGGGGCAGGTTGCGGTGGGCGGCGCTGAACAGGGTGCTGTCCTGCACGTCGCCGTTGGCAGTCTTGTTGCCGTCCAGATCCCGGGAGAGCCAGCTGGCAGTGCCTTCCTCGCTGTAGTGCTTGATGTCGCGCCACACCTCAAACTTCTGCTTGCCGATCCAGTAGTCCCGGTTGCCGCTCTCGCTCATGGGTTCGGGGCGGGGAATGGCGCCGGTCGCCTGGGGGATCTCGATGACCTGGGGTTTCTCCTGGGGGACGGGCTCTGGCGGCAGCGGCTGGGGTTCGGGTTGGCTGCTACAGGCGGCCAGCAACAAGGTCAGGCTGAGGGGAAGAAGTTTGTGGCTGTAATGCATAAGCGTCCTGGATTGCTTGACTGAGTTGATGCACCGCCATCGCATAGAGAGGGCTGCGATTGTAGCGGGTGATCACGTAAAAATTGTGGCGCGCGACCCAGTATTCCGGTCCTTCGGCCTGCTCCATCGCCAGCAGTTTTACCGGCGTCTCGGGTGACGGCGGTGTGGCGACTTCAATGCCCGCAGCGGCCAGCTCTGCCCAGCGGTGTCTTAGCTCGGGCTCGGATGCAAGCAGGGTACCTACTGGCGCCAATCCGATCAAGGCGGGCTCCACCACCGGCTCGCCCCAGCGCCAGTGGTGCAGGGCGAAGTAGTTGGCCACGCTGCCGATGGCATCTGCCGGGTTGGCGAAGAGATCCCGCTTGCCGTCTCCGTCGAAGTCGACCGCGTAGTGGCGGTAGCTGGAGGGCATGAACTGGCCCATGCCCATGGCGCCGGCATAGGAGCCCTTGAGGGTGGTGAGCGGCCACTTCTCTTCCCGGGCAAGCAGCACCAGCTGGGCAAACTCCTTGGCGAAGAAATCCGCCCGTTCGGGGTAGTGGAATCCCAGGGTGTAAAGGCTGTCGAGCACCGGATGGCGGCCCATCTGTCGACCGTAAAAGGTCTCGATGCCGATGATGGCGACGATGAGGGAGGCGGGGACCTGGTAGGTCTGCTCGGCCTGTGCCAGGGTGGCGGCATGGCGCTGCCAGAATCCCACTCCGTCCCGGATGCGCTCCGGGGTGACGAACAGCGGCCTGTAGCGGTGCCAGGGCTTGGCTTCCCAGGGGCGGCGGATGGTGTCCAGTACCTCCTGGCGCAGGCTGGCCTGGGCGGCGGCGGCCTGCAACTCTGCCAGCGGCACCTGCTGCTGCTCGGCCAGCAGGCTGAGCCGGGCCGGCGAGACGGCAGCACCCGCCGTCAGGGTGCACAGAGATAGAGCCAGCCAGCCGAGCCGCATCAGGCGAGCAGCCGCCTGTGGGTCTGGATGGACATCAGAACGCCGAAGCCCGCCATCAGGGTCACCATGGAGGTGCCGCCGTAGCTCACCAGTGGCAGGGGAACCCCTACCACTGGCAGGATGCCGCTTACCATGCCCATGTTGACGAACACATAGACGAAGAAGGTCAGGGTCAGGGCGCCCCCCAGCAGGCGTTCGAAGCTGTTCTGGGCCTGCATGGAGATAAACAGGCAGCGGCTGATGATGTAGAGGTAGATGACCAGCAAGAGGGCCACTCCCACCAGACCGAACTCCTCGCTGAAGACGGCGAAGATGAAGTCGGTGTGGCGCTCTGGCAGGAATTCGAGCTGGGACTGGGTGCCTTGCAGCCACCCCTTGCCGAACACGCCGCCGGAGCCGATCGCAATCTTGGACTGGATAATATGATAGCCGCGACCGAGCGGGTCCTTCTCCGGGTCCAGCAGCATCAGCACCCGCTGGCGCTGGTAGTCGTGCATCAGGAAGAACCAGAGTACCGGCATGAAGGCGCAGATGAGCAAGACCGCGAGCCCGATGAGCCACCAGCTGATCCCCGCCAGGAAGATGACGAAGAAGCCGGAAGCGGCCACCAGGATGGAGGTGCCGAGATCGGGTTGGGCCGCGATCAGCAGGGTGGGCAGCAGCACCATCACCAGGGCGATCATCACATGGCTGAACTTTGGCGGCAGGGAGTGCCGGCTGAGCCAGGCGGCCACCATGATGGGCATGGAGAGTTTCATCACCTCGGAGGGCTGGAACTTCATGAAGCCGAGATCGAGCCAACGCTGGGCCCCCTTGCCGATATGGCCGAACACGTCCACCGCGATGAGCAGCAGCACCACCACCGCAAACAGGGGCACCGACCAGCGGGCATAGAGGGAGGGCGGCAGTTGGGCAATGCCGATCATCAGACCGAAGGCCAGGGCGCCGCGCACCAGTTGGCGCACGATGGAGTCGAGATCCTGGCCCGAGGCGGAGTAGAGCACCACCATGGAGAGGGCCATCAGGGTCAGCAGGCCGAGCAGCAGCGGCAGGTCGATGTGCAGCTTGTACCAGATGCTCTGCTGGCGGGCAGAATTACTCATTGGGAAACGACCTCACTCGGTTGGGACGGCTTTTCCGGTGCCGGTGGCAACTGGGGTTCCGGCGGGAGCAGATAGGCATCCAGCATGTGGCGGGCGACCGGTGCCGCCATGGCGCTGCCGCCCCCGGCGTTTTCCAGCACCAGGGCGACGACCGCCTTGGGTGCCTCGAAGGGGGCGAAGGCGACGAACAGGGCGTTGTCGCGGTGTTCCACCTTGGTGGTGGCCGCGTTGTAGACCTGGTTCTCTTTCAGGCCCACCACCTGGGCGGTGCCGGACTTGCCCGCCGCCTTGTAGGGGGTATTGGCGAAGGCGCGGCGCCCCGTCCCTTCGTGGCCGTTGATTACGCGCCACATGCCGTCCTTGGCCACCTGCCAGTAGGTATCGCTCTTGGCGGCGATGGCCACGTTCGGGTTGATGGGGGCGTTGACCACGCCATCGGACGAGGCGGTGCTCTTGAGCAGGTGCGGCGTCACGTCGTGACCGTTCTGGGTCAGGATGCTGATGGCCTTTGCGAGCTGGATCGGGGTGGCGCTCCAGTAGCCCTGGCCGATGCCGATGGAGATGGTGTCCCCCTGGTACCAGGGTTGACGCCAGCGGGCCATCTTCCAGTCCCGGGAGGGCATGACGCCCCGGGTCTCTTCATAGAGGTCCACGCCGCTGTACTGGCCGAAGCCGAACTTGGTCATGTAGCTGTTGATCTTGTCGATGCCGACCCGGTAGGCGAGATCGTAGAAATAAGTATCCGCCGACACTTCGATGGCGCGATAGACGTCGAGCCAGCCGTGGCCCCAGCGGCGCCAGTCCCGGAACTTCTTGGTGGTGCCCGGGATGGAGAAGCTGGGCCCGCCGAAGTAGCGGTAATTGGGGGTGATCGCCCCCTCGTTGAGCCCCATCACCGCCATCATGGGCTTGACGGTGGAGGCGGGGGCATAGATGCCCTGGGTGGTGCGGTTGACCAGCGGCCGGGCGGGATCGTTGAGCAGCGCCGAGTAGTTGGCGCTGGAGATGCCGGTCACGAACAGGTTGGGGTCGTAGCTCGGGCTCGACTCCATGGCCAGGATGGCGCCGGTGTTGGGTTCCATCATCACGATGGCGCCCCGGCGGCCGGCCAGCAGCTCCTGGGCCTTCAACTGCAAGCGGATGTCGATGTTGAGGTAGATGTCCTTGCCGGGCTCGGGGGGCTGGAATTTCAGGGTGCGCACCACCCGGCCGCGGTTGTTCACCTCGACCTCCTGATAACCTGCCACGCCGTGCAGCTGATCCTCGTAGTACTTCTCCACCCCCTGTTTGCCGATGTCCTTGGTGGCGGCATAGTTGGCGAGCTTCTCCTCCTTCTCGAGGCGCTCCACGTCACGGGTGTTGATCTTGGCCACGTAGCCCAGGGCATGGGTCAGGGTATCGCCGAACGGGTAGTAGCGCTTGAGGTAGGCCTCGATGCTGGCCCCCGGGTAGTTGTGCTGGTTGACCGAGAAGAGGGCGACCTGGTATTCGGTCAGCTTCTCGAACAGGGGCACGGGCTTGAAGCGGCGCTGACGTTTGACCTCGGCCAGGAACTTCTCCTTGGTCCCCTCCGGCAGGGCCAGCAGGGTGATGAGGTCGTCCGCGGTCTTCTCCAGGTTCTCGGTCTCTTCGGGCACGATCTCCAGGCTGTAGACAGGGCGGTTTTCCGCCAGCAGGACACCGTTGGCGTCGTAGATGAGGCCACGGGGCGGCGCCACCGGTACCACACGGATGCGGTTGTCGTTGGATCGGGTCTGATAAGTTTCGTAAGACTCTACTTGCAGGTAGTAGAGGTTAGCCAGCAGCACCAGCATGAGGGTGACCATGCCGATGTAGGCGACCAGGGTGCGCCGGAAGAACAGACGTCCCTCGGCACTGTGATCGCGCATTTCAATGCGATTCTTCAGCATGCCGTTACCTTGTGGCTGACGTGCGGGTGAGAGAGGAGAAATGCATGCTCAGGGTCGGCATGGGTCACTCTCTGTGATAAGGGTGATTGGTGGTGATGCTCCAGGCGCGATAGAGGCTCTCGGCCACCAGCACCCGCACCAGGGGATGGGGCAGGGTCAGGGGCGAGAGCGACCAGCTCTGCTCCGCAGCAGCCTTACACTCGGGGGAGAGCCCCTCCGGGCCACCCACCAGCAGCGCCACATCCCGGCCATCCAGCTTCCAGGCTTCCAGTTGCACGGCGAGCTGCTCCGTGGTCCAGGGCTTGCCCGGAATGTCCAGGGTCACGATGCGGGAGCGGCCGGCGGCGGCCAGCATGGCTTCCCCTTCCTTTTGCAGGATGCGGGGAATGTCGGCATTCTTGCCGCGCTTGCCTGCGCCGATCTCGACCAGCTCGAACGGCATGTCTTTGGGGAAGCGGCGACGGTACTCTTCGAAGCCATGCTCTACCCAGGCAGGCATCTTGGTGCCCACGGCAATCAACTGGATCTTCATCTTTGGTTACGCTGTCGCCCTTTATTGCGAATTGACCTGGGCGGCGCCGCTCCAGAGTTTTTCCAGCTGGTAGAAGTCGCGGTACTCATCCTGCATCACGTGGACGATGACCGACCCCATGTCCACCAGCACCCACTCACCGGTGAGCTCCCCCTCCACGCTCAGCAGGTCGAGCCCCGCATGACGGGCCTCGCTGGCGAGGTTGTGGGCGATGGCACTGACGTGACGATTGGAGTTGCCGGAGCAGATGATCATGGTGTCCGTGATACTGGATTTGCCGCGCACATCGAGGGTGATGATGTCGCGGCCTTTCATGTCATCGATCTTGTCGACGATAAAGGCGAGCAATTCTTGGCCTTGCAATGTCTTCTCCTATCTTCCGGCGCCAGAGGGCGGCGGATTATATCATGGTCACTCCCGTTTCCCAGCCTGGCAAAGGGAGCATTGCCCGGGGAGCCGTCCCGTGGGGGAGGGGCCCCTTGACGATCACTATAGTGTGCAACCCGGCTTGGCAATAGTCAGGGCCGGGCCCGGTGCGCCCGGACGTGTCGGCTGATCCGCCTGCGTGGCGCCGTTTACTGCGTTGCCGATGAGCGGTAGAGCCCGTGGCGCCGGATATAGTCGGCGACCGGGTTGGGCAGCAGGTATTTGGGATCCTGGCCTGCCGCGAGCAGGGCACGCAGGCGTGTGGCCGACAGCTCGACGGGCAGGTTGTCACAAAGCCAGACATGACCGTGGCGCTGGCCATGGAGATCCTGAATGTCCCGGGTCTGGTGGCGGGCCAGCAGCGCGGCCACCTGGACGGGATAATCCGGTTGCCAGCCTGGGCGGCAGCTCACCACCAGGTGGGCGTAATCGAGCAGCTCCTGCCAGCGGTGCCAGCCCGGCAGGCCGAGCAGGGAATCCATCCCCATCAAAAAGCAGAGCGGGGTGTCCGGCAGCTCGCTCCTCAACTCGACAAGGGTGTCGATGGTCCAGGAGGGGGTGTCGCGCCTGAGCTCCCGCTCATCCACCACGAATCCCGGGTTGTCCGCCGCAGCGAGCCGGACCATGGCGAGCCGCTGCTCGCTGGAGCAGAGCGGATTGGCCCGGTGGGGCGGGATATGGTTCGGGAGCAGGCGCACCTCGGCCAGACCCAGGGCGTCCCGTGCCTCGATGGCGGGCCTCAGGTGGCCGATGTGAATGGGATCGAAGGTGCCGCCGAGGATCCCGATGGGCGGTGTCAGCATGATTCCGTCTCCAGCAGGGGGAGCGGGGTACCGTCACGAAAGCCGAGGGCGATGGTTTGCAGCATCAGCCAGGCCTGCTCGGTGTCGAAATGGCGCTGGGCATGGTCCAGCTGGGCCATCAGTTGCCAGAGTTGCCGGATCTTGGGGAAGGGAAGCCGGGTCAGCGCCTGCTGGATGAGCTGCTGACGGCTCTGCCAGATGCGCAGGCGGCTGAAATGTTCCACCAGGGGCTGTCCGGCGCGGGCGGCCAGCGCCAGCTCGGTGAGCTGCTCCAGTTCGCGGCACAGGGTCCAGGCCAGCATGCCGGGTTCGGTACCTTCGGCGCGCAGGGCCAGCAGGATGCGCTGGGCCCGGTTCACCTTTCCTTCCAGCAGGGTATCGACGAGCTGGAAGGGGGTGAAGTGGGCGTGGCGGATGATGGTCTCCTGCAGATAGGCGACGCTGATGGGCTGGGGCGGGGAGAGCAGGGTCAGCTTCTCGATCTCCTGGCTCGCGGCCAGCAGGTTGCCCTCGTAGGCGTGGCACATGAAGTTGACCGCATCCGGCAGTGCCTTGAGGCCGAAGCGCTGAAAGCGGGCGCTCATCCAGCGCGGGAAGAAGCGGGGCTCGGGGTGGTTGACCGGCACATAGGTGCCGCTCTGGCTCAGCTTGTCGAACCAGGCCGCCTTCATCTGGGTCTGGTTGAGGCGGGGGCCCGAGAGCACCAGCAGCAGGTCGGGGTGGAGTTGCTTGCCAATATCGCTGATGCGGGCGGCGAGATCCTTGTCGATCTTGGCGGGCAGCTCCAGCTCGATGATCTGGCGGGCCGAGAACAGGCTCATGGCCTGGCAGGCATCGTAGACCTGGTTCCAGTCCAGCCCCTGTTCCACCACGAAGCTGTGGCGCTCATCGAAGCCCTGTTTGCGTGCCACCTGACGCACGGCGTCGACAGCTTCCAGTTTGAGCAGGGGCTCGTCCCCAAAAATGAGATAGCAGGGCTTGAGCCCTGCCTTGAGATGGTCCGCGAGTTGTTCAGGGTAAATCCGCATCAGAACCTGGCCTGGTTGAGGGGGAAGGATGCACGGTCGATGGCTTGCTCATTCTTGAACAGGGGCTCGTCCCCGAAAATGAGATAGCAGGGCTTGAGCCCTGCCTTGAGATGATCCGCAAACTGCTCGGGATAGACTCTCATCAACACCCTCTCATCAAGATACGCCCATCAGAACTTGACCTGACTGAGCTGGCGAATAACCAGGTTGGCGGCCTGCTCCTGCATCTCCTTGCCCAGCTGCTCCTGCTCGCGGGAGGAGGCGAGTGCCGCATCCGGCTTGTTCAGGAAGCTGCGGTTGAAGGTGATGGGGAAGACCTGGGTCGGTTTGCCCGGCATGACCACGGTGAACTGGGTGCTGTAACTGAGCAGGTATTCGCGGTCCTGGCCGATGGAGTCGACCGAGGCGACCTGGCTGCGGCTACGTACCCCGGCCAGGGTCAGCACCGGGATGCCCTCCTTGTCGGCGAGCTGCACGCCAGCGGCCTTGAGACGGGTGGTGACCAGTCGGTAGAAGTCGCTCTTGTTGTCACCGACCACTTTCATGGTCATCAGTTCGGGGGGAATGGCGGTGCCCCGCATCTGAAAACCGCAGGCCTGCAGCAACAGTCCTGCCAGCACGATGGCCATCCAGCGCGTGAAGATGGTGCCCATAAAAAATCCTCTTTGCATGAAGGGAAGAGCGGCGGGCGCAGGGCCCGCCGTCATCATCCGTGTGTCGTCAGCCCCTGGCGGCCAGACCGTCGGCCGCCGCCAGGGGAGGCGTCATCAGTTGGCCACGATGTTGAGCAGCTTGCCCGGAACGTACACGACCTTGCGCACGGTCAGACCGTCGGTGAACTTCTGTACGGACGCATCGGCCATGGCCAGCTTCTCGACGTCGGCCTGGCTTATCTCGGCCGGCACGGTCAGCTTGCCGCGCATCTTGCCGTTGATCTGCACCACCACCAGCTTCTCGGTCTCGACCATGGCCGCTTCGTCAGCCACCGGCCAGGCCGCGACATCGATGTCCCCTTCCTTGCCCAGCATTTTCCACAGCTCGAAGCCGATGTGCGGGGTGATGGGGTAGAGCATGACCACGACCGCTTCCAGCGCTTCCTGCATCAGGGCGCGATCCTGAGCGTCGCTGCCCAGTTTGGCCAGGTTGTTCATCAGCTCCATGATGGCAGCGATGGCGGTGTTGAAGGTCTGACGGCGACCCACGTCGTCGCTCACCTTGGCGATGGTCTTGTGCAGCTCGCGGCGCACGGCTTTCTGGTCGCTGGTGAGGGCGGCGACGTCCAGTGCGGCAACGGCGCCACCGGATACGTGCTCGAAGGTGATGCGCCACAGGCGACGCAGGAAGCGCTGGGCACCCTCTACGCCGGAGTCGGACCACTCCAGGGTCATCTCGGCCGGAGAGGCGAACATCATGAACAGACGGACGGTATCGGCGCCGTAACGCTCCACCATCAGTTGCGGGTCGATGCCGTTGTTCTTGGACTTGGACATCTTGGTCATGCCGGAGTGGATCACTTCACGGCCTTCGAGGTCGACCGCCTTGGTGATGCGGCCCTTGTCGTCACGTTCCACCTTGACGTCGAGGGGGCTGACCCAGACGTTGCCGCCCTTCTCATCCTTGTAGTAGAAGGCGTCAGCCAGCACCATGCCCTGGCAGAGCAGGCGCTTGAACGGCTCGTCGCTGTTCACCAGGCCCGCATCACGCAGCAGCTTGTGGAAGAAGCGGGCGTAGAGCAGGTGCATACAGGCGTGCTCAATGCCGCCGATGTATTGATCCACCGGCAGCCAGTGGTTGGCAGCCGCCGGATCCAGCATGCCCTTGTCGTAGTCCGGGGAGCAGTAGCGGGCGTAGTACCAGGAGGACTCCATGAAGGTGTCGAAGGTATCGGTCTCGCGGAACGCTTCCTGGCCGTTGTAGGTGGTCTTGGCCCACTCTGCGTCGGCCTTGATCGGGCTCTGGATGCCATCCATCACCACGTCTTCCGGCAGCAGTACCGGCAGTTGATCTTCCGGGGTCGGCACCACGGTACCATCCGCCAGGGTCAGCATCGGGATGGGGGCGCCCCAGTAGCGCTGACGGGAAACCCCCCAGTCGCGCAGACGGTAGTTGACGGTGCGCTTGCCCTTGCCGAGCCCTTCCAGCTTGTTGGCGATGGCATCGAAGGCACCCTGGAAGTCGAGGCCGTCGAACTCGCCGGAGTTGAACAGCACGCCCTTCTCGGTATAAGCCGCTTCGCTCACGTCGACGTCACCATCAACCGGCTTGATGACAGGCTTGATCTCGAGGCCGTACTTGGTGGCGAATTCGTGGTCACGCAGGTCGTGACCCGGTACCGCCATCACGGCGCCGGTGCCGTAGTTCATCAGCACGAAGTTGGCGACCCAGACGGGCACCTTGCGGCCATCCAGCGGGTGAATGGCGTAGAGGCCGGTTGCCATGCCCTTCTTCTCCATGGTGGCCAGTTCAGCTTCGGCTACCTTGGTGTTCTTGCACTCTTCGATGAAGGCGGCCAGCTCCGGATTGTTCTGGGCTGCTTGCAGCGCCAGCGGGTGACCGGCGGCGATGCCCACATAGGTCACACCCATGAAGGTGTCCGGACGGGTGGTGTAGACCTCGAGGTGCTCGGCCTGACCGTCGATATTGAAGCTGATGTTGACCCCTTCGGAGCGGCCAATCCAGTTGCGCTGCATGGTCTTGACCATCTCCGGCCAGCCTTCCAGATTGTCGATATCGTTCAGCAGCTCTTCGGCGTAGTCGGTGATCTTGATGAACCACTGAGGGATCTCTTTTTGTTCCACTGGGGTGTCACAGCGCCAGCAGCAGTTGTCCACTACCTGCTCGTTGGCCAGCACCGTCATGTCGTTCGGGCACCAGTTGACGGAGGAGGTCTTCTTGTAGACCAAACCCTTCTCGTAGAGCTTGGTGAAGAACCACTGCTCCCAGCGATAGTAGTCCGGCTTGCAGGTGGCCAGCTCCCGATCCCAGTCATAGCCCAGACCCAGCATCTTCAGCTGGTTCTTCATGTATTCGATGTTTTCGTAGGTCCAGGGGGCCGGCGCCGTGTTGTTCTTGATGGCGGCGTTTTCTGCCGGCAGGCCGAAGGCGTCCCAACCGATGGGTTGCAGCACGTTCTTGCCATTGAGCCGTTGATAACGGGAGATCACATCACCTATGGTGTAGTTGCGAACGTGCCCCATGTGTAGACGACCAGACGGATAGGGGAACATGGAGAGGCAGTAGAACTTTTCCTTGTCTACTTTCTCCACCGCCTTGAAGGTTTTCTTGGCATCCCAGTGCTTCTGCACTGCTGGTTCTATGGATTGGGGAACGTATTGCTCTTGCATTGGTGACATCCGGATCTGTGAAATGAATAGATAAAACGGCTGGGAAATCCCGATAGAATACCCATATCCTGCGGCGGCAACAACCGCCAGCATCCGCCCGGTCTCGGGCCAGGTCCGGTACCCGCGAGGATTTGCAGAGCCGCGAGAGTCGCAACGAAGTGAGAATGGCAACCGCCGCCCGTATCCGCCGAGCCCGAGGTCAGGGTCTGGCTCGATCGGGATTCAGCAGAGGAGTGATGGCCATGGACAAACGTCGACAAGGGTATGAAGCCTTTATCGCCCAGCTCAAGAAGCAGTGGGAAGAGACGGAAGCGTTTCAGGGAGAGCGCCTCAACCGGATGATCGCCAAGGTGCAGGCCTATCTGGAGGCGGCCGGGGATCTGACCCAGGACGAGCTGGCGCTGATCGCCGAGTATGTGAAGCGGGATCTGGGCAACTATGACGAAGGGCGCAAGGATGATCAGGTGGAGGAGTCTGCCTTCATGCTGGCGCTCAAAGACACCGCCTGGTCCTGGTTGGCAGACGTGACCGACCGCACCCAGGTGGAGTGGCAGGAGTTGGCGGACGAGCTGGAGCACAAGGGGGTCTACCGGGCCGGCGACTGGGTGGGGCTCGGAGTATTGGTGTGCGATCACTGCGAGTGGCGCCATACCGTGCTGCACCCGGAGCAGCTTGGCACCTGCCCCGAGTGCGGGGCCGATGAGTATCATCGCGAGCCGCTGTCTCCTTGAGCCGCCAGACTGTGCCAAGCCATAAGCCAAACCATAAAAAGGGCTATGTCCCAATTACGTGTTGCATGGGGCGCCCCAGCGCCTCATGCAAGCAACGTGGTACATTCACTTCCCGCCCGTAGCGCTCCAACATCCTTCGCCAACCCAGATAATTTCTCAGATAGTGGGTCGCTACCCCATGGAACCGCTCCATCCACTCTTTCAACCGACGGTGATATCCGTTTACATGCTGGATGTGGTATGCCCCAATGACTCGCTCACCTCGACGGTTGTACACCACCTGATGTGTTATGCCCCGCGCTTGGCTGAAACTGGCATA
>NZ_JBFODF010000038.1:0-122364 GCF_040908165.1 Aeromonas sp. R6-1
CTGACCCCATGCCGAACTCAGAAGTGAAACGCTGTAGCGCCGATGGTAGTGTGGCATTCGCCATGCGAGAGTAGGACACTGCCAGGCACCCAATTTTAGATTACGCATTGAGCGTGGTCTTTACCGGTTAGTGTGCTGATATGGCTCAGTCGGTAGAGCGCATCCTTGGTAAGGATGAGGTCCCCAGTTCGATTCTGGGTATCAGCACCATTTTCAAGCAGTACAGCTTTTGCCTGACGGCAATAGCGCCGTGGAACCACCTGATCCCATGCCGAACTCAGAAGTGAAACGCGGTAGCGCCGATGGTAGTGTGGCATTCGCCATGCGAGAGTAGGACACTGTCAGGCACCTATTCAGAAGAGGCCTCCCATACGGGAGGCCTTTTTGCATTTCTGTCCTCCCGCCGCAATTCCCTGCTTCTATTTCAGTAAAAATGCTGGGCTATCAAGGGATTGCTCGTTACTCTTTAGCCGTTGCCCGATGAACACGTGATGCTGCCTGCGAGGTATTGATGGCTACGTTGAAGGAAATTGCACAGGAGGCGGGGGTATCGCTTGCTACCGTATCCCGTGTGCTGAACGAGGATCCCAGCCTGAGCGTCAAGGACGAGACCAGGCAGAAGATCTTCGAGATTGCCGAGCGGCTGGAGTACAAGACCAGCAGCGCCCGCAAAGGGGTGCACAAGAGCAAGCTGCAGCTCCTGGCTGTCTACGCCTATCCCCAGAGCACCGAGGTCAACGATCCCTATTACCTCGCCATCCGCTACGGCATCGAGACCCAGTGCACCCGCCTCAACATCGAGCTGGCCCACTGCTACAACGGTGCCGAGGGGCGTGAGCTCTCTGCCGTCGATGGCATCCTAGTCATCGGCCATCTGCCGGAAGAACGGCTGGCCGTGCTGCGCGGCTTGTCTGCCCAGCTGGTGTTCGTGGATTGCCGCTCTCAGGGCGATTTTGACTCGATTGATGTGGATCTGGCACTCATCAGCCAGCAGGTAGTGGACTTCTTCATCGCCGAGGGCCATCAGCGCATCGGCTATATCGGTGGCCAGGATGATGGCCCGGATCTGCGGGAACTCGCCTTTCGCGATTATGGCCAGCGGCTTGGCGTGGTGCAGGAGAGCGACCTCTATCGCGGAGACTTCTCCAGTGCCTCCGGCTACAAGCTGGCGAAGGAGATGCTGGCAGGGGATTGGCCCAAGGCGCTGTTCGTCGCCTCCGACTCCATCGCCATCGGCGTGCTGCGTGCCATCCACGAGAAGGGACTGGCGATTCCCCAGCAGATCGAGCTTATCAGCGTCAACGATATCCCGACCGCCAAGTTCACCTTCCCGCCGCTCTCCACGGTGCGGATCCACTCCGAGTTGATGGGCTCCCAGGGGGTCAATCTGCTGGTTGAGCGGCTGCGAGACGAGCGTGATATTCCACTCCGGGTGTTGGTACCGAGCAAGCTGACCCTGCGTGGCACTACCCGCTAATTTTAGTAAAACACTTTGCTTTTTAGTCGCACCATCTTGCGGTGGTGCGACACCTCTCCCAAGCAAACCTCTTTCCCATATCATCCAGTAACTTCATATCATATTGTTTTATAATTGATTTTGTTGATAGTCAGCCAACTCTTATCAACATCCATGCCACTCCTCCATATCTTGCCTTCCTTTATCTCCCGCTTCTGATCTCGCTCACAAAACCATCTGTTCATTGTGATCAGGTTAAAACTTTACCAATTCAAAGCTGATATTTAGTAAATGTTTATCTAGAGTTTACCCAGTTAACGTTGCCTTGTTCCGGGAGGACATGTGAATAACTGGGAAAACGTCCAATTCGTTGGTGAAAACAGGCTGGCCCCGCGCGCCTACTTCTTCTCTTATGCCGACCACGCGCTGGCGGCCACCATGCAGCGCGAGCTGAGCCGCCGTTTTCTGAGCCTTGGCGGCCAGTGGCAGTTCTACTACTTCGACCACCCCCTGCAGGTGCCGGAGGCCTTCTATCACAGCCCCATGAACGAATGGGGCCAGATCACCGTGCCCAACATGTGGCAGATGGAAGGACATGGTCAGCTGCAGTACACCGACGAAGGCTTTCCCTTCCCCATCGACGTGCCCTTCGTGCCGACCAACAACCCCACCGGCGCCTATCAGCGCAGCTTCACGCTGAGCCCGGCCTGGGACGGCGAGCAGGTGATCATCAAGTTTGACGGGGTGGAGACCTACTTCGAGGTCTATGTGAACGGCCACTACGTCGGCTTCAGCAAGGGGAGCCGCCTTACCGCCGAGTTCGATATCAGCGCCTACGCCAAGGTTGGCGAAAACCTGCTCTCGGTGCGGGTGATGCAGTGGGCGGACTCCACCTACATCGAAGATCAGGACATGTGGTGGATGGCGGGTATCTTCCGCGACGTCTACCTGGTGGGCAAACCGGCGGTCCATGTGCAGGACTTCTTCATCCAGACCGCGCTGGCTGACGACAACCAGAGCGCCACCCTGAGCTGCGACATCCAGCTCGAAAACTTGGGCGAGTCGGCCAAGGATCACCGTCTGGTCTGGTCGCTGCTGGATCAGGGCAGCGAGATCGCCAGCGGCTCCCTCGACCATCTCGCCATCGACGGCAAGCTCGACTGCCGCTTCACGCTGGATCTGGCCAACCCCCATCTGTGGAGCGCCGAAGACCCTTACCTCTATCAGCTGCAACTCTCCCTCTACAACGCTCAGGGCGAGCTGCTGGAGGTGATCCCGCAGCGGGTCGGGGTGCGTGAAATCACCGTCAAGGATGGCCTCTTCCATGTCAACGGCCACTACCTCAAGCTGCACGGGGTGAACCGCCACGACAACGACCACCTCAAGAGCCGCGCGGTCGGCATGGACCGTGTTGAACGCGATATCGTGCTGATGAAGCAGCACAACCTCAACTCGGTGCGCACCGCCCACTACCCGAATGACCCGCGCTTCTACGAGCTGTGCGACCAGTACGGTCTGTTCGTGATGGCGGAGACCGACGTGGAGACCCACGGCTTTGCCAACGTCGGCGATCTCAGCCGCATCACCGATGACCCCTTCTGGGAGCCGGTGTTCGTGGACAGGATCGAGCGCCACGTGCACGCCCAGAAGAACCACCCCTCCATCATCATCTGGTCGCTCGGCAACGAGTCCGGCTACGGCTGCAATATCAGGGCCATGTACCAGCGCTGCAAGGGGATCGACCCGACCCGGCTGGTGCACTACGAAGAGGATCGCGATGCCGAGGTGGTGGATGTGGTGAGCACCATGTATTCCCGCGTCTCCCAGATGAACTGCTTCGGCGAGTTCCCGATGGCCAAGCCGCGTATCCTCTGCGAATACGCCCACGCCATGGGCAACGGCCCGGGTGGCCTGAGCGAATACCAGCAGGTGTTCGACCGCCATCCCCACATTCAGGGCCACTACATCTGGGAGTGGTGCGATCACGGCATTCTGGATCAGGACGAGCAGGGCCGCCCCGTCTACAAGTACGGCGGCGACTATGGCGACTACCCCAATAACTACAACTTCTGCATGGATGGCCTCATCTACCCGGATCAGACCCCGGGGCCGGGCCTGCGTGAATACAAGCAGGTGATCTGCCCGGTCAAGGTGCGGGCAGTAGATCTGGCGAGCGGCAAGCTGGCGGTGGAAAACCGCTACTGGTTCTCCACTCTCGACGATATCCGCCTGCTGGTCGAGGTGAAGGCCGAGGGCGAACTGCTGGCCAGCCAGCAGCTCCGGCTGGAAGGGGTGGCCCCCGGTGCCATCACCGAGTTGCAACTCGAACTGCCATCCCTCGATGGGCGAGAAACCTTCGTCCAGCTGCGGGTCATCAAGGCCACCGCTACCCGCTACAGCGCGGCGGAGCACGAACTGGGCCAGTACCAGTTCCAGCTGAAGGCATCGACTCGCCAGCTGCAGCCCTTTGCCAATCCCAATGCCACCCCGTTGCAGATTGCCGATGAGCGCCTCGCGCTGACCCTGAGCGGCAGCGGCTTTGCCCTGCGCTTCTCGCGCCTCGATGGCAAGCTGGTGAGCTGGCAGCAGGATGGTATCGAACTCATCGAGCGAGCCCCACGCCTCACCTTCTTCAAGCCGATGATCGACAACCACAAGCAGGAGTACGAGAGCCTGTGGCACCCGAACCACCTGCAGATCATGCAGGAGCACTTCCGCACCTTAAGCTGGCGTCAGCTGGGCGAGGCGGTCGAGGTGACGGTGGAGAGCCTGATCGCGCCGCCGGTGTTCGACTTCGGCATGCGCTGCCGCTACGTCTACACCCTGAGCCCGAACGGCCAGCTGCACGTGGCACTCTCCGGCCAGCCCTACGGCGGTTATGACGACATCATCCCCAAGATCGGCTTCGAGCTGGGCATTCGTCAGGATCTCGACCGGGTGCACTACTACGGCATGGGGCCGGGCGAAAACTATCAGGACAGCCGCCAGAGCAACTGGATCGACAGCTTCCAGAGCACAGTCAGCGAGATGTGGGAGCACTACCCCTTCCCGCAGGACAACGGCAACCGCCAGCAGGTGCGCTGGGCGACCCTGACCAATCGTCACGGTGCCGGTCTCTACGTGCGACCCGATGCCCCCATCAACCTGAGCGTCTGGCCCTACAGCTGGGAGCATATCCACGCGGCGCAGCACATCAACGAGCTGGAACCGAGCGGTTATCTCACCCTCAATCTGGATCACAAGGTGCTGGGGCTGGGTTCCAACTCCTGGGGCTCCGAGGTGCTGGACTCCTGGCGGGTGCGCTTCGAGCCGTTCAGCTTCGGCCTGACCCTGCTGCCCATCGCCCGTGGCAACCTCAATCCGGCTGCGCTGGCCGGGCTCGATCTCACCATCAACGGCGGGAGGAACCTCGCATGATCACCCTGGACAACCTGACCCTGTTCAAAAACATCTACCGGGAGGGCAAGAAGTGGGGCCGCTGCGTGGAGGCCATCAACAACCTGCCGAACCTCAAGCCAGGTATCTGCCACTCCATCGGTGACTCCCTCACCTACCGCTTGCAGGAGGGGGCCAGCCCGGCCACCTCACTGTTCGAGGGGCAGCGCCGCTACTTCGACGTTCACTACTACCTGGAAGGGGAAGAGACGGTGGAGTGGGCAGCCAAGAGCGAGCTGGTGGTCGAGCAGGCCTATGACGACACCACCGACCGCGAGTGGCTGGCTGGCGAGGTGCGTGAGCGCCAGCAGGTGGGTAATGGGCAGGTGGTGATCTTCGAGAACGACGAGGCCTACCGATTCGTCGGCGACGGGCCGGTGCGCAAGGTGATCATCAAGGTCACCGTCGAAGGCGGCTACTTCAAAAACAAATAACAAGCCGCCGGTTCTGCACTGACAAAAGCCGGAAGGGCGGGGCTCGCCCTACACATCACGCCCCGCCCTTTCGCTGAGATAACTACAGGTCTGGAGATGCACCATGTCTGATTCCAAACGCAATACGATAGGCAAGTTTGGTCTGCTGTCGCTCACCTTCGCGGCGGTATTCAGCTTCAACAACGTCATCAACAACAACATCGAGATCGGTCTGGCCTCGGCCCCGATGTTCTTTCTGGCCACCATTTTCTACTTCATTCCGTTTTGCCTGATCATTGCGGAATTTGTGTCACTGAATAAGAACTCCGAAGCGGGCGTCTATGCCTGGGTGAAGAGCTCCCTCGGCGGTCGCTGGGCCTTTATCTCGGCCTACACCTACTGGTTCGTGAACCTCTTCTTCTTCACCTCGCTGCTGCCGCGGGTTATCGCTTACGCCTCCTATGCCTTCCTCGGCTACGAGTACATTCTCACCCCGGTGGCGACCACGGCCTTGAGCATGGTGCTGTTCGCCTTTGCCACCTATGTCTCCACCAACGGCGCCAAGATGCTCGGCCCCATCACCTCGGTGACCTCGTCCCTGATGCTGCTGCTGACCCTCTCCTACATTCTGCTGGCAGGTGCGGCACTGGTGGGCGGCGTGCAACCGGCTGACCCCATCACGGTAGAGGCCATGGTCCCCGATTTCAGCTGGGCCTTCCTCGGCATCACCACCTGGATCTTTATGGCAGCCGGTGGCGCCGAGTCGGTGGCGGTCTACGTCAATGATGTGAAGGGGGGCTCCAAGTCCTTCGTGAAGGTGATCATCGTCGCCGGGATCTTTATCGGCGTGCTCTACTCCATTGCATCGCTGTTGATCAACGTGTTCGTCCACAGCGACACCCTGAAATACACCGGCGGCTCGGTGCAGGTGTTCGAGGGGCTGGCAGCCTACTTCGGCCTGCCGGAGATCCTGATGAACCGCTTCGTCGGGCTGGTCTCCTTCACCGCCATGTTCGGCTCCCTGCTGATGTGGACGGCGACCCCGGTGAAGATCTTCTTCTCCGAGATCCCGGCCGGCATCTTCGGCAAGAAGACGGTCGAGCTGAACGAGAACGGCGTGCCCGCCCGTGCAGCCTGGATCCAGTACCTCATCGTGCTGCCGCTGATGGTGATCCCGACTCTGGGCTCCAACACAGCGCAGGATCTGATGAACACCGTCATCAACATGACCGCCGCCGCTTCCATGCTGCCGCCGCTGTTCATCATGCTGGCCTACCTCAATCTGCGTCTGAAGCTCGATCACCTGCCGCGGGATTTCAGGATGGGTTCGCGCACCACCGGCATCGCCGTGGTCTCGGTGCTGATCGTCCTCTTCTCGGTGGGCTTCCTCGCCTCCACCTTCCCGACCGGCGCCGACATCATGACCATCGTCTTCTACAACGTCGGCGGGATCGTGATCTTCCTCGGCTTCGCCTGGTGGAAATACAACCGATACGAGGCCTCCCTCAGCGCCGAAGCGCGCGCGAAAGAGGCCGAGCCAGCGGCGCAGGTCGTCATCCAGCCGTCATGACCCCATCAAACCGGGTGGCCGTTGGCCACCCGCAAACCGTTGAACCAGAAAAGGAAAAGTGCATGAGCGAGACGATCGAGTTTGCCGAATTCAAGCGGGTCGAGATGAAGGTGGGCAAGGTGCTGGAGGTGGTGCGTCACCCCGGTGCCGACAAACTCTACATCGTCCAGATCGACGTGGGTGGCGAGCGGCCGCTGCAGACCGTCACCAGTCTGGTGCCTTACTACAGCGAAGAGGAGCTGATGGGCAGCCAGGTGGTGGTACTGACCAACCTCAAGCCCACCAGGATGCGCGGTGAGCGTTCCGAGTGCATGTTGCTCTGCGCCGAGACCCCGGACGAGAGCCAGAGCGTGCTGTTGCAGCCGCGGGTGCCGATGGCGCCGGGCACCCCGATCGTCTGAATGGTATTGCGAGCCGGTGCGGTGAGATTGCACCGGTTCACCAAGAAGGCCGTCCACGCGGCCCGATCATAACAAGAGAGTAAAGGGCAGGGTCGACAGACCCTTGCCAAACACATCACAGAGTCACAGCGTTACCCGCAGGGAGCGCGAGTCCACTGGAGGACACCATGTCTGAATCCGTACGCGGCACCATAGGCAAGTTTGCCCTGTTGTCGATGACCTTTGCCGCCGTGTTCAACGTGCGTAACATCGTCAACAACAACATCGAGCTGGGGCTCAGTTCCGCCCCCATCTTCCTGCTGGCGACCCTCGTCTACTTCATCCCGTTCGTCTTCATCATCGCCGAGTTCGTCTCGGCCAATAAAAACTCCGAGTCGGGGATGTACGACTGGCTGAAAAAACCGCTCGGCACCCGGATGGCCTATCTGGGCTCGTTTCTCTACTGGTTCGTGAACCTGTTCTGGTTCGTTTCCCTGCTGCCCAACGTCATCGCCTACGCCTCCTACGCCATGCTGGGCTATGAGTACAGCTTCTCGCCCATGGTCACCTCGGTCATTTCCATCGTGCTGTTTGCGGCGGCGACCCACATCTCCACCAAGGGGGCGAGCTGGCTCGGCAAGATTGCCGAAATAGTGGCCTACGGCGTCTTTGCCCTGTTCGCCATCTATGTGCTGGGCGCCCTGATGGCTCTGAGTGGCGATCATGTACCGGCCCAGCCCATCACGCTGGAGGCGATGACCCCTACCGTCAACTGGGCGACGCTGGGCATCATGTGCTGGATCTTCCAGGCGGCGGGCGGTGCCGAGACGGCGGCGGCCTACCTCAATGATGTGAAGGGGGGCCAGAAGTCCTTCATCAAGGTGATCATCAGCGCGGGTATCGTCATCGGTGCCATGTATGCGGTCGGTTCCCTGCTGGTGAACGTGTTCGTACCGCGCGAGAGCCTCACCTATGCCGGCGGCATGGTGGAGATCTTCACCGGTATGGCGCAGTATTTCGGGCTCTCCGAAGCGCTGGTGGGCCGCTTCGTCGGCGTGGTGCTGTTCATCGCCATGTTCGGCTCCATGATGATGTGGACCTCGGCACCGGTGAAGATCCACTTCTCCGAGATCCCGCAGGGGGTTTACGGCGAGAAGACCACCCAGCTCAACGAGCACGGGGTGCCGGTGCGTGCCGCCTGGTGGCAGTTTGTCTTCGTGTTCGCGATGCTGGTGGTCAACGGCTTCGGCTCCGAGTCGGTGCAGCAGATGATGAACACCGCCATCAACCTCACCGCCGGGACTGCCATGTTGCCGCCGATCTTCATCATGGTGGCCTACTTCGTGTTCCGCTGGAAACATGACGACACCCCCCGCGACTTCCGCATGGGGTCGCGCACCTTCGGGATGGGCGTGGTGTCGGTGCTGATCGCCATCTTCGTGGTGAGCATGAGCGCCTCCGCCTTCCCGGCCGGAGTGGATCTGGTGCGCGCCTTCTTCATCAACGTCTTTATGACCGCGGTCTTCTCGGCGCTGGCCTACTGGTGGATCTCCCGCTTCGAGAAGCGCCAAGCCCGCAAGCTCGGCGGTAATGAGAAGAAAAGCGGCAGCGGCAAGCTGGCCAGCCAGCGCTGACCGGCATGTGGCAAACAGGAGACGGGCGACCAGGGTCGCCCGTTTTTTGTTGGCCGGATCCGGGGCCGGAGGGGCAAACTCGTTTAGTTTTGCTGTGAGAATGTGCTTTATCGTTTAACAAAATGAAACAAATGAGGCTGCCGCTCAACTTTGCACCACAGGGTGTTCGGGGTAAGCTTGTCCCTTCGTATCCGGGGTCGCCGTCTGATGACGCCTTCCCCGTGCCCTGTCGTCCCCATCCCGTGCGGGATGCGCTTTCTCTGGAGACTCCCCGTGCGTCTGGATCCTTTTACCTCTGTGCTGATTGCCGTGGTGGCCCTGGCCTCCTTCTTCCCCTGCGAGGGACAGGTGGCCGTCTGGTTCGGTCTGCTGACCAAGCTGGCGGTGGCGCTCTTGTTCTTCATGCATGGTGCCAAGCTGTCGCGCCAGAACCTGCTGGCGGGCCTCGGCCACTGGCGGCTGCACCTGGTGGTGATGGCCAGCACCTTCCTGCTCTTCCCGCTGCTGGGGCTGCTGCTCACGCCCCTGGTGCCCCAGTGGCTGAGCCCGGCCATCTATCTCGGCTTCTTGTATCTGTGCGCCCTGCCCGCCACCGTGCAGTCGGCCATCGCCTTCACCTCCATGGCGGGGGGCAATGTGTCGGCGGCGGTGTGCAGCGCCTCGGCCTCCAGCATCCTCGGCATCTTCCTCTCGCCTGTGCTGGTGGGGCTGATGATCAATGTGCAGGGGGAGGGGGTCGATACCTGGCACTCCATTCAGGCCATCATGGTGCAGCTGATGCTGCCCTTCGTGGTGGGCCACCTGTCACGCCCCCTCATCGGTCGCTGGGTTGACAGCCACCGGCCACTCATCGGCAAGCTGGACCAGAGCTCCATCCTGCTGGTGGTCTATGTGGCCTTCAGCGAGGCGGTGGTGCAGGGGATCTGGCACCAGGTCGGCTGGTACGATCTGGCCAGTATCGTGCTGCTGAGCTGCGTGCTGCTGGCGCTGGTGCTGGGGTGGAACGTCTGGATCAGCCGTCGCCTCGGTTTCAACAGGGCGGACGAGATCACCATCGTCTTCTGCGGCTCCAAGAAGAGCCTGGCCAACGGGGTGCCCATGGCCAACGTCATGTTCCCCGCCGCCAGCGTCGGTGTCATGGTGCTGCCGCTGATGATCTTCCACCAGATCCAGCTGATGGTGTGCGCCGTGCTGGCCCGCCGCTACCGCGAGCAGGAGGCGGTGCCCCAGGTTCAGGAGGGGTAAGCGGTCCGGATAAAGAAGAGGGAGGCCAGTGGGCCTCCCTCTTTCGTTTGCCGCGTCGTCAGCGTTTGCGCCAGACGGTGAGCTGGGCCACCGTGTGCTGGTACTTGCGGGCGGTCTCGCGGATGACGAAGGGGACGTCCCTCGGGGGCATGTGCTCCTCGAACTCCTCCGCCAGCAGCCGTTGCAGCGCCTGATAGGTGCCGAGGGCCTCGCCGTTTTCCCGGATGCCACCGAGCCAGTTGGCCTTGGGGGTATAGTCGGTCAGCCAGGTGTAGGGGCTGGTGAGCACCAGCAGGCCGCCGCTGCGCAGGCGCGGAGCAATGTCCCGCAGGAAGCGGGCGGGCTCTCGCAGCCGGTCGATGAGGTTGGAGGCGAGCACCAGATCGTAGTCGCCGTACCTGGGCTTGAGGTTGCAGGCATCCCCCTGGCTGAAGTGGACCCGCTCGCTCTGCTCGCGACCGAGCTCGTGGCGGGAGAGGCGCGCCTCGCAATATTCCACCAGATCCCCTTCCACCGGCACCGCGTAGCGGAAGCTGTCCTGTCTTGCCAGGGTCAGGGCCACGTCGATGAAGCGGGCCGAGTAGTCCACCCCGTCCACGTGGGCGAAGCGGCGAGCCAGTTCGAAGCTGGCCCGGCCGGTGGCGCAGCCGATGTCGAGCGCCCGCTCATGGCGGCCGCAGAGCTCGCTGGCAAGACCGGCCAGAGCCTCGGCGTAGTTGGCGACCCCGAAGTGGCTCGGGCCGTACTGGAAGTCGAGATACTGGGCGACCAGGGTGTCGGTTTCATAAGGGTTCACGATGACGGGCTCCTGATGGCGTGAGACCAGGTAGCGGAAGCCCGCATGCTGGAAGAAGTGGCGACGGAAGGCGTAGCGGGAGGATTTGAGTGCCTCGTTGCCGGTGCTGATCCAGCTCCCGCCCTTGATGAGGGTGTGCTTGCCGTCGAAGGTGGGGGTGGAGAAGTCGTCGTAGAGGGGATGCACCTTGAACCCCTCGAAGCCGTCGATGGCGGTGCTGGTCCACTGCCAGACGTTGCCCACCAGATCGAAGAAGCTGCCCTGGGGGCAGGCATCCACCGGGCAGGAGGAGGCGAAGCGGGCCAGGTTGATGTTGCCGGGGGCCTCCATCCAGTCCGGCTGATCGCCGGCCAGTTGCTCCCGCAGCAGCATCCACTCCCCCTCGCTTGGCAACTGGACGGGCAGGCCGGTCTGATCCGCCTTCCAGCGGCAGAAGGCGGCGGCCTCCAGCTGGTTCACCTCCACCGGCCAGTCCCAGGGCATGGGGACCTGCTCGGTCATCAGCCGCAGTTGCAACTGCTCGGGTTCATTGGGATCGCCGACCCAGAAGGTGGGCATGCGGGCGTTGGCATACTGGCGCCAGCCCCGGCCCTCGTCGTCCCACCAGGCGGGCGCTTCATATCCGCCCGCCTGCACGAAGGCCAGGTATTCGGCGTTGCTCACCAGCATGCGGCTGGCCTGGAAGGGGGCCAGCTCGATGTGGCGCTCGCCGTATTCGTTGTCCCAGCCGTAGGTGGCATCCTGCTTGCCGAGTCGCACCTGGCCGCCGGCCACCGGCAGCAGGGTGTTGACGGGGACGGCGGCGAGATCGTGGCGCGCCTCGGGGCAGACCGGCCATTGGGGCTGGCTGCGCACCCAGGCCAGGGGCAGCTGGCGGATCAGCACGCTGGAGGTCTCGAGGTGGATGCGCTCGTGCTCTATGCCCATCAGGATGACCCAGGCTGGGCTCTGCCAATGGATGGGCAGCTCGATCGGCATTCGCTCGATGAACTCACACACCAGGGCGCGCACCCGGCCCCGATAGTCACGCAGCTCGGCCACAGTGGGCCAGTCGTAGTGGGTTTCGTCCAGATCGTCCCAGCTCATCTCGTCCACCCCGATGGCGACCAGGGCCTCGATGCGGGGGTCGAGCCGACTCTCGATGAGACGGGCCGCCAGCAGCTTGTTGACGAAGAAGGCGGCGGTATGGCCGTAGTAGAAGATGAGCGGGTGGCGCAGGGGGATCGCCTTGTTGAACCAGGCCCGCTCGTCGGCCAGGCAGTCGAACAGCGAGTCGTAGAGATCGAAGGTCTGGCAGAAGTAGGCGAGCAGCTCGCGGCGCTTGTGGTCGGGATCGTCGCCGGTCAGCAGCGGGGTGCGGGTGGGGGCAGGCAGGCCCGGATGGACGAATGAGTGGCTGGCTTGGGTCACGCTCTGACTCCTTGTTGATTCTGGCGGGTGAAGCAGCGATGGAGTGCTCTATACGCACCAGGTATCACTATTGGCTCAACGAACCGGGGCGGCAACCAAAAAAATGGGTCAACACCCCCCTTCGGGTGTGGTCAGATTGACCAGATTGTGGTCTGAATGACTCTTTGTTATGGACCCTTCGAGCCTCGAAATATTGAAATGGATAGATAAATCATGATGTTAGCCATATGGCACAGGGTTTGCTGATTGCCACTCACCTGCCGCGTCGTGCGGCAAAGAGGAAACGAGGAGTAGCGGGATGAAATGGATGCTGGGAGTGGTGCTGGCCCTGGGACTGACCGGATGCAGCTGGCAGGATGACGTCAAGGTGCGCGGGGAGGGGGCCGTGGTGGAGCAGCAGCATCCCCTTGGGCATGAGGTGACCCGGGTGCTGGCGGGCGTGCCCGCCAACCTGTACCTGGTGGCGGGAGAGAGCCATACCCTCAGGGTCAAGGGGGAGGCCAACCTGCTGCCCTATCTGGTGCTCACCGAGAAGGGGGAGAAGCTGGAGATCGAAGTCAAGGATGGCTACCGGCTCGACCCCACCCAGCCGCTGGAGATCACCATCACCCTGCCGACGCTGCACGAGTTGGCACTGGCGGGAGTTGGCAACGGCGCCTTGCGCGACTTCAAGGGGGATGATCTGGTGCTCTCCCTGGCGGGCACGGGGGACATCGTCGCCAGCGGGCTGACGCTGGATCGGCTGGAGGGCAACATCGCCGGGCTGGGCAACCTGGATCTGGGGCAGGGCTCCGCCCGGGTGATGACGCTGAACATCGCCGGCGCCGGTGGCGTCAAGGGGGCCGGGCTCACCAGCGAGGAGGTCGAGGTGAGCATCGCCGGCAGTGGCGAGGTCGAGGTGCGGGCCCGATCGCGGCTCAAGATAGAGATCGCCGGTGCCGGTGCGGTCAACTACTGGGGCAGCCCAGCGCTGACCAGCGAGATCGCGGGTTCGGGTCAGGTGAGCCGGTTGGGGAGCTGATCCCATCATCGCAACAATGAAAAAGGCCCCTCGGGGCCTTTTTTGCAGGATGCGACACTGTGGGACGACGCCTCACTCGAGGGGGAGTGCGAGGCCCAGATCGGCGTTCAGGCGCATCAGCAGCCACTGCATGCCGGCGAGGTGCTGGTGGTCATGGCTGACGAGCAGGCGCACCAGACCGTCCAGGGTCACCTCCCCATAGCCGCCATAGCGGGCGCGGCGATGCCAGGCGTCGGACGGCACCTTCTTCAGCGATTCGACGGTCTGCAGGCGGGCGGTGCGAAACCGGTCGAGCTGCGCGGCGGTATCCTGCCGGGGGTAATCATGGTCCAGCGCCAGCTGGTAGCCATCGAGGGAGGCGAGCTCCGGCAGGCCCTCCGCCAGGGTGCGACGAAACCGCACCTGATAGCCCAGCACCTCGATGTCCAGCAGGTGGCAGAGGTGCCCCCTGGCACTGAAACGCTCGGAGGGGATCCCGGCCCAGTTGGCGGGTTCCCAGTCCAGACGGTCGGTGGGGACCTGTGCCAGCAGTCGCTCGAACTGGTCCGGCATGGCCAGCAATGTGGTGAAGAGAGGCATCCTTGTCTCCTGTTTCCGGGTGAATGGCCGCCCGCTGACGGGGCGGCCACAAGCGGGTCAGCCTCAGGCCGGTTCGCCCAGGTGGTTGGCGTGAAAGCGCAGGTGCGCCTCGATGAAGCTCGCCACGAAGTAATAGCTGTGGTCGTAGCCGGCATGGCGGTTGAGCGTCAGGGGCCACGCCCGGGTGGCGGCCACTTCGGCCAGGGTGTCGATGCCGAGCTGCTCCGCCAGGAAGGGGTCGTCCAGCCCCACGTCCACCAGGGTCGGCAGGGGCGGGCTGTCGTGGTGGCGCAGCAGTTGGCAGGCATCCCACTCCTGCCACAGCAGGGGATTGTTGCCGAGGTAGGCGCCGAGGGCCTTCTGGCCCCAGGGGCAGCGGCTCGGGTGGCTGATGGGGCTGAAGGCCGACACCGAGCGGTAGCGACCCGGCTCGCGCAGGGCGGCGATGAGGGCGCCGTGGCCTCCCATGGAGTGGCCGCTGATGGCGCGCTTCGTCGAGACCGGGAAGTGGGTCTCGATGAGCTCGGGTAGCTCCCGGGTGACGTAATCGTACATCTGGTAGTGATCCCGCCAGGGGGTCTGGGTGGCGTTGACGTAGAAACCCGCCCCCATGCCGAGGTCATAGCCGGGATCGTCCGCCACCCCTTCACCGCGGGGGCTGGTGTCCGGCGCTACCAGAGCGATGCC
Organism: Aeromonas sp. R6-1; assembly: GCF_040908165.1. NCBI lineage: Bacteria > Pseudomonadati > Pseudomonadota > Gammaproteobacteria > Aeromonadales > Aeromonadaceae > Aeromonas > Aeromonas sp. R6-1. Next base: position 14,627 of record NZ_JBFODF010000038.1, read on the forward strand.
GAGCTCGGCGGCGATGCGCTGGGCCCCGGCTTTTTGCATGAAGTTCTCGTCGGTGCAGGTGAGACCGGAGAGCCAGTAGAGCACCGGGACTTTCTGGCCGGTGAGGGCCTGGGGCGGCAGGTAGATGGCGAAGCGCATCTCGCACCCCAGCACATTGGAGCGGTGGCGATACTGCTTGTGCCAGCCGCCGAAGCTCTTGTTGCTGCTGATGATGTCCAGATTCATGTAAGGACTCCTTGCCCCGCCCATGCGATGGGCGGGGCGCTCATGGGATCAGTAGTGGATGACGGTGCGGATGCTCTTGCCTTCGTGCATCAGATCGAACGCCTCGTTGATCTGCTCGAGGGGCATGGTGTGGGTGATGAAGTCGTTCAGCTTGAACTCACCCTGCATGTAGCGCTGCACATAGCTCGGCAGCTCGCTGCGACCGCGCACGCCGCCGAAGGCGCTGCCGCGCCACACCCGGCCGGTGACCAGCTGGAACGGACGGGTGCTGATCTCCTGGCCCGCGCCGGCCACGCCAATGATGACCGACTCGCCCCAGCCCTTGTGGCAGCACTCCAGCGCTGCGCGCATCACCTTGACGTTGCCGATGCACTCGAAGGAGAAGTCGACGCCGCCGTCGGTCATCTCGACGATCACCTCCTGGATGGGCTTGTCGAACGTGTTCGGGTTGATGCAGTCGGTGGCACCCAGCTTGCGGGCCAGCTCGAACTTGCTCTCGTTGATGTCGATGGCGATGATGCGGCCGGCCTTGGCCAGGCGCGCGCCTATGATGGCGGAGAGGCCGATGCCCCCCAGCCCGAAGATGGCGACGCTCTCACCCTCTTTCACCTTGGCGGTGTTCATCACGGCACCGATGCCGGTGGTGACGCCGCAGCCCAGCAGGCAGACCTCTTCCAGGGGGGCGGCCGGATCCACCTTGGCGATGGAGATTTCGGGCAGTACCGTGTATTCGCTGAAGGTGGAGGTGCCCATGTAGTGGTAGATGGGCTGGCCGTCCTTGGAGAAGCGGGTGGTGCCGTCCGGCATCAGCCCCTTGCCCTGGGTGGCGCGGATCTTCTGGCACAGGTTGGTCTTGCCGGATTTGCAGAACTTGCACTCGCCGCACTCGGGGGTGTAGAGCGGGATCACGTGATCGCCGACCTTGACGCTGGTGACGCCCTCGCCGACGGACTCGACGATACCGCCCCCTTCATGGCCCAGAATGCAGGGGAAGACCCCTTCCGGATCTTCACCGGAGAGGGTGAAGGCATCGGTGTGGCAGACGCCGGTGGCGACGATCCGCACCCGTACCTCGCCGGCCTGGGGCGGCATGACCTCGACCTCTTCGATGGAGAGGGGCTGACCCGGTCCCCAGGCGATGGCGGCTTTACACTTGATGCTCTGAACCTGTGCCATGAATGACGTCCTCGTAGTGGTTGGATGAACGGAAATGAGTTCGGAGATCCAGTGTAGTTTCCCGCCGATTTGGTGATAATAACGCTAAATATCAAATCACTTTTACACACAGGTAATAATGTTCGGCTGGGAAGGGGTCTGTGAATTTGTCAGCGTGGCGGAGCAGGGGGGCTTTACCCCGGCCGCGCGCAAGCTCGGGGTGTCGGTGGCCCAGGTGAGCCGCCAGGTGGCGCAGCTCGAAGACAGGCTGCAGGCCAAGCTGCTGCTGCGCACCACCCGTCAGGTGCGTCTCACCGAACTCGGGGAGATCTATTTTCGCCACTGCCGCCAGTTGCTGGACAACCTCTACGAGGCGGAGCTGGCGGTGGGACGCCATCAGGCGGTGCCCCAGGGCTCCTTGCGCATCACGGCCCCGGTCTCCTACGGCGAGAGCCGCATCGCCCCCCTGGTGAACGACTTCATGGTGCGCTTCCCCCAGCTGGAGGTGACCCTCAACCTCACCAACCAGTTGCTGGATCTGGTGCACGAGGGGTTCGATCTGGCGATCCGCCTCGGCCACCTCAAGGATTCGACCCTGGTAGCCCGCAAGCTGGCGCAGCGGGTACCCTATGTGTGTGCCTCCCCCGCCTACACCGCCCGCCACGGCATGCCCAACAGTCTCTCGGAGCTGGCCCGTCACACCTGCCTGGTGGGCAACGGCGACGAGTGGCACTTCACCCTGAACGGTAAACCCCATAGCGTGCGGGTACGCGGTCTGCTTCAGTGCAACAGCGGCCACGCTCTGCTGGATGCGGCCATCAAGGGGATCGGCATCATCCAGCTGCCGGACTACTACGTGAGCGACCACCTGGCCCGGGGGGAGCTCATCGAGCTGCTGCCGGAGTTGCGGGCCCCCGAGGAGGGGATATGGGCCCTCTATCCCCACAACCGCCACCTCTCCCCCAAGGTGCGGCTGCTGGTGGACTATCTGGCCGAGCGCCTCAGTGATCCCCACCAACCCGCCCTGGTTCGGCCCATCGGTTGAGCCGTCGCCCGAAAAAGAAAAGGCCCGCATGTGCGGGCCTTTTGCATGGCATGAAGGGCGGGGCTATTCCCGCTCCTTGACGTAGGGGGTGCCGAGGGCCTTGGGGGCCACCGCCTTGCCGATGAAACCGGCCAGCAGGAAGACCGTCAGGATATAGGGCAGCGCCTCGATGGCCTGCACCGGGATCGGGAAATCGCCGATGCTGACCCCTTGCAGCCGGATGGCGACCGCGTCGAGGAAGCCGAACAGCAGACAGGCCGCCATGGCGTTCCAGGGGCGCCACTTGCCGAACACCAGGGCCGCCAGCGCCATGAAGCCCTTGCCCGCGCTCATGTTGGGGATGAACTGGGCGGTCTGGGCCACCGCCAGATAGGTGCCCCCTATCCCCGCCAGCAGGCCGCCGATGATGAGGGCGGTGTAACGCATGCGCACAACGGAGATACCGGCGGTATCCACCGCCGCCGGGGCTTCGCCCACCGCCCGCAGCCGCAGGCCGAAGCGGGTGCGGAACAGCACCCACCAGGCCAGGGGTACGGCGGCGAAGGCCACGTACTCCAGCAGGGAGTGACCGCTCAAGAGCTCGCTGTAGAGCTGGCCGATGACGGGCACGTCATAGAGCTCCTTGGCATAGGGCAGGTCGATGGGGGCGAAGCGCGCCGCGCCGGAGAGCGCCGGGGTCTGGCCCCCCTGATCGAACCAGTAGCGCCCCAGGGTCACGGTGAGGCCGGCCGCCAGGATGTTGATGGCCATGCCGCTCACCACCTGATCACCCCGGTGGGTGATGGTGGCGAAGCCGTGCAGCAGGGCGAACAGGATGGAGATCCCCACCCCGACCCCCAGCCCAATCCAGGCGGAACCGGTGACGGCGGCGGCCGCCGCACTGGCGAAGGCGGAGGCCAGCAGCTTGCCCTCCAGGGCGATGTTGACCACCCCGGAGCGTTCACAAAACATCCCGGCCATAGCGGCAAGAATGAGCGGCGGCGCGGTACGTATGGTCGCGTCCAGCATCAGGATCAGCATTTCAAACATGGCTTGGACTCCCTTCGGCTCGCAAAACATCCCCGTCATCCATGGCCGCCAGGATGAGCGGAGGCGCGGTACGGATGGTGGCATCCAGCATCAATATCAGCGTTTCGAACATGGTCAGGCTCCTTTGACTTGCGCGGCTGAACGGTTGGCAAAGGCCAGATAGGCCTGCTCGATGCGCGGGCGCAGCATGTGCTCCAGGGCGCCACAGAACAGGATCACCAGACCCTGCAGCACCACGACGATGTTGCGGTCCACCCCGAACTCGAAGCTGAGCTCGGCGCCACCCTGATAGAGGAAGCCGAACAGCAGGCTGGCGATGATGACGCCGACCGGGTGGTTGCGGCCCATCAGGGCTACCGCGATGCCGGTGAAGCCGAAGCCTTCCACGAAGTTGAGCTTGATCTGGTGCAGCTCACCCTGCAGCACGTTGAGGGCGAAGAAGCCCGCCAGCATGCCGGAGATCACCATGGCCAGGATCACCACCTTGGGGTAGGAGATGCCCGCATAGGCGGAGGCACTCTGGCTTGCGCCCACGGAGCGGATCTCGTAGCCCCAGCGGGTATGCCAGATGAAGACCCACACCAGGGCCGCACAGATCAGCGCCCAGAAGAAGCTGATATTGAGCGGGCTGTTCGGCACCGTCACGCCGACCGCCGCCAGCAGCTCGCTCATCTTCGGCAGCCAGCTCGCCACGGCGAACACCTTGCTCTCGGTGGCCATGGATCCTGGCGGCTTGAAGACGTCGACCAAGAGGTAGGCCATCAGGGAGGCGGCGATGAAGTTGAACATGATGGTGGTGATGACGATGTGGCTGCCCCGCTTGGCTTGCAGCCAGGCCGGGATGAAGGCCCAGGCCGCGCCGAACAGGCCGCCGGCGATGATGGCGAGCGGCAGCAGCAGGGCGAACGGCAGCACGTCCCCGAGCAGCAGACAGACCAGACCGACCCCGAGGCCGCCGATATAGGCCTGCCCCTCACCGCCGATGTTGAACAGGCCGGCGTGGAAGGCCACCGCCACCGCCAGACCGGTGAAGATGAAACCGGTGGCGTAATAGAGGGTGAAGCCTATCCCCTCGCCGGTACCGAAGGCGCCGTACCACATGATTTCGGCTGCCTCGATGGGGCTGATGTCGAGGTAATAGAACAGGATGGCCGACACCAGGAAGGCCAGCAGGATATTGACTGCGGGCAGCACGCCCACGGATATCCAGGCAGGAACACGTGCTTGGCTCATGAATGGGCCTCCTTGATATCGTCGGGGACTGGTGTGTTGACCATCATCAGGCCGAATCCGTTACAAGTGGTTGTGACCTTCATGATGTGGCTCCTTGTGATTGGCTTGCCGCCACGTCGTCAGGAACTATGTTCGCCATCATCAGGCCGATGGTGCGTTCATCCGCCCTGGCACCGTCCAGCTCGCCGACGATGCGGCCATCGGCGATGACCAGAATGCGGTCGGAGAGGCTCATGATCTCGTCCAGCTCCACCGACACCAGCAGCACCGCCTTGCCCTTGTCGCGCATGGCGATGATCTGCTGGTGGATGTACTCGATGGCGCCGATGTCGACGCCCCGGGTCGGCTGGCCGACCAGCAGCACATCCGGGTCCTGCTCCACTTCTCGGGCGATCACCAGCTTCTGCTGGTTGCCGCCGGAGAAGTTGGCGGTCTTGTGCTCCGGGCTCGGCGGGCGCACGTCCCACTTGTCCATCTTGGCCTGGCAATCCTGGCGGATTGCCTCCTTGTCCTGCAGCCAGCCCTTGTTGTACTGGGCACGGCGGTGATAACCGAGGATGAAGGCCTCTTTCGCCTCGAAGCGGTTGATGAGCCCCATCTTGTGCCTGTCTTCCGGGATGTGGCCGAGGCCGAAGTTGCGCACCTGCTCCGGATCGGCCGGGTGGCTCTGGCTCACCTCGTGGCGCTGCGCCCCGGCGATGGTGAAGCCGCCCTTGCTGGGCTTGAGGATGCCGCCGAGCATGCTGAGCAGCTCGGACTGGCCGTTGCCGGAGACCCCGGCGATGCCGACCACTTCCCCCGCCCGCACCTCGAAGCTGACGGATTTGACCCGTTCCACCCCGGCGTCATCGACGTAAGAGAGGCCCTCGACCTTGAGCTTGGCCTCGCCCGGCTGGGCGGTGCGCTTGTCGACCTTGAGGCGCACCTTGCGGCCCACCATCAGCTCGGCGAGCTGCTCCTTGTCGGTGTCTTTGGTGGCGACATGGGCCACCATTTCACCCCGGCGCATGATGGAGACCTGATCCGTGATGGCCAGGATCTCCCGCAGCTTGTGGGTGATGAGGATGACGGTCGCCCCCTGATCCCGCAGCTTTTTCAGCACCTCGAACAGGTGATCCGCCTCTTGCGGGGTCAGCACCCCGGTGGGCTCGTCGAGGATCAGGATGCGGGCACCGCGATAGAGCGCCTTGAGGATCTCGACCCGCTGTTGCAGGCCCACCGGCAGATCCTCGACCTTCTCGTGCAGCGGCACCTCGAGACCATAGTCCCGTGCCAGCTCGCCCAGCAGCTTCTCGGCGGCCGCCAGGCTCTTGCCCAGGCGCCAGCCGTTCTCGGCCCCCAGGATGACGTTTTCCAATACGGTAAAGTTGTTCACCAGCATGAAGTGCTGGTGCACCATGCCCACCCCGGCGGCAATCGCATCTTGGGAGCCATGGGGTTTGAACGGATTCCCGTCGATCAGCATCTCGCCTCTGTCGGCGTGGTAGAAACCGTAAATGATGCTCATCAGGGTCGACTTGCCGGCGCCATTTTCGCCGACGATGCCGTGAATGCTGCCTTTACGAACCTGAAGGTCGATCTGCTTGTTGGCGTACACGTCGCCGAACCGCTTATCGATACCCCTTAATTCGATGGCATAGCGATCTGTCTGGTCCATGATGCAGTCCTTGCGGGTCATGAAGTAGAGACTAAAAACCGGCCCGTGCGGGCCGGTCATCACTGGTTGAGAGTCGTAGCAGGGACTCAGTACTTGCAGGAGTTGTCGCTCATGTAGTCGTGCACCTTGATCTTGCCGGCGATGATGTCGGCCTTGATGCTCTCGACCTTGGCTTTCATTTCCGGGGTGATCAGCTTGGCGTTGTTCTCGTCCAGCGCCCAGTCAACCCCGCCTTCGGCCAGACCCAGGGACTGGATGCCCGGCTTCCAGCTGCCCTTGGCGGCGTCATCCCAGCTCTTGTACGCGGCCAGACCCACGGACTTGACCATGGAGGTCAGCATGGTGCCCGGTTGCAGGTGGTTCTGGTTGGAATCCACACCGATGGCCAGCTTGCCTTCGTCCTTGGCAGCCTGATAGACACCGATACCGGTGCCACCGGCGGCGGCATAGACCACATCGGCGCCCTTGGCGAACTGGGACTTGGCCAGTTCTGCACCCTTGGCCGGGTCGGCGAAGGCTGCCGGGGTGGAGCCGGTCATGTTCTGATAGACGTCGATCTTCGGATTGATGTACTTGGCGCCTTGCTCATAGCCGCACTGGAACTTGCGGATCAGCGGGATGTCCATGCCGCCCACGAAGCCGACCTTGCCGGTCTTGGAGGCGATGGCCGCCAGGGCACCCACCAGGAAGGAACCTTCATGCTCCTTGAAGATGAGGGACTGGACGTTCGGCTTGTCGACCACCATGTCGATGATGGTGAACTGGGTGTTCGGGAACTCGGTGGCTACTTTCTCTACCGCGGAACCCATGTTGAAGCCGACGGCGACGATGGGGCCGTTGCCACGGCTGGCCAGACGACGCAGGCCCTGCTCGCGCTGAGCTTCGTTCTGGGGTTCGAACTCCTTGACCTTGACGCCTTTGTCCTTGTTGTAGACTTCGACGCCGTTGCGGAACACGGCTTCGTTGAAGGACTTGTCGAATTTGCCTGCGGTGTCATAGATGACGGCGGGCTCGGAGGCTGCCTGGGCGGACAGGGCAGCGAGGGTGAGGGCGGCCACGGTGGCCAGCTTGAGCACTTTAGTCACGATCGTATCCTTGATTGTTATGTGAGGGTCCACAACCTGTCTTGGCAGGTCATAAAGCACGCTGGCTAACTGTAAGTGAGCCAGCCCGTTGGTCAAGGGGATCATAGAGGAAAAACGTTTGCGTTAACGGTTTGAAATATAAGCAAATTGCCTTATAAGTGTTTGTTTTATGGTGTTTTTGCAGAATTAAATTCCGAGATTAATAGGGCTCGATCGACATTTTTGTTTGGATTCATGACGTTAGGCGCAACCGTTTTCCTCCCCTGATGAAAAAACTGGCTTCCATCGGCACCAGCCCTGCGGCCTCATCGACGCCACGTTGGCGGGCGGGCTGGCCCCCGGCTGCTCACGGCTTGGTCTCTGGCGGCTCAGGCCGTATAATCCCCGCCTGTATAAATAAACAGGAGTGGTGATGGACGTTTCAACCCTGCTCGACGGGCTCAATGACAAGCAAAGAGACGCGGTGGCGGCCCCCCGTTGCAACCTGCTGGTGCTGGCCGGTGCCGGCTCGGGCAAGACCCGGGTGCTGGTGCACCGTATCGCCTGGCTGATGCAGGTGGAACGCTGTTCACCCTTCTCCATCATCGCGGTCACCTTTACCAACAAGGCGGCGGCCGAGATGCGCGGCCGGGTCGAGAAGGTGATCGGCGACGGCGTGCGCGGCATGTGGATCGGCACCTTCCACGGCATCGCCCACCGCCTGCTGCGGGCCCACCATCTGGATGCAGGGCTGCCGCAGGATTTCCAGATCCTCGACTCCGACGACCAGTACCGCCTCATCCGCCGGGTGCTCAAGGCGCTCAACCTCGACGAGAAGCACTGGGCCCCGCGCGCCGTGATGGGTTACATCAACGGCAAGAAGGACGAGGGCTTGCGCCCTGGCGACATCGACCTCTACGGCGACCCCGTCACCCGCACCTATCAGCAGATCTACAAGACCTATCAGGAGACCTGCGATCGCTCCGGGCTGGTGGACTTCGCAGAACTCCTGCTGCGCGCCCACGAGCTGTGGCTGAACAAGCCGCACATCCTCGAGCACTACCGAGACCGCTTCCAGAACATACTGGTGGACGAGTTTCAGGATACCAACGGCATCCAGTACGCCTGGCTGCGGATGCTGGCCGGCGACACCGGCAAGGTGATGATCGTCGGCGACGACGACCAGTCCATCTACGGCTGGCGCGGCGCCAAGATAGAGAACATCCAGCGCTTCCTGACCGACTATCAGGGCGCCGAGACCATCCGCCTCGAGCAGAACTATCGCTCCACCGCCAATATCCTGAAAGCCGCCAACAGCGTCATCGCCAACAACGCGGAGCGCCTCGGCAAGGAGCTGTGGACCGAGGGGGCCGAGGGCGAGCCGATTTCGCTCTACGCCGCCTTCAACGAGGTGGACGAGGCCCGCTTCGTGGTCGGTCGCCTCAAGGACTGGAAGGAGAAGGGGGGCCTGCTCACCGACTGCGCCATCCTCTATCGCTCCAACGCCCAGTCCCGGGTACTGGAAGAGGCGCTGATGCAGGACGCCATGCCGTATCGCATCTACGGCGGCCTGCGCTTCTTCGAGCGTCAGGAGATCAAGGATGCCATGGCCTACCTGCGCCTCATCAACAACAGAGGCGACGACGCCAGCTTCGAGCGGGTGGTCAACACCCCGACCCGCGGCATCGGCGATCGCACCCTGGAGATCCTGCGCAACAACGCTCGCGATCAGGGCCAGAACCTGTGGCAGTCCGCCAAGACATTGCTCAATGACAAGGTGCTGACCGGCCGCGCCGGCAACGCGGTGCGCGGCTTCGTCGAACTGATCGACGCGCTGGAGGAGCAGGTCTCCCTGCTGCCCCTGCATCAGCAGGCGGACATCGCCATCCAGCACTCCGGCCTCAAGGCCATGTATCTCGCTGAAAAAGGTGAGAAATCCCAGGCACGGGTGGAGAACCTGGACGAGTTGGTCACCGCCTGCCGTCAGTACCAGCGCCCGGACGAGTTGGAAGACATGAGCGACCTTTCCGCCTTCCTCGCCCACGCGGCGCTGGAATCCGGCGAGAATCAGGCGGACGAATACGCCGATGCGGTGCAGCTGATGACGCTGCACAGCGCCAAGGGGCTGGAATATCCCCTGGTGCTGCTGGTCGGCGTCGAGGAAGGCATGTTCCCCAGCCAGCAATCCACCGAGGAGTCGGGGCGGCTGGAGGAGGAGCGCCGCCTCTGTTACGTCGGCATGACCCGCGCCATGGAGAAGCTCTACATCTGTTATGCCGAGAGCCGCCGCATCTATGGCCGCGAGATGTTCCACAAGCCGAGCCGCTTTATCCGCGAAATGCCCGCCGAGTGTCTGGAAGAGATCCGGCTGCGCACTCAGGTCAGCCGCCCCACCCAGTACGGCCGCTTCAGCCAGAACGAGGTGCAGCAGAGCTTTGACGCCAGCGGCATCAAGCTCGGCCAGCGGGTGCTCCATCCGAAATTCGGGGAAGGCATAGTGCTTAACTTCGAAGGGGTCGGCCAGCAGAGCCGGGTGCAAATCCAGTTCGACGACGTCGGCGCCAAGTGGCTGGTGACGGCGTATGCAAGATTGGAAGCGCTCTGATTTTTCCCGCTCTTGATGTAACCAACCCGGCTTAGGCCGGGTTTTTATATCAACCATCGCAACAAGCTTAAAGACACGATTACCACATAATCTTCGACATTTGCCCCTAAACCCCTAGGGGCTTAGGCAAGATAATCAGCATTGTGTTTAAAAAAGACAATAACTCATGTAAAGTGTATAAAAATGACGCTTAGCTAAGGGCCTAGAAGCCCTTAAGTTCTAACGGGAGGTTCGTATGAGTAACTTGTCTTATGTGTTGGGCAAGGTTGGTTTTGCCACCATTCCCAACAAAACACTGAAAGATGCTATAGACGCTATTCAGGAGAAGCTGAGAAGGCAGTATCCTGTTATTGGTGCTATGACAACTATTGAATACAACCAAATTGAATTTAGTGGAGCTGGCTCACCTCAAACAGTCACTATATCTCATCCTGTTCTTGTTATGACAGATGCAGATCGTGTTTTTGGTTTTAGGTTGACACCAGACTCCTTATTTGTACATACGACATCATATGTTACGTATAAAGATTATATTACTAAGTTTACTGAAATAATTGACTCCATTACTTCTGTAATAGAGCTCACTCATGTTAACTTTATCGGCATGAGATATATCAATAAATATCAATGGGACAACCAAGCTGGTTTTAGTAATTTTGTTAAACGTGGCGAATTTCTTCAGCCTGAGCTTCTTGGTTTGCTACGAGCTGGTGGCAACATGACATCTGCTTTTTTGTCAGAGAATAAAAGACTTGTTGTCAATAGTGGAGTGACGATCGACTCTGTAAAATATCCTCACGATGTTTTCGAATTGGTTAGAGACTTCATGATTGAAAATGAGGTGAAATCAGGTCCATGGGCACATCTTGATTTTGACAGTTTTGAACCATTTGAGAAAATGATCCCTTATAATATTAATACTATAATAAACTGCTTCAGTTTACTGCATGACAACATAAAACGAGCATACTTAGACATTACTGTAAATTAACACCGGAGATAATATGGCATACGTCAACTACTCAACAGCACCAAGAGGAAGACATATTCCTTACGAGGAGAGTGGTATGCATAATGGTGGATTTTGTAAAACTGAGTCATTCGATATCGGTAAAGATATTTTTACCGGTTCAAATAGCATGGATATTACAAGAAGAGTGCGGCAGCAACAAACTTCTTCATACACTCACATTATCCAGAAAAGTATTTTTATAATTACTTTGGCGGTAGGTTCATCTGTTATACCAGTGACCTCATCTGCGCCAAAACTAGATTATGGCTATGGACAGAATGCTATAAAAAAGAGCATAGGAAATAAAACCTACGCAGCCGTTCAGCCATCTGAAAAAAAGGATGCATTGGACGACAATATAATTAAAAAATCTTTTTCATTAAAAGATTCTTTTGGTTTTTCAAAAATAGCTCAATGGGCTTCTGTTCTTAATGTTGAAAGAAAGACTATATATGATTGGCAGAAAAATCCAAAAAAGAATGTACATGAGAGAATCGCCAAGAGAATTGAAGCCTTAGATGTTCTTCACGAAGACATGCTAGAACCACATCGTAAATATCTGGCCCTATTCAGTTTTGGGAAATATTCTGATCCAATACTTAAAAATGCCTTAATTGAAGAGCCAATGGATAAAGAAAAACTTTTAGAAAGTTATGATCGTCTATTTGTTAAATTTGATGGACTAGCCGTAAGAAAAAGCTTGGAAATAGGTTAAGTTCTCAAAGGGGGGAGTGATGTCTGTTACACATGAATGTTTAACTTCCGAATCTCATAACAGAGAGGGGTGGATTAAATCTGGATGGAGCAGGGGGGTTTTTATTAGCCTGAATGATAACGCCCATCTTAAGGATATTATCCCCGCTGAGATTTTATCTTATGTAGAGAAAAAGGAATCTATTTACCTTGTTCCAGTAACTTACGACTGCGCACTTGTTGACGAGGATTTCTCTCGTGAACCATGGGCTCAAATTATCCTTCTATGGAAGGCAGATAATGAAAATGGAAATTTTAAATTCGGCAAAAACCCAAGAGTTATTCAAATACCAGTCAACATCGGTAGCAACATTGAGCATTATGAGGCTCAAGCTATTGGAATTTGCCATGTCAAACGGGACACTCTACTACGTTCGAACATAGATAAAACTCGAACGCTCTCCCCAAAATTTTTAAAAATTGTCTTAGGTTGGTGCGCGGCACGTATTACTCGTTCTGTTTTCCCTGACTCATGGAACAATAGACTAAGTAAATCAAAGAAAATTTTTGAGAAAATATGGAATGATGACACGTTCAACAGTTTAATTAGTGGTGTTTATATTAATGCAATACCATTTAATGAACAGGCTGATGATAAATTTTATGACGCCAATGTTATACTTTGTTTTGATACCGAACAGCAGGAAGTAAATCTGCGAAAGTACAAAGATAAGTTTGAGCAACAACATATAGAGATGATAAGTGGTGCATTTAAAACCACCTTGAATATAAACTTGAAATCTGTCAAAATTCTTGCCGACACGGAATTTACAAAGAGCATGGAACGAGATTTCCATCTACTAGATTTAGAGTACTTTAGTTCTAAAGAATAATTGTTAACGAAAACTCAGATTAAAATTTTCATTATTGGTATCCCGACAACGCTTGGTCAATGTTGATGGCTAGACTATCGTGCATGCAGTCAAGAAATATTCCAATCCCTTCTGGCCGATCTGCCACTTACATTAGGTAAACATGCTTGAGTGGGTTGCTCTAAATATCAACAGATGGCCGAGTTAATCCACGACCACCTATATAATACGCGACAACGTCAGCCTATCACTTAACCAACTTGCTCTCCATCACCCCTTGCTTGCCCTCCTCTTCACAGACCTGACTCGGCTTGGAACGTGCCATCAGCAGACCCATCTTGACCTCCTGCCAAACTCAACAGTTTTTGCCCGCCTCGGCACTGAGGGTCTAGGTGGTATCGTACTCCGGCTTGTGATAGCTGCGGCAGCCCCGCACCCTCTGTTTTGGTTGTAAGAAAGACAAATAAAGGTTCGCATGGAGCCTTGCTGGCACGCAACCGCTCAGGTTGATGCTGATGTGACGGGATTCAATATTTCGACAATTAACGGACATGGCGTACCGCTTTGACGCTGAAACCAGCCAAGGCATACTGCCCCGTCACCAGATGGGAGTCATTGATGTCTAAGTGGATGCCGACACTGCGCCGGATGGGGAGCTGGCTTTTGCGAAAAACGGCGCTGGCGTTGCTGACCAGCCTGCTGTTTCTGATTTCGTTTACCCTGTTCCAATACGCTTCCTGGTGGCCTGCACTGGCCGAGGATACGTCTCTCGAATGGAGCGGTTTCTCCCAAGGGCGGACCTTTGCCGAGCTGGTCCCTGCCATGCTGGAGTTTAGCGCTGTGCTCGCCTCTGCTTTCTTGCCCCTGTTTTTGCTGACGCCCCGCCCGCTGTTGCTGCCGCTCTTTGCCGGGCTCTGGTTGTGGCAGACCTATGACATCGCCTTTATGACGGCAACCGCGTCGACCTGGCTGCCCCACGAGATCATCTGGACCTTTATCCTGCCCCACACCCACTGGCTGCTGCTCACACTGCTGGCGCCATTGCTGCTGATCCGCCAGCTTGGCAGGCGGCTATTTGCTGATACATCGGCAACACAGGCAGGGGGCGTCATCCTGGACGACGGACAGTAGCCAGAGGGGGCGATTGATGACGCGATCGTCCGATTACGCTTCGCTAATCGAACCTACACGCTGCATACAGGTATCGTGGCCGAGAGGCACAAACTCCAGGTTCCCGCCTGTCGGGCTCACCGCAACTGAAACGCCTTGACGAGAAATTCGATAAAGAGCCGTACGTTGCGGGACTGCTCCTTGTGGAAGGGGTAGACGGCGAAGAGGGCGTGGGGGTCGGGTTGCCAGTCGGGGAGCAGTTTGACCAGGGTGCCGTCCGACAGGTCGTTCGACACGAATTCATCCGGTACCAGGATCACCCCGAGCCCCTGCACCGCCGCCTGTTTCAGGGCGATGCCGTTGTTGGCGCAGAAGCGGGCGGGGGGCAGCTCCACCGCCACGCTCTCCGCGTCCCGGGTGAAGAACCACTTGTTGGGGGAGGAGGAGAGGCTGTAGCGCAGGCAGTTGTGGCCCTTGAGATCCGCCGGGTGGGCGGGCTGGCCCGCCTCCTTCAGGTAGTCGGGGGCGGCGCAGAGCACCCGCTGCACCTCGCACAGGGGTTTGGCGCGCAGGGTGGAGTCCTCCAGGGTGCCTGCCCCCCGGATCACCACATCCAGCCCCTGATCCACCAGATCCATGTAGGCGTCGCTCAGGATCACCTCGATGCCGATTTCCGGATAGCGGCGCTGGAACGCGCAGACAAGGGGGTTGAGGCGGATCAGCCCGTAGGACATGGGCATGCCGATCCTCAGCCTGCCCCTGGGGGTGAAGGAGGCGGCCATGATGGACTGGTCGGCGGCCTCCAGGCTGTCCAGCACGGCGCATATCTGGCCGTAATAGGCCATGCCCGATTCGGTGACGCTAAGTCGCCTGGTGGTGCGGTTGATCAGCGCAATGCCGAGAAAGGCTTCCAGCTCGTTAATGTTCTTGCTGACCGCCGCCTGGGAGAGGCGCAGGTCGTCCGCCGCCGCCCTGAAGGTGCCCATTTCCACCACCCGGCGAAAGACGTTCAGCGCCGTGATCTTGTTCATCCTGCCCCCGTTAATTCACTACTGGTAAATGATGGCGCCATCATTGCGCACTTTTATCACAATAGTGCGGATCCCCGGGGTGTCCACCCCCCATCCCCCGCCAGACAGAGAGTTGCCCGCGGTAGAGCGGCCCGGATCATGGCCCTCCGGGGCGTGGCGGGCCCGGCAGAGACGCAGACGAAAGAGAGGCGATGAGCCCCGGACACCCCGGCCCGTGACGACAGGCATAGCAGGCATAAAAGCAGGCGGCAGGGCCCGGGCCCCGCCGCCAGATGGCACGCACCGGCTTACTGCACCTTGCCGGGGGCGGGGGGCAGGGTAATGCCGACATCGGCCCAGGGGTTGGTGCCGAGCAGCTGCGCGTGGGGCACGTCCGCCTGGTAGCGCATGGTGAACGCTTTGGGTCCGTGGGCGAAGGCCACCAGCAGCCCCTGTTTTGCGTCCATCAACCCGGCGTGCATGCCGAGCCCGTGATAGCTGATCCGCACGGCCTTGTCCTCCAGGCCCACCCTGTCTATCTGGAAGCGGGCGATGCTGCCGTCTTTGAGGGTAAAGCCCCAGCGGAAGGGGCCGCCGCTGACCACCGTCATCACCTCGTCGATGTCGGTGCCGTCCTCGGCGGAGTTGACGTGCATGCGGCCATATTTGCCGAGCACGGCGCTGCGGGTGCGCTCGTCCAGCGCCATCAGGTCATAGACCTTGGGGTAGGGGCCGACGCCTGTCTCCTCGGTGGCGACGCCGCCCCCTTGCACCGCGGGCGCGCGCCCTGCGAGCCTGGCCTGCTCCAGCAGCTCCCCCTGACTCAGGTTGAAGGCCGAGATCAGGGCGCCGTGCTCCGCTTTGGTCAACGCGCGGCGGTGGGAGGCTTCAAGCAGCGGCCTGGCGGCCTCGGGGATGTCGACGGTGACCACGTTGACGCCGATGGGGTTGAGCGCGTTGTTGACCGCCTCGACTCCGGTCACGGCGGGGCGGCCATCGCTGAACTGCACCGAGACGATGTCACCGGCGAAGGTGTTGAAAGAGAAGGCCGAGGCGAGGGTGCCGGCCAGCAACGGGATAGGGGTGAGTTTCATACAAGACTCCTCGTTAAGGTTCGAGAAGCAGTCTAGGGCGGCGATGTGTTCACTGAAATGACACTCGGATGATATGAAAATTCACTGACAGTAATGAATCGTGGGGATCAGGGTCGTCGGCCCGCCCTGGGGGAGAGCACCCTCTGCCAGGGGGGGTGAGCCCGGTTGACGCAACGGGGTCCTGCTTGTGGTATGACTCTGGACGTTACTCATCAGAACCTGTCGGAGGACGAGACAATGCTGGCGTTGATCACCATGGCGCACCACACCTGCTACCCCAATCCCATCGCCTTTCGGGCCGGAGAGCGGGTGCGCATCGGCCACGAGGACGACGAGTTTCCGGGCTGGGTGCGCACCTTTACCGCAGACGGCAACGAGGGGTGGGCGCCCCTGTCCCTGCTGACCCCGATCAGCGCCGAGGAGGCGCAGGCGCGCCAGGACTATACCGCCCGGGAGCTGGATGTGGCGGTGGGGGAGCGGGTTCGAGTGGATCGGGAGCTGGCAGGCTGGCTCTGGGTTCACAACGAAGCGGGGCAATCAGGCTGGATCCCGGCCAGCTGCATCGCCTCGCCCTCATAAGGTGGCAGCGGCTCGGAGAAGGAGTAGAGCGGAGAGAGAAACCCGGCCAGCGACGGGGCGTGCGGCCGGGTGAATTGTAAAGAGTAGGGTGACGGAAAACGGGATCAGCCTAGTCTAATCAACTCGATGGGGGCGTAGCGCTCCTGGCTGTTCGTCAGCAGCACGCACTTCTCATGCTCGGCCTGATAGGGGGTCAGGTTGTCGGTGTGCGCCTCCTTGAGGGTGTCGACTGCGCCAGTGGCGGCAATCATCACCCGTTGGCCCAGGGTCAGCACATTGCGGTTTCGATCGTAGATCTTCATGGCATTCTCCTTGTGGGATGGGTGCCCCGGCCCGTGCCGGGGCAACGGGCTCCAGACTACGCCCCTCGAAAAACGAGATGCCTGTCACAGATCAAAAAAAGGGGAAAGAGGGACTCGGTGCGGCGACGGGGCGCGGCGCTCTGGTCTCGCTGCCCGCCGGTGATCGCCACCGCCTGTCGCAGGGCAGGGAGGACGCCCTCGCTTTTCATCCCCTCGGGCTCGAACTGCAAGGGGGATGCGCTATAGTGGAGCCGCTCGTTTTACTGCCTTCAACCAACCGAGAGTGCATTATGAATCGTGATATCGCAGCCCAGTTCATCAAGATGCTGACCAACCTGGACCAGTGTCTGGCCAAGGCCGAGGCCCACGCCGAGGCGAAGAAATTCAACGTGGACAACTTCTTCAATGAGCGCCTCATCGTCGACATGCTGCCCCTGAGCAAGCAGGTGCTGATCTGCTGTGACAGCGCCCGCGCCGTGGTGGCCACCGCCAGCCTGAGCGAGCCGCCGGTGCTGGGGGATGATCCCAAGACCATGGCGGATCTGCGCGCCCACGTGGCCAAGACTATCGCCTACCTGCAAGGCAAGCTGGAGGCGGATTTCAGCCAGTACGCGAGCGGCCACTACTACCCCTACTGGGCCGGTGGCAAGGGGATGGACGGCCATAGCTGCGTCCACGAGTACGGCATCCCGAACTTCTACTTCCACCTCACCATGACCTATGCCCTGCTGCGCCAGGCCGGGGTGGATCTGGGCAAGCGGGATTACCTGGGTGGTCTGAACCTGCAATAAACCGCGCTTCAGCGACGACAAAGCCTGCCCCCTGGCAGGCTTTGTCGTTTTCGGCCCGGCTCAGCGCCCCAGGTTGTCGGCCAGTTGTTTGGCGCGACTTGCGGCCCACTGATCGATCATCTTCTCCATCTCCTCGGCGGTGATGGGGGAATCCTTGTGGGTGGTGTCCGGGCTCTCGCGAGCGTCCATCACCCGCACCAGCAGCTTGCCGCTCTGGGCGTCGAGCAACTGGGCCATGCTGCCCACCTTGAGCAGATAGGGCTCCTTGCCTATTACCTCGCGGGTGACGTTGATGGCGATCTTTGCGGGCAGCAGATCCCGCAGCTTGGGGTCGGGCCGGGTCAGGTCGAAGTTGGTGATGGCCGCCTGCACCCGCATCACGCCGGGACCGGGTTCGGTAGCCATCTTGACGCCGTGGCTCATCAGCTCCCGCTGGAAGGTGGCGTGGTAGTAGCGGCCGATCTCGTTCTGCTCGTTGGCGGTCAGCAGATACCACTGGCCGTTCTCCTGGCGGATGAATTGCAAGGGGTCGAGCAGTACCGCGTGGTACTGGCGCAGATCCACGCCGGGCTCCTTGTAGATGCGCTGGTTGGGGTTGCTTTCACTCTGCTGGAAGGCCGTCAGCGGAATCGCCTGCAGGCTGTGGGTGACCTGGTTCTTCACGGCGCACCCGCCCAGCAGGGCGGCAGCCATGGTCATCATCAAGACTCGTTTCATGGGGGCTCCTGGCGGTGGATGGTCGCTGCAAGAACGCAGCCCGCCCTGCCCACAGAGATACCTGATCAGGCCCCTCTCTCACAAGGGGTATCTGTGCGGGGGCCACCGGGGGTGCCCCCGTGTCGGGTCACTCGGCGGGGATCTCGGGCTCCACCAGGGTGGCGAGCTGCATCAGGGACTCCTGCCAGCCGAGGTAGCACATCTCCACCGGGATGACCGCCGGAATACCCGCCTGTTCGATGGCGAGATCGGTGCCGCACAGCACCTGGGTGAGGGTGATGGTGACCTGCATCTCCCCCGGCAGGTTGGGGTCGTCGAAGCGGTCGGTGTAGCGGATGCGCTTGCCCGGCTCCAGCACGAGATACTCGCCGCCGAAGGCGTGGGTGTGGCCGCTGGCGAAGTGGGTGAACGACATCCTGAACTGGCCGCCGACCCTGGCATCCAGCGCCGCCACCTTGCAGGTGAAGCCATGGGGGGGCAGCCATTTGGCCAGGGCGTCCGGCTCGATAAAGGCCTGGTATACCCGCTGTGGCGGGGCCTTGAGTACGCGATGCAGAGTGACTGTTCCTGTGCTCATCTTGGGTTCCTTCTCGGTTGTATCCGAGCAAGGATAGTCGCTCGGGGGAAGGACAACCGAGGGTCAGGAGTGGTGGCGCTCCCATTGAAGGGCTAGGTTGTCATCAGGCGGCGCGCGTCCTGGTCGCCATGAGCGGCCGCATTTGCCGCTGGCGGCTCCTCCTCTGTCAGGCACGTCTGCACGCACTCCATAAACACCCGCATGGCGGGGCTGACAAACTTGCTGGCGTGGTGGGCGCACAGGGCCGTGATGACGAGGGGCGTGGGGGAGAAGGGCAGCTCCTGCAGCTCCCCCGAACTCAGCTCCCGCTCGACGGCGAAGCGGGGCAGGAAGGAGACGCCGAGGTTGCTGGCCACGCAGCGCTTGATGCTCTCTATGCTCCACAGCTCTATGGTGCCGTCCAGAGTGATGGCTCGCTGGCGTAATGTGCTCTCGAAAATCTGACGGAAGATGCACTGGGGTTCGTTGATGATGAAGCTGACCGGCAGGTGCTGATCCGGGCGGGTGAAGTCGATATCACCGCTGAGGGCGGGGGAAGCTACCAGCACCAGGGGTTGCTCGCCAAAGCTCTCCATCAGCAGGGCGGCATCGTTGCCGACCCGATAGAAGATACCGAGATCGGCCTCGTCCGCCAGCAGCGCATCGCGAATGACGTAGCAGTTCAGGGACCGGAGCGACAGTCGGACCCCGGGAGCCAGCCGCTTGAAGCGCTCGAGCACCGCCGGCATCTTGTAGGCCAGCAGAGTTTCGCCGATGGCGACCCTGAGCTCGCCGCTCGGCTCGGCGTCCTGCTGCGCCGCCTGGCGCAGACCCGACATCACCCGGATCATCTCGTGCACATGCGGCATGATGTTCTGTCCGGCCTTGGTCAGGCACATGCGACGCCCTATTTTTTCGAACAGTTGTAGCGAAAGTTCCTGCTCCAACTGCTGGATATGGAAGGTTACCGTCGACTGGGTGCAGCAGAGCTTGCGGGATGCCTTCACGAAGGAGCCCTCCTCGATCACCGTCTTGAGGGTAATGAGACGTCGCAAATCCATGGGGACTCCAATTCATCGAAATGGTTGAATTTAGAATGCTAAAACATTCGATTTTTTGATGCCAATGGCCGCGTTAAGGTATCACTCCCATTTGGAGAAACACCATGACCACGACCCTTGTCAGCGCATTTTTGACTTACACCCTGATCACGGCCATGACGCCGGGACCGAACAACATACTGGCTCTGAGCGCCGCCAATCAGCATGGTCTGCGCCGCAGTAGCCGGGTGCTGGCGGGCATGAGTGCGGGCTTCCTGCTGATCATGCTGCTGTGTGCCCTGTTCACCTTCACCCTCATCAGCCTCTCCCCCGCGCTGGTTGGCTGGCTCAGCTGGGCCGGGGCGGCTTATGTGCTCTGGCTGGCCTGGCGCATTGCGGCCAGCGGCTCCAACCTGTCGAGCACAGATGGAGCCTTGCCCGGCTTCTGGACCAGCTTCTGGCTGCAGTTCGTGAACGTGAAGATCATCCTATACGGCATCACGGCGCTCTCCACCTTCGTGTTGCCCCACACCACAGAATTCGTCTGGGTGCTGGGCGTCAGCCTGCTGCTGGCGCTGATCGGCACGCTGGGGAACCTCTGCTGGGCCCTGGCGGGTCATCTGCTGCAGCCCCTGTTCCAGCGCCACGGCCGCATTCTGAACCTGACGCTGGCGGGCTTGTTGGTTTACTGTGCGCTTCGGATGCTGATCTGACGGAACGCAGGCCGGGGGCGTCGCCTCCTTTCGCCTGCAGAGAGGATTTTTCGTTTTCTCTTCAAGGAGTTGATCAAGATAGAGGTTATTGTCACCGTTCGCTCATATAATCGCCGCCATGCAAGCGACTCGGAAGGATTCGATGACACAGCTGATGGCGGCCCTGCTGGGGCTGTTTTACGCCAGCCTGATCTGGGCGGCGCCCGTCCCCTTCGTGACGGCCCCCGGCCCCCATGCCACGCAGGGGAGGCTGGAGCCCCTGCTCTCCTGGTTCTCGGGGGAGTTTTCCAGCCAGGAGCAGGCCACCTTCGATGCCCGCTTCACCAGTGCCGAGCTGCGGCTGGTGGAGATCTGGCCCGGGGAGGGCCCCTTTCGCTGGGTCTATGCGGAGCAGTTTCTGACCGAGCGGGCGCAGCGGCCGTTTCGCCAGCGCATCTACCGCTTCTCCTCCCTGCCCGATGGCCGCATCCTGATGGCTGAACTGACCATGCCGAGGGCCACGGATTTTGCCGGCGCCTGGCGTCGGCCCGAGCTGCTTGACTCCCTCACCCCCCAGCAACTCTCCCTGCGCGCAGGGTGCGAGATCTGGCTGACCCGCCAGCCGGGCGGGGAGTACAAGGGACAGACCCGGGTCGGGCATTGCGCCACCGATTTTGGCGGTGCCACCACCCTGGTGCAGTACCTCTGGATCGGCCCGGACAGCGTCCGGTTGCTGGACAGGGCCTATGACAACGGCGCCCATCAGCGCTGGGGCAGCCCGGGGGAGGGTTACGTCTACCTGCGCAAGGGGATGCGGCGCGGGGAGTAGTCGCGCCGTCCGTCAAGGCCCCTCCCTGCTTGCCGCCAACAAGGACGTGCCGGTCAGGCCGCCGGCCAGTGCCCTTGCAGATCCACCAGGATGGAGAGGCTGACCGCGCCAAACAGCAGGCCCGTCATCAGGTTGAGCGGGCGCTGGATGCGGCCGAGCAGGTGCTGGGCGCGGGGGGTGGAGAGGCTCCAGGCCAGGGCGCTGAACCAGACGAGGGAGAGCAGGAACAGCTCCAGGATCAGCAATCCCCGGGTCAGGCCATCCACCTGGGGTGTCACCATGGCGGCCAGCAGCCCCATGAAGAACAGCATCGCCTTGGGGTTGAGCAGATTGGTGGCCAGCCCGCTCTTCACCCCCTTGCGCCAGCCCGGCCGCTCGCCTCCGGCGCGCAGCGCCAGATCCCCGCTTCCCTGCCAGGCCGCTTTCAGCGCCCCCCAGCCCAGCCAGCCCAGATAGAGGGCACCCACCAGTTTCACGGTGAGAAAGAGCCAGGGCTGGCTTGCGATCAGCAGGCTGATGCCGGTGAGACTGAGGGTGGCGTGGAGCAGGATGGCAAGGGCGATGCCAAGGGCCGCTCCGAGGGCGGTGGGCCTGTGCAGGCTGGTGCGCAGGATGAGTGCGAAATCCGGGCCCGGGCTCGCCAGGGCGACGAGGTGGACGAGACCCAGGGTCAGAAACAGGCTGGTGAACATAAAAGACCTCCGACAGCGGTATGGAGGTGACAGCATGGGGCAGGACGGGGGACGGGAGATTGTAAAAGATTGCAGCAGCGGTGATTCAGGCGGGCAGCATCTGCTGGCGATACTCCGCCGGGGTGAGCCCGAAGGCCTGACGGAAACCGTGGTGGAAGTGGCTCTGATCGAAGAAGCCCACCGCCAGTGCCACCTCGCTCACCGGCAGACCGCTGCCGAGCAGGCGCTTGCCCTGTTCGAGGCGTAGCCGCTTGAGCCAGGCATAGGGGGTCATGCCGGTCTTCTTCTTGAACTGACGGAGGAAGGCGAAGCGATCCAGCCCGAACAGGGCGGCCAGGTCCTCCAGGGTGTGGCGCTCGTCCAGCCGGGCCAGCAGATGGTCGCGCAGGAACCTGAGCTGGGGATCCGCCAGGGCGTGGCGCTCGGGGGCGAGCCGGAACAGTTCGCCCAGCAGGGCCAGCAACTGGCTCTCCGCCAGCAGGCCGTCGGGGGCTGGGCCGTCCAGGTGCATGTGCAGTCGGGCAAAGCCCTGATAGAGGTCGGGGCGGCTCTGCAATCCCTGGTGGAAAAAGGGCTCGGGGTGCTCCGGCAGCCAGCGGGCCAGCTGCTCGGGGGCGATGGAGAAGACCCGCACTTCGTACCCTTCCGGCAGCAGGCTTAGGCCGTCGTGCATCTCGTCCGGGTTGACGGTGGAGAGTTCGCCGCGCACCAGGTTGTGGCTGTTCCCCTTGTGGATGAACTTCTGGCCGCCCCGCTGCACCAGACCGATGTGGTAGTCCAGATGCACGTGGCGGCCATAGCTGAACTCCCTGTGGTGGGAGTGGGAGAGTTCAACCCCCGGCAGCAGCCGGGATTGCCAGTAGTGGATGCGGGATTGGGGTGCGTTCATCCCCTATTGATACCCCGAAAGCGGCCCCGTGGCTTGTAGATTATTGCGCTGGCGCCTCAGCCGACCTCCTGGCGCCGCTTGCCGCTGCGCAGGCCATCCAGGCTGAACAGCACCAGGGCGCTCCAGATGCAGCCAAAGGTGATCATCTTGTCCAGCGCCAGCGCCTCGCCATACAGGGTCACCGCCAGGATGAACATCAGGCTGGGGCCTATGTACTGGAAGAAGCCCAGGGTGGAGAGCTTGAGCCGGGTGGCCGCCGCGGTGAAGCAGAGCAGGGGGGCCGTGGTGACGGCGCCCGCGGCGATGAGCAGCAGGTTCAGGTGCCAGTCATTCTGGGTGAGGTGGCTGGTGGGGCTGTCGGCGATGCCCCACAGATAGAAGGCGGCTGGCGGCAGCATGATCAGGGTCTCGATGAGCAGGCCGGTGAGGGCGTCCAGGGCCAGTTTCTTGCGAATGAGGCCGTAGATGGCGAAGCTCGAGGCCAGCACCAGGGCTATCCAGGGCAGGGAACCGAAGGCGATGAGCTGGACGGCGACACCGACAAAGGCGAGCCCTACCGCCCACCACTGCAGGCGGCGCAGCTTCTCGCTCAGAAACACCATGCCGAGCAGCACGTTGAACAGAGGGTTGATGTAGTAGCCCAGGCTCGCATCCAGCATGTGGCCGTTGTTGATGGCCCAGATGAACAGCAGCCAGTTGCCGCCGACGGTGACGGAGGTGAAGGCCAGGGTGAGCAGCACCTTGGGCTGGCGCAGCACCGCCTGCACCTTGTGCCACTGGCGTCCGAGCAGCACCAGCACCATCAGCAGGGCGCAGGACCAGATCATGCGGTGGGTCAGGATCTCGGCGGCCGGCACGGCGGAGAGGGACTTGAAGTAGATGGGTGCCAGGCCCCAAAGGGTGTAGGCGCCGAGGGCATAGAGGACGCCCTGGCGCTGGATCTGTTGTTGCATGCGGATAACCTTCACTGGAGTGCGGATGTCGGGAAACATCGCAAAAAGTCAGTGTAGCGATCCTTTTGCAGGGAAAGAAGACAATAAATGGGTCTGACGGGATTTTAACAGCAGGAGCGACTTCAGCGACCGCCCCCGCGGCGGATCTTCTCCACGTCCATCAGCAGCCACAGCATGAGGGCGATGGCGGAGATCCAGGGGCCCCAGGTGACATAGGCTTCCCCCTGACCCAGCACGAAGAACAACAGCGGCAGTCCCACCACCAGAAACAGTACACTTCCCAGAAAAAACAGCATTTTTATCTTTAAATTTAATGGCTTGCTATTTGACGATTATATCGATTGAGCGAGGGGATAAAAGAGTAAAAATGAGAAAGGGGGATTTCTCCCCCCTGTTTTGTTGATAAGCGTCATTTATGACGTTATTCGAGCTGGATCCAGGTGCTTTTCAGCTCGGTGTACTTCTCCAGGGCGTGCAGGGACTTGTCGCGCCCGTTGCCGGACTGCTTGAAGCCGCCAAACGGCATGGTCATGTCGCCGCCATCCCAGTTGTTGACGAAGACGGTGCCGGCGCGCAGGGCGCGGGAGCCCTTCACCGCCTGGTTGAGATCCGCCGTCCAGATGGCGGCCGCCAGGCCGTAGTCGGTGTCGTTGCCAAGGGCGATGGCCTCTTCCAGGGTGTCGAAGCCGGTCACCGCCAGCACGGGGCCGAAGATCTCCTCGCGGAAGATGCGCATCGTCGGGGTCACGTCGTCAAAGATGGTGGGTTCGATGTAGTAGCCGCCCTCCTCGGGCTGGGTGCGCTTGCCCCCCAGCAGCAGCTTGGCGCCCTCCTGCTGGCCGATGGCGATGTAGTTGAGCACCTGCTCCATCTGGATGTGGTCCACCATGGCGCCGATGCGGGTGGTGGGGTCGAGCGGGTTGGCCGAGATCCATTCGCGGGCGTGGGCCAGCAGCCGCTCCATGAACTGGGGCTTGATGCTGTTTTGCACCAGCAGGCGGGAGGCGGCGGTGCACACTTCCCCCTGGTTGTAGAAGATGGCGCCGACGGCGCTTCTGGCGGCGGCATCCAGATCCGGTGCATCCGCCAGCACGATGTTGGGGCTCTTGCCGCCGCACTCCATAAAGGCGCGCTTGAGGTTGGACTTGCCGGAGCACTGCACCAGATGCTTGCCGATTTTGGTGGAGCCGGTGAAGGTGATGCAGTCGACGTCCATGTGCATGGCCAGCGCCTCGCCCACGGTGTGACCAAAGCCCGGCAGCACGTTGAAGACGCCGTCGGGGATGCCCGCCTCTTTCGCCAGACCCGCGATGCGCAGGGCGGTGAGGGGGGATTTCTCGGAGGGTTTGAGGATCACCGAGTTGCCGGTGGCGAGCGCCGGGCCCAGCTTCCAGCAGGCCATCACCAGGGGGAAGTTCCAGGGCACGATGGCAGCCACGACACCGAGGGGCTCCCGGGTCACCAGGGCCAGGGCGGACTCTTCCACCGGGGCGACCTGATCGTAGATCTTGTCTATCGCCTCGGCGTTCCAGGCGATGCAGTTCGCGGCGGCGGGGGCGTCATACCCCATGGCGTCGCCGATGGGCTTGCCCATATCCAGCGACTCCAGCAGTGCCAGCTCCACCAGGTTCAGGCGCATCAGCTCGGCGAAGCGCTGCATGATGAGCTTGCGCTGCTTGGGAGAGAGGCCGCACCAGCGCTTGTCGTCGAAGGCGGCACGGGCCGCCTTGACCGCCAGCTCGGCATCGGCGGCGTCGCAGGAGGCGACCCTGGTCAGCAGTTGGCCGTTGGCCGGGTTGATGCAATCGAAGGTGGCGCCGTTGACGGCATCCCGGTAGGTGCCGTCGATAAAGGCTTGCGAGGGCAGGGTCAGATGGGCGGCCTTGTGTTGCCACTGGGCCAGGGTCAGGTCACTCATGTTCACTCCTTGAACCGGCAGAAAGTCAGTCTCCGCGTATCAATATGCTAAACATCCTGCCGCTTGTAAATCCATCTTGTAACAATTCATTAAACACTGTTCCCGAACAACCCGGGCCAACGGCGGGTCACACCGGGCGCCCTGGCCTGTGGTGTCGGGGGTCGCGCGGCGGGGCGGGAGCCCGT
Organism: Aeromonas sp. R6-1; assembly: GCF_040908165.1. Lineage (NCBI taxonomy): Bacteria > Pseudomonadati > Pseudomonadota > Gammaproteobacteria > Aeromonadales > Aeromonadaceae > Aeromonas > Aeromonas sp. R6-1. The sequence continues at coordinate 40,574 of NZ_JBFODF010000038.1, forward strand.
GTCGCGGGCCTGATCCCCGGGCCGGGCAGGGGGGGATCCCGGCGGGCTGTTCCGGGAGAAGGCCCGTCAGAAGCTGGCGGGCGTGTTGGCCGAGATCAGCACGCACTCCTGATCCCCCACGTTGCGAAAACGGTGGGGAGTGCGGCTGTCGAAGTAGTAGCCATCCCCCGGTGCCAGCAGGTGAACCTGCTCGCCCACGGTGACTTCCACCTGACCCCGGATGACGATGCCGCACTCTTCCCCTTCGTGACTCAGCATGTCGTCACCGGTGTCGGCGCCCGGGGGCAGTATCTCCTGCATCATGCCGATGGCGCGGTTGGCGCGGCTGTGACCCACCAGACGGTAGCTGATGGGGTGGGTGCCGAGATCCGGCATGTCGTCCGCACGGAAGATCACCTCGGAATCCATCTCCGTCTCGTCGGTGAAGAAGCTGGCCAATGACATGGGGATGCCTTCCAGCACCTTGCGCAGGGAGGCCACCGAGGGGCTCACCTGATTTTTCTCGATCTGGGAGATAAAGCCGTTGGTCACACCGGAGCGTTTTGCCAGCTCGCGCTGGGAGAGGGCCGCCTTGGTGCGAACCGCCTTGAGGCGGTGACCGATATCCATCGATAGACACTCCTTGACTGTTTACTATTATTAAAATTGTGTTAAATATCTTATACCACCCCTGAGGGGTGACACCAAGCCGGGCGATAAAAGCCCTTTTTTATGGATTCAGGTGTTTAATTTAATAGGCATGAGCCGGGTGTTACTAAACGCCTTAAGGATGAGGTGACCATGAAACCTGTCAGCGACATCAATACCCCCGACATGTCCGCATTCTGGATGCCGTTCACCGCCAACCAGCAGTTCAAGGCGGCGCCGCGCATCCTGAAGTCGGCAGAGGGGATGTATTATCACTCAGAGGATGGCCGCAAGATACTGGATGGCACTGCCGGACTCTGGTGTTGCAACGCAGGCCATGGTCGGCGTGAGATCGCCGAGGCGGTCTCCCAGCAGATCTCCCACCTCGATTTTGCCCCCACCTTCCAGATGGGCCACCCCCTGCCGTTCGAGCTGGCCAACCGGCTGGTGGAGATCGCCCCCAAGGGATTCGGTCACGTCTTCTATACCAACTCCGGATCGGAGTCCGTGGACACCGCGCTCAAGATTGCGCTGGCCTGGCAGCGGGCTCGCGGCCAGGGGACCCGTACCCGGCTCATCGGCCGCGAGCGCGGCTACCACGGGGTGGGTTTTGGCGGCATCTCGGTGGGGGGCATTCCCGGCAACCGCAAGTGGTTCGGCTCCCTGCTGACCGGGGTGGATCATCTGCCCCACACCCTCAATATAGGGAAAAATGCGTTCACCAAGGGATTGCCAGCAGAAGACCTCACCCTGGCCGATGAACTGGAGAAGATTGTCTTCCTGCACGACGCCAGCAACATCGCGGCGGTCATCGTCGAGCCCATCGCCGGCAGCACCGGGGTCATCATGCCCCCCAAGGGCTATCTCAAGCGGCTGCGGGAGATCTGTACCAAACACGGCATCCTGCTGATTTTTGACGAGGTGATCACCGGTTTCGGCCGCCTCGGCTCCCCCTTCGCCGCCCAGGAGTTCGACGTCATCCCCGACATGATCACCTGCGCCAAGGGGCTCACCAACGGCGCCATCCCCATGGGGGCCGTGCTGGTGCAAAACCATATCTATGACGACATGATGGCGGCGGGCAAGGGGGCCATCGAGCTGTTCCACGGCTACACCTACTCGGGCCACCCGGTGGCGGCGGCGGCGGGTCTGGCGACCCTCGAGATCTATCGCAACGAAAATCTGCTGACCCGGGCGGCCGAGCTGGCGGGCTACTGGGAGGAGGCGGCCCATTCCCTCAAGGGCTGCAAGCACGTGAAAGACGTGCGCAACTACGGCCTGGTGGCGGGCATTGAGCTCGAACCCATGCCCGATGCGCCGGGCAAGCGGGCCTACGAGGTGTTCGTGCGCTGTTTCGAGAAGGGGGCGCTGATCCGGGTGACCGGCGACATCATCGCCCTTTCGCCGCCCCTCATCATCGAGCGCAGCCAGATCGACGATCTCTTCACCCTGCTGCAGGACGCCCTGCAGGCCCAGGACTGACCCCCACATCACACAGGATGGCGCTCGTCCCGGGCGTCATCCCCCTGTGCTGCCCCGGCGCGGCGAGGGGAGGACGGATGACCCATCACGGAGGATTTATGAGTTACAGGATCGACAACTTCATCGACGGCGAGACGACCGAGAGTCGCAGCGAGCGTTTCGGTGCCATCTTCAATCCGGCCACCGGCCAGCAGCAGGGCTCCGTCGTTCTCAGCACGGCCGATGAGTGTGCCGAGGCGATTGCCTGCGCCGAGCGCGCCTTTGGGGAGTGGTCCCAGACCCCGCCGCTGGTGCGGGCCCGGGTGCTGTTTCGCTTCAAGGAGCTGATGGAGCAGCACAGGGATGAGCTGGCCCAGCTCATCAGCCGCGAGCACGGCAAGGTCTTCTCCGACGCCCAGGGGGAGCTGACCCGGGGGCTGGAGGTGGTGGAGTTTGCCTGCGGCATTCCCCATCTGCTCAAGGGGGAGCACTCCCTCAACGTGGGCCGCGGGGTGGACAGCCACTCCATGATGCAGCCGGTGGGGGTATGCGCCGGCATCACCCCGTTCAACTTCCCGGCCATGGTGCCGCTCTGGATGTTCCCGGTGGCCCTGGCCTGCGGCAACACCTTCATCCTCAAGCCCTCGGAGAAGGATCCGTCCCTCTCTCTGCGCATGGCCGAACTGCTCAAGCAGGCGGGCCTGCCGGACGGGGTGCTCAATGTGGTCAACGGCGACAAGGAGGTGGTGGACGTGCTGCTGACCGACCCGCGGGTCGGTGCCGTGTCGTTTGTCGGCTCCACCCCCATCGCCCAGTACATCTATGCCACCGCCTCGGCCCACGGCAAGCGGGTGCAGGCCCTGGGCGGCGCCAAGAACCACATGGTGGTCATGCCGGATGCCAATCTGGATCAGGCGGTTTCCGCCCTGATGGGGGCCGCCTATGGCGCAGCGGGCGAGCGTTGCATGGCGATCTCGGTGGCCGTGGTGGTGGGTGACGAGACCGCCGATGCCCTGGTGGCGAAGCTCTCTCCCCTGGTGGCTGCCCTGCGGGTCGGCCCCGGCCTCGGCCAGAGCCCGGAGAACGAGATGGGGCCCCTCATCAGCCGGGAACACCTGGCCAAGGTGCGCGGCTACGTGGATCAGGGGGTGGCCGAGGGGGCCGAGCTGGTGGTGGATGGCCGGGGCCTGAGCCATGGCGAGGGCTACTTCATCGGGGGCAGCCTGTTCGATCGGGTCGGCCCCGAGATGCGCATCTACCGGGAGGAGATCTTCGGTCCCGTACTCGCCATCGTGCGGGCCCCGGACTACGAGACGGCCCTGCGCCTCATCAACGAACACGAGTACGGCAACGGCACCGCCATCTTCACCGGTGACGGAGATACCGCAAGGGACTTCACCACGCGGGTTCAGGTCGGTATGGTAGGGGTGAACGTTCCCATTCCGGTGCCCATGGCGTTTCACAGCTTCGGTGGCTGGAAACGGTCCATCTTCGGGCCGCTCAACATGCACGGGCCGGATGGGGTGCGCTTCTACACCCGGATGAAGACGGTGACCGCCCGCTGGCCCCAGAGCCTGCGCGCCGGCGCCGAGTTTTCCATGCCGACCATGAAGTGAGCCACCGGCTCGCTGCCATGGCTTTAATCTCTTGCCCCCGCAGGCCGCCGGTCTGCGGGGGCGCTTCTGTCAAGGAGTAACAGATGCGACTGGGTATTCTCGATTGTGACCGGCTGGACCCCGATTTGGTGGGGGATTTTGGTCCCGTTTACTCCGAGATGTTTATCAAGGGTTTCCGGGCGTTGGCCCCCGAGCTGGAATTTCGGGTCTGGTCCGCCCTCGACGGCGATCTGCCCCCGGATCTGACCGAATGCGATGCCTGGCTCATCACCGGCTCGCGTCACGATGCCTACAGCGACATCCCCTGGATCCTGGCGCTGCGCGACTGGATCCGCCGGGCCCACGATGCCAACGTCAAGCTGGCCGGGGTCTGCTTCGGCCATCAGGTGATCGCCCAGGCGCTGGGAGGGGAGGTGATGAAGTCCACCAAGGGGTGGGGGCTGGGGGTGTCGGTCCATGCCATGCAGACGACAAAACCCTGGATGGCGCCGGGGCTGGACACCATCCGCATCCTGGCAAGCCACCAGGATCAGGTGGAGCAGCTTCCGCCGGGGGCGACCCTGCTCGCGGGCAACGACTTCTGCCCCAACTTCATGTTCCTGCAGGGGGATCACATCGTCGCCATCCAGGGGCACCCGGAATTCTCGGTGGCGTACAACCGGGCCCTGATCGAGCGGCGACGGGACAGGCTGCCCGATGCGCATTACCAGAGCAGTCTCTCTTCCCTGGAAGGGGAGGTGGATTCCGCCACCATGATGCAGTGGCTGCTGCAGTTCCTCGGCATCCTGCCGATCGGGGCCGACGCGCGCTGAACCCCGTTTGTCATATCCACCGCGCTGATGCTAGATTTTGTAGCAAAATGAAGGATCAAGCGGCGATATGCCCAGTCCGGATGATACACTGGCCGCCATTTTTGGCGGCCTAGTCCATCGACGAGCGCCGCGTCAGTCTGTGAGGGGGCAACCTTGAAACTACAGCAGTTGAAGTATCTGATCGCGGTGCGGGACCACAATCTCAACGTCTCCGTTGCCTCCGATGCGCTCTATACCAGCCAGCCTGGGGTGAGCAAGCAGATCGGCTTGCTGGAGAGCGAGCTGGGGGTGCGCATCTTCGAGCGCCGCGGCAAGCACCTGCACCGGATTACCCCGGTGGGGGAGGAGATCATCAAGTGTGCCGAGGCCATGCTCAATATCGAGAGCAAGATCAAGGCCATCTCCCGGGAGTACCTGGATCCGACCGTGGGCACCCTCAACATCCACACCACCCACACCATCGCCCGCTACCTGCTGCCGAAAAGCGTCACCTACTTCACCAAAAAGTACCCCAAGATCTCATTCCACCTGCATCCTGTGATGTCCGCCACCAAGGAACAGATCAGCAAGGGATACTCGGATTTTTCCATCGTGGCCCACGAGATAGGCTTCGACAAGGAGCTGATCGCGCTGCCCGCCTACCTCTGGACCCTCTCCCTGGTGGTGCCCCAGGAGCACCCCCTGGCCAAGGTGAAGAAGCCGACCCTGGAGCAGCTCTGCCAGTATCCCATCCTGAGCTACGAGAGCGGCGCCACCGGGCGTCAGGTGCAGGACAAGGTGTTCCAGGCTGCCGGCCTCACCCCCAACTACTACATGACGGTGATGGATGCCGGCGTCATCAAGCGCTACGTGGAACTGGGCTTTGGTATCGGCATCATCTCCTCCCTGGTTGCCAACGATAGCGATGCCCCCGGCCTCGTGGCCATCAATCTGGAGCACCTGTTCGAGCCCTGCCCGGCCCAGATCTGCTTCAGCAAGAGCATCCTCTTGCAGAACTACATGTATGACTTCATCAGCTCCTTCTCCCCCCATCTCACCAAGGAGATGATCCAGAACGTGATGCAGCAGCCGACCCAGGCGCGCATCGACGAGCTGTTGTCAGGGGTGGAGCTGCCCGTCTACTGATCCCGCTTCCGTTTCTGTGCCGGCACCCCGGGGGGCCGGCCTCCTCCCGCCGAGGTTTCCATGTCCCGCATCCTGCTGCTCGCCAATCTCAACTGTGATCATGTGCTCTCCCTGGCCGAACCCCTGGTGGCGGGGGCGCGGCTGCAATACGTGGATCAGGGGCGCAGGCTCGGCGGCGGCGCCGCCAATACCGGCATCGGATTGGTGTGGGCGGGGCACGAGGTGATCATCGCCTCCCGGGTCGGACTGGACGACACCGGTGACTGGCTGCTGGAGCAGGCGGCCTCATACGGCCTGGATTGCAGCCATGTGGAACGCTTTGGCGGCGAGACCGGCGAGCTGCTGGTGCTGGTGGACGCCACCGGTGAGCGCACCATCCTCAGGCGCCCACGTCGTCCGGATCTGCCGGGGGATCTGCCGACCGAAGGGGTGGACTGTCTCTATGTGAACTATCCGGGCACCGCCATCGTGGGCTACATGCGCCAGATGCTCGCCAAGAGTTTCGTGGTGGCCCAGTATCCCAAGGGGGGGCAGGCCCGCCGCCCCTGCCACGTGCTGGTGGCCTCCCGCTCCGATCTCGGCGAGGTGAGCGACCCCTGGCAGCATGCCCGCCAGCTCGCGGGGGATCAGCTCGAATGGCTGGTGCTGACCGAGGGCAAGGCGGGCGCCGTGGCCATTCACGGGGAGGAGCAGGTCAGGGTGGCGGCGCGACCGGTCTCCGTGGTGGATACCACGGGGGCGGGGGATGCCTTCGCGGGCGGCCTCATCCACGGTCTTGCGCGGGGCATGGCCATGGCCGATGCGTTGCAGTGCGCCGTAGACTGGGGCGCCTTCGCGGTGGCTTCCGAGAGCTCCATCCCCTCCCAGGCGCTGCGCAACTGGCTGAAACAGCCCCACTGAACTCGCCGGACAACGGCTCCGGCGATGGCAGAGGAGGTGGGGGTTTGTCGACGGAAACCGCCAAAACCCCTCGCTGAGGCGGCAAGTTTGCGATCAATCAAAGAAAGTGTCGATTTATGTACATCTTCGTCGACACCCGCCCGGGCTGCTCTTACCCTTGTGACTTCACGACTCGGTCGAAGAAGCCCATCCCGTGCACACGCATGTGCAGACCCCCTCTTTGGCCACCGGCTGTCGTCCTGATTTCTGGCTTGTAGTAAGAGGCAAGTGCGACCATGCAACTGACACGATTTACCGACTACGCCCTGCGTACCCTGACCTTCCTGGCCATCCAGCCCGGTGATCGCCTGTCGACCATCACGGAAGTGGCCGACACCTTCGCCATCTCCCGCAATCACGTGGTCAAGATAGTGCATCAGCTCGGCATCAAGGGTTACATCGAGACGGTGCGTGGCAAGCATGGGGGCATCCGCCTCGGCCGTGCCGCCGTCTCCATCAACCTGCGCGATGTGGTGATGGACATGGAGCACGTGCTCTGCCCGGTGGACTGCAAGCGCGAAAACTGCCGTCTCTCCGGGGGCTGCCGCATCCAGGGCATTCTACGCCGCGCCATGCACGCCTTCCTGGAGGTACTGGGGGAGTACACTTTGGCGGATGCGGTGCGGGATCCCACTCGTCTGTGCCACCTTCTCGGCATAGAGCAGGATAATATTCTGACCATGGCATGATGCCACGGTGAATGACAGAGGGGCCTGCGGGCCCCTCTGTCATTGCCAGCGGTCAGAGCTGGGGCACAAGGGTGATGGCACCGTGCAGACAGGCGAGGCCGCAAGCGCCGCAGCCATCGCAGGCGGCCATGTTGACGGTTACTCCCTCGCTGCCGACCTTGATCGCCTGCTGGGGGCAGGCATCTTCACACAGCAGGCAGTAGTAGCCCTGACGGGCCTGGCAGCTCGCCTCTATCCTGACCCGGGTCTGCACCTGACGGCCGAGGCAGAGATCCAGTGCGCCCGTGGGGCAGGCTCTGGCGCAGCTGCCGCAATAGCTGCACTGGCCACAGGCGAGATCCAGCACTGGGGTACCGGCGATGGGGCTGCCGTCATATTCGGGGCGATCGGCGGGCTTGATGAGGCCGTTGGGACACGCCTTGAAGCAGTCGCCACAACGGGTGCAGAGGGTGAGGAACTGGGACTCGTCGATGGCCCAGGGCGGGCGTGCCTCATGGCAGACCACCTCGGGTCTGCGGGGGCTCCCCCATGCGTGTGCCAGCCAGCGACAGAAAAAATGCGTCATGCCCACCTCTATACCTATTAGGGGTTAATTTTATCCAGTTTTAGGCCGGCAAGCCAGAGAATAGCGGCGGGCAGGATCGCAAGCCGGGTTGCCCTTGTGTAAGCTAGGCGGGTCTTTTTGCGGGATTGAATGAACTCATGTGGCTATTTCTGTGGCGTGCTTCTCTGCTCTATGTCTTCCCCCTGCTGATGTGGGCCTACTGCCATCTCAAGGGTATCGAGTTCAGTGAACTGGATACCGGGGTCAACAGCCACAAGTGGGTGGTGCTGGCGGCCTATCTGCTCTATGTGCTGATCTGGTTGCTGCTCAACCGCTATCTCGAACTCTTCCTGCGCCAGCGGGGGCGTCGATGACCCCGCGGTGGCCTGCCATGCTGGTTGGTGGGCTGGCGCTGCTGTTCGGCTGGTGGTGGGGGCGACGCAGCGGCCGTGAAGAGGCGCTGCTGCTGGAGGAGCGTTATCAGGGGTTGCAGGACCGCTGGGACGCGCTGCAGGACGAGAAGATGCTGGCTCAGCAGAAGCTGGATCAGCAGCAGACCCTGCTGCTCAAGCTCACCGCCCGTCTCAAGGAAGCCGAGGCGACCCTGCGCAGCGAGCGCATCGCCAGCGCCGAGAAGTTGCAGTTGCAGCAAGAGGCTGAACAGCGCCTCAGCCAGCAGTTCGAGAACCTCGCCAATCGTATCTTTGAACAAAATGCTGGAAACTTCCGCGAACTGAATCAGAACAGCATGGATCTCCTGCTCACTCCACTCAAGGAGCAGCTCGAGGGCTTTCGCCGCCAGGTGGGAGAGACCCACGCCCAGGAGACGGCCCAGCGCCACAACCTCAAGTTCGAGCTGGAGCGCCTTGCCGAGCTCAACGCCCGCATGACCGAAGAGGCGGCGGCGCTGACCCGGGCCCTCAAGGGCGACAGCAAGCAGCAGGGCAACTGGGGGGAGGTGGTGCTGGCGCGGATCCTCTCCGAGTGCGGCCTGCGCGAGGGGCATGAGTACCACACCCAGGTCAACATCGAGGTGGACAAGGGCAAGCGCTACCAGCCCGACGTCATCGTCCACCTGCCCCAGGAAAAGGACATCATCATCGACGCCAAGGTGTCGCTGACCGCCTATGAGCGCTGGTACAACGCCGCTGACGATCTGGAGAAGGCGGTGGCGCTCAAGGAGCACGTCGCCTCGGTGCGCAACCATATCCGCGAGCTGGGCCGCAAGGATTACCAGCAGTTGCCCGGGGTGCGCACCCTGGACTATGTGCTGATGTTCGTGGCGGTGGAGCCTGCCTTCCTCGCTGCCCTGGAAGCGGACCCTTCCCTGGTGCGCTACGGGCTGGAACACAACATCCTGCTGGTGAGCCCTACCAACCTGATGGTGGCGCTGCGCACCATAGAGAACCTGTGGCGCTACGAGCGGCAGAACCAGAACTCGCGCCAGATAGCGGAGCGGGCCGGCCGCCTCTACGAGAAGCTGCGGCTGTTCGTGGAGGAGATGCAGCAGATGGGGGGCAGCCTGCACAAGGCGCAGGAGAGCTACGACAAGGCGATGGGGCGGCTGGTCAACGGTCGTGGCAACCTGATCGCCCAGGCCGAGCGCTTTCGCGAGCTGGGGGTCGAGGTGACCAAGCCCTTGCCGGACGCGCTGGTGGACCGGGCGCTGGAGCGGGAGGAGTCGGCGGACTGAGGGGAGTCGTCATTCGCCGGGACAACGAAAAGGGCAGCCATTGGCTGCCCTTTTCGTTTCATGCAACAGCCTGGACGGCTGCTTATTGCTTCCAGAAGGAGGGGAAGAAGAGCACCGCCACCGTCAGGATCTCGAGGCGTCCCAGCAGCATGCCGAACGACAGTATCCACTTGGCCGCATCCGGCAGACTGGCGAAGTTGGTGCTGGGACCGATGACAGGCCCCATGCCCGGGCCCACGTTGGCCACGGCGGTGATGGAGCCCGAGATGGCGGTCAGGGGGTCCAGCCCGATGGCGGCGAGCAGGGCGGCGATGAGCAGGATGATGGCGAAGTAGACCAGCACGAAGGAGATCAGGGAGCGGATGATGGCGTCGTTGACCGGACGGCCGTTGTACTTCTGGGGAAACACGGCGGAGGGGTGCATCAGCTGGCGCATCTGTTTCTTGAACAGGGCGAAGGCCACCTGGACCCGGAAGATCTTGAGCCCGCCCGAGGTGGAGCCGGAGCAGGCGCCGAGTGCCAGCAGGATGATGAAGATAATGGTGGTGAGCGGGCCCCAGGTGCCGAAGTCGCCGAGTCCGAAACCCGTGGTGGTGAGCACGGAGACGATATTGAAGCTGCTGATGCGCAAGGCATCCATGAAGCCGTAGATGTCTCTCACCCAGAGATAGAAGGTGACGACCAGGGTCACCCAGACGATCAGCCAGAAGAAGCCCTGCACCTGGGCATCCTTGAACAGGCTGTTGTCACGGCGGGAGAGGGCCTGCACATAGAGCAGGAAGGGCAGGCCACCGAGGAACATGAAGAGGGTGCCTATCCAGTGCGCCGCGTGGGAGAAGTGGGACATGGATTGATCGGAGGTGGAGTAGCCGCCGGTGCTGAGGGTCGTCATGGCGTGGTTGACCGCTTCGAACAGGTTCATGCCACTCACCCAGTAGGCGAGGAAGCAGAGCATGGAGAGTACCAGATAGACCAGCACTATGTTGTTGGCCACCGTTTTGGCGCGGGGGGCGCTCTTGTCGGACCAATCCGAGCTCTCGGTCTGGAACAGCTTCATGCCACCGACGTTGAGGTAGGGCAGCACCGCCACCGCCATCACGATGAAGCCGACCCCGCCCAGCCACTGCAGGATGGATCGCCACAGCAGGATGCTGTGGGCCATGCCGTCCAGCCCCGACAGCACGGTGGATCCCGTGGTGGTGACCCCCGACATGGTCTCGAAGTAGGCGTCGGCAAAGTCGATATGGGTGATGAAGACGAAGGGCAGGGCCCCGAAGACGCAGGCGACCACCCAGACCGAGGTGGTGAGCAGGAACATCTCCCGCACGCCGAGGTGAAACTCTGCCTTGCGACCGTAATGGAGGCAGAGCAGGGCGGCACCGTGGGTGATCAAGACCGACTTGAGAAATTCGACGAAACCTTCCGAACCGGTCAGCAGGGCCAGCAGGGTGGGCAGCCACATGAAGAGCGCCAGCTTGGAGAGTACCAGCCCGAGCGTGAAGACGATGGGATGCAGCTTGATCATGCAAGATAACCTGGTCGTTGATTGAAAAAAGACCCGGACCTTTCCTGAGAAAAGGGGCCGGGTCCGGATACCGTTGCCAGAGACATGGCCGGCTTACAGGAAGAAGGGACTGGGCTGGAACAGACGCTCCACTTCCGGGATGTACTTCTTGTCCACCAGGAACATCACCACGTGGTCATCCTGCTGTATCTGGGTGCGATCGTGGGCGATCAGCACCTCATCACCGCGCACCACTGCGCCTATGGTGGTGCCCGGGGGCAGCTTGAGCTCGCCCACCGTCTTGCCCACCACCTTGGAGGTGTTCTCGTCCCCGTGGGCGATCGCCTCGATGGCTTCGGCCGCCCCGCGGCGCAGGCTGTAGACGTTGGCGATGTCGGCACGGCGCACATGGGTCAGCAGGGCCGAGATGGTGGCCTGCTGGGGGGAAATGGCGATGTCGATGGAGCCGCCCTGTACCAGGTCCACGTAGGCGCCGCGCTGGATCAGCACCATGGTCTTCTTGGCCCCCATCTTCTTGGCGAGCAGGGCCGACATGATGTTGGCCTCATCCTCGTTGGTCACCGCGATGAAGACGTCGATCTGGTCGATGTGCTCCTCCGCCAGCAGCTCCTGATCCGCCGCATCGCCGCAGAAGACGATGGTGTGTTCCAGGTGTTCGGAGAGCTGCTCCGCCCGCTTCTGGTTGCGCTCGATGAGCTTGACGCTGTAGCGCTTCTCGAGCTGGCGGGCGAGGCCGGCGCCTATGTTGCCGCCGCCGACGATCATGATGCGCCGGTAGGGGCTCTCGAGGCGTTGCAGTTCCGACATCACGGCGCGGATATGGCCCGCTGCGGCCACAAAGAACACCTCGTCATCGGCTTCGATGATGGTGGTGCCCTGGGGGCGGATGGAGCGCCCCTGGCGGAAGATGGCGGCGACCCGAGTTTCGATGTTGGGCATGTGTTCCCGCAGGGTGGAGAGCGCATTGCCCACCAGGGGGCCGCCGTAATAGGCCTTGACCGCCACTAGGCCCACCTTGCCGTCGGCAAAATCCACCACCTGCAACGCCCCCGGATACTCGATCAGGCGACGCACGTAGTCGGTCACCAGCTGCTCGGGGGCGATCAGGTGGTCCACGGGGACGGATTCGGGCAGGAACAGGCGATCCCGCTCCACCAAATAGGCGGGGGAGCGAATGCGCGCCACCTTGTTCGGGGTGTTGAACAGGGAGTAGGCGACCTGGCAGGCGACCATGTTGGTCTCGTCGCTGTTGGTGACGGCGACCAGCATGTCGGCATCCTGGGCGCCGGCTTCGCGCAGCACCCTGGGATGGGCGCCGTGGCCGTTCACCACCCGCAGGTCGAATTTGTCCTGCAGTTCGCGCAGGCGCTCGCTGTCGGTGTCGACGATGGTGATGTCGTTGTTCTCGCCGGCGAGATTCTCGGCCAGGGTGCCACCCACCTGACCCGCGCCCAGAATGATGATTTTCATAAGGCCATCTTACTCAAGGTTGTTGCTTCGTAATGAGGCGGCCCGTCACCGGGCCTGCCATCCGCCGGTTCGGCCTACAGCTTGATGAGCTTGGCATAGTAGAAGCCGTCCATCTCCGCCTCGCCGGGCAGGAACTGGCGACCCGGACAGGCCGGGGTGTCTTCTGCATGCAACGGCACCAGGCGGGCATCCGGGGTATCGGCCAGGAAGGCGCGGATCTGCTCCCGGTTCTCTTCCGGCAACACGGAGCAGGTGGCGTAGAGCAGAGTGCCGCCCTGCTTCAGCTTGCCCCAGAGGGCATCGAGAATGCGGCGTTGCAGCTCGGCCAGTTCGCGGATGTCCTGATCCCGGCGCAACCACTTGATGTCGGGGTGACGGCGGATGACGCCGGTGGCGGAGCAGGGGGCATCCAGCAGGATGCGGTCGAACTGCCCCTGTGGCCACCACAGATCCGGCGTGCTGGCATCACCGTGGATGACTTGGGCCTGAAGGCCGATACGATCCAGGTTCTCCTGCACCCGCTTGAGGCGGTTGTCATCAGCGTCGACGGCAACCACGCCGGCAAGGGCCGGCTGGCGTTCCAGCAGGTGGGCGGTTTTGCCGCCGGGGGCGGCGCAGGCGTCCAGCACCCACTCGCCCGGCTGGGGATCGAGCAGGGCGGCGGCCTGCTGGGCGGCACCGTCCTGCACCGAGCAGTCACCCTGCTCGAAGCCGGGCAGCTTGGTCACGTCGCAGGGGCGCTCCAGCAGGATGCAATCTTCCCCTTCCACACCGGCCATGGCCGGGATGCCCGCCTCGCTCATGCGGGCCAGCATGGCCTCGCGGCTCTGGCGCTGGCTGTTGTTGCGGATCCACATGGGCGGGCGCTGGTTGTTGGCCTCCATGATGAACTCCCAGTCATCGGGATAGGCCTGACGCAGGCGCTTGGTGAGCCATTCGGGGTGGCCGAGGCGGACGCTGGGAACGCGGTCGATGCGCAGCAGGATCACTTCGGCGCTGCGCTGGAAGTTGCGCAGTACGCCGTTGATGAGACCGCGCAGAGAAGAACCCTTGAGCAGCTTGACGGCGTTGACGGTCTCGGCCACGGCGGCGTGAGCCGGAATGCGGGTATAGATGAGCTGGTAGAGACCGACCAGGATGAGGTAGTGGAAGATGCGGCTCTTGTTCTTGAGCGGCTTGTCCATCATCTCGCTGACCGCCGCATCGAGACGGGGCAGCCAGCGCAGGGTGCCGTAGCAGAGTTCTTGCAGGAGGGCGCGATCGCGAGGGGCGACCTTCTCCTGGGCAGCAGGCAGAACGGCGGAGAGAGATTGACCCTGATCCAGCACCTGTTGAATGACGAGAGCAGCCTGTGCGCGTGTTTTCATAGCGTTACCTTAGATGCACAAGTCGGGGCCAGGGCCCCGCTTGTGTCAATTCAATCCAGATCAAATCAGTTGCGTGCCAGGTTCAAACCAGTCGCGGCGAGAGTTGAGCAGATCCGAAACGGACATGGCCTTCTTGCCGGGAGGTTGCAGGGTCAGCAGGCGCAGCACGCCCTGACCGGTGGCAACCTCGATCCCCTGCTTGTCGGCCTTGAGCAGGGTGCCGGCTGCCTGGCCGTGATCCTGTGCGACGACCTCGGCCTGCCACACCTTGACGGTCTGTCCGGCGACGTCGAACCAGCTGATGGGCCAGGGGTTGAAGGCTCGGATGCAGCGTTCGATGGCAACGGCGTCCATCGACCAGTCGATGCGGGCCTCTTCCTTGGAGAGCTTCTCGGCGTAGTTGGCCAGCGCATCGTCCTGGGGCTCGGCAGCGGTGTCGCCGGCAGCCATGGCGTCCAGGGTATCGACCAGTGCCTGCGGGCCCAGACCGGCCAGCTTGTCATAGAGGCTGGCAGAGGTCTCATCACTGGCGATGGGGCAGGTTACCTTGCGGATCATGGCGCCGGTATCCAGCCCCACGTCCATCTGCATGATGGTGACGCCGGTTTCGGCATCCCCCGCCCAGATGGAGCGTTGAATCGGGGCGGCACCGCGCCAGCGCGGCAGCAGGGAGCCGTGGACGTTGATGCAGCCCAGACGCGGCGTATCAAGCACCGCCTTGGGGAGGATCAGGCCATAAGCCACGACGACCATCAGATCGGCACCCAGAGCGGCCAGTTCGGTCTGCGCCGCTTCATTGCGCAGGGAGGCAGGCTGGTAGACCGGCAGATCGTGGGCCAGCGCCAGCTCCTTGACCGGGCTGGCGGTGAGCTTCTGGCCGCGACCGGCGGGCTTGTCCGGCTGGGTATAAACGGCGACGACCTCGTGGCCGGAAGACAACAACGCCGCCAGATGACGGGCGGCGAAGTCGGGGGTACCGGCAAAAATCAGTTTCAGCTTGTTCAATGGAGCGTATCCTCAGAGGACTTTGCGATCTTCACGGGCCATCTTTTCCAGCTTCTGACGAATGCGCTGGCGCTTGAGCGGGGACAAGTAATCCACAAACAGCTTGCCGACCAGATGATCCATCTCATGTTGTATGCAGATGGCGAGCAGATCGTCCGCTTCCAGCTCGAAGGTGTTGCCGTGGCGATCTTGCGCCCTGACCTTGACCCACTCGGCGCGCGGAACCAGAGCACGGTTGCCGGGCACGGAGAGGCAGCCCTCTTCGATGCCGGTGCTGCCGGACTGCTCCAGGATCTCCGGGTTGATCAACACCAGCTGTTCTTCGCGGTTCTCGGAGACATCGATGACGATGATGCGCTGATGAATGTCGACCTGGGTCGCGGCCAGGCCGATGCCTTCCTCCGCGTACATGGTTTCGAACATATCATCTACAATGTGTTGTAACTCGGGTGTAAAGGCTTCGACAGGGGCCGCGACTGTGCGCAGACGCTCATCGGGGAAACGCAATACATCTAGAATGGCCATAATTTTTCTTTAGTTTCATATAAACGCAGTCAATATTGACGTAATTCTAGTCATTTACGCCGACAAAAAACAGCAACACTTTGCGTGCAGAAGTAACAGGGAGTGTTATGTATCTGAAGCAAATCGTCGTCGCCTGCCTGGCGACAGCCCTGGCCGGTGGCGCCATGGCACAGCAGTTGACGCTCAAATCCGGTTACCCCGAGACTTATGTGGTGCAAAAAGGGGACACCCTCTGGGATATCTCGGGCCAGTATCTGGCCGAACCCTGGCTCTGGCCACGCCTCTGGAACATCAATCCGCAGATCGCCAATCCCCACTGGATCTATCCCGGTGACGTGCTGCACCTGAGCTGGGTAAATGGTGAGCCTCGGCTCGGCAAAGCCAATCAGGGGGGCAAGCAGGTCATCCGTCTCTCACCCAAGAACCGCTATGAAAACAAGGCCAATCCCATACCGACCCTGCCTCTGAGCGAGATAGCGCCCTTCCTGCAGACCGACCACATTCTGGCCAACAGCCAGCAGAGCAAGGACCTGCCCTATGTGCTCGGCAACAATGACAAGCATGTCGGGATGCTGGAGGGCGACATTCTCTATGTGAAAGGAGCCCTGAACCCGGGCCAGAGTTATGGCCTCTATCGCCCGGGGGTGGCATACAAGGACAAGCACACCGGCGAGTCGCTCGGTCAGGAGGCAATTTTTGTCGGCACGGTGCGGGCAGAGGAGTACCTTGCCCACGACACCACCAAAGTGACGCTGACCCATAACCGGCGTGAGGTGTATCAGGGCGACAAGGTGATGCCGCTGCCGTCGCAGGAGAGCATCTCTGCCGTGTTCATGCCAAAGGCGGCACCTTCCATTTCCCCCGGCTATGTGATCGAGCTGCCGAGCAAGGTACATGGTGGGGGCAAGTTTGATGTGGTACTCATCAACAAGGGGGAGCGTGATCAGGTGGCCCCGGGCGATGTGCTCGAGATCCTGCGCCCGGGAGCCGAGATGGTGGACAAGAATGGCAAGGTGTCATACCGGGAATATTCATCCGTCTATGACAAGGCGTTCTATTCTGCCGGCAAGTCATCGTTGCCTGCCGAGGCCGTTGCCAGAGTCATGCTGTTCAAGGTCTACGACAAATTGAGTTACGGTCTTATCCTGCAGAGTCAGGATCTGGTCGGCTCTGGTTATCAGGTCAGTAATTTCTGACGTGTCCTTGCCACTGGAGCGGTTGTCGCTATGGCTGACGCTGGATGCCGTTACAGGCATAGGCCCGGTCACCGCCGCTCGCCTGTTGGCGCATGTGGGTGGTGACATCACAACTCTGTTTGACTCAGACGATGGCGCCCTGCGAGCTCTTGGTCTGCAGAGTGCCCAGATTCAGCAGATGAGATGGCCTCTTCCTGTCGTGGAGCAGGGATTGAGCTGGGCCGCCGAGCCCGGCAATCACCTCCTCTGTCCCGATGACCCCGCATATCCTGCCCTGCTCAAAGAGATCCCCGGTGCCCCGCTCTTGCTCTACTGCCGCGGGAACGTCTCATCCCTCTCCCTGCCACAGTTGGCGATGGTGGGTACCCGCCACCCCACCTATGCCGGCAAAGACAATGCGACACGCTTGTGTGCCGAGTTGGTGGGCTGTGGTCTGGCGATCACCTCCGGCCTCGCGTTGGGCATTGATGGCGTCTGCCATCAGCAGGCGCTGGCATCGGGCGGAATCACCCTGGCGGTGCTGGGGTCCGGTCTGGATTGTCTCTACCCCAAGCGTCATCAGGGGTTGGCGATGCAGATCCTCGAGCAGGAAGGTCTGCTTGTCTCCGAGTTGGCGCCCCAGCAAGGCCCCCTGGCTGAACACTTCCCTCGCCGCAACCGTATCATCAGTGGTCTGTCGCTGGGGACACTGGTGGTGGAAGCGGCAGAACAGAGTGGTTCGCTCATCACGGCCCGTTATGCGCTGGAGCAGGGCCGCGAGGTCTTTGCCGTTCCCGGCGCCCCGCAAAATGCACAGGCAGCAGGGTGCAACCGTCTGCTTCAACAGGGTGCCAAGCTGGTCTTGAATGCCGCCGATATCCTGGAAGAGTTTCCAAGGCTGGTCTTGCCCCCCGGACCAGTCAACGGTTCTTCCGAGGCGCAGCATAATAGCGAATTGCCTTATGCCGATTTGTTGGATAACGTAGATTATGAGACCACGAGCGTGGATACCGTTGCCGAACGGGCCCGGCTTCCTGTCGATGTCGTACTGGGCAGGTTGGTAGAGCTGGAGCTGGTTGGTGCAGTGATGGCGGTAGCCGGTGGATACGTCAGAGCGAGGAGGGCGAATCATGTTTGATGTATTGATGTACCTTTTCGAGACCTACATCCACAGCGATGCAGATGTGATGGTCGAGCAGGATGAACTCACCGACGAACTGAGCCGTGCCGGTTTCGACAAGGACGAGATCGAGAAAGCGCTCAACTGGCTGGAGCGACTGGCCAACCTGCACGACAGCGAGCGGGAAGTCTATGTCACCGCAAGCCAGCAGGGCTCTATGCGGATCTATGCGCCGCAGGAGCTGGTTCGCCTCAGTACTGAATGTCGCGGTTTCCTGCTGTTCCTGGAGCAGGCGCAAGTGCTGAATGCCGAAACCCGTGAAATCTGCATCGAACGGTTGCTCGAGCTGGACAAGCCGGACATCGAGCTGGACGATCTGAAGTGGGTCGTCATGATGGTGCTGTTCAATGTGCCAGGCAGCGAAAACGCCTACCAGCAGATGGAAGAGCTGGTGTTTGACGAGTCGGACGGTGTCATCCACTGACAGCCCGGTGCCGCGCTGGTAGAATTCAGGCCATCTGGATTTCAAGGCGCGGCCCATGTCAAAGATCGATCACCACCTCTTCTCTGCCCACGAACATGCCTTCGAGCGCGAGCCGTGCCCGCAGTGTGGTGCTGAACTGGTGATCCGCCAGGGCAAGCACGGTCCCTTCCTTGGTTGTTCAGCCTATCCCGCTTGCGATTACATTCGCTCCCTCACCCCCTCTGGCCGCGATATAGAGAAAGTGCTCGAGGGGTCGTCCTGTCCGGATTGTGGCCATCCACTTGCCATCAAGAAGGGTCGTTACGGTCTGTTTGTGGGATGTACCCAGTACCCGGCCTGTCAGCATATCGAGTCCCTTCAGGAGAGTGACGATACCCAAATCCTTTGTCCGGAGTGTGGCAAAGGTCATCTGGTGAGCCGCACATCCCGTTATGGCAAACAGTTCTACTCGTGTGACGCCTATCCTCACTGCAAGTATGTGGTGAATGACAAGCCGGTTCCCATACCCTGTCCCGAGTGTGGCTGGGGCATCATGGTCGAGAAGAAGGTGCGGGGAAACCTGCGCTGGGTCTGCCCGCAAAAGAAATGCTCCCACCAGATTGAGCGGGTATAATCTCGCCGCCCGTGATCAGGCAGGCGGATTGCTGGTCAGCGTGAGGTTGTGAGCCGATGCGCATCGCCCAAATCGCCCTGCTCCTGATCGCCATCTCAAGCTCCCTGCGGTTGCTCGGTTCACTGATGCACGCAAGCGTCTGAGCCGAAATGCATGACTGAAGAGGAGCAGGGATATAGCCCATATCGCAGCAGTGATGGCCCCGATGCCGTCATGTCGGTTCAACATACAATCCAGTGATGAGAGGCGGCAGCGTGGCTGTCGCATGTGCTTATGCCAAATGAATTTGAACAAGCGGTTGCCGCCCTTCAAGGAGAAGGGGTTATCGCCTATGCCACCGAAGCCGTGTTTGGTCTGGGGTGTGATCCTGATTCCGAAGCCGCCGTGCAGCGGCTGCTGGCCATCAAGCAGCGGCCGGTGGAGAAGGGATTGATCCTGATCGCGGCAGATCTGGCGCAATTGCAGGACTACATCGACCTGAGCCAGCTCAGCGATGAGCAGCTTGCTCGCGTGCAGGCGAGCTGGCCTGGTCCCTTCACCTGGATCATGCCCGCTCGCGCGACGACGCCGTCCTGGTTGACCGGTCAGTTCGAGACCCTGGCGGTGCGGGTCACAGGCCATCCCCAGGTGCAAGGGCTTTGCCGGGCATTTGGCAAACCGCTGGTGTCCACCAGTGCCAATCTCACCGGTGAGGAGCCCGCTCGCCGGGTGGCTGATATTGGCGATCTGCTGGCAAGCCAGCTGGCTTACATTCTGCCCGGCGAAGTCGGGGGGCAAGCCAACCCGTCCGAAATCAAGGACGCCCGCACCGGGGCCATCATTCGCCCATCCTGAGTTGGGCACGGCCCTGTTTCATGCAGGTTGTGCGATGAGGTCATGACAATACGAGAAGTGCAGGCAGTGCATGCATGATGCCTGTCTGACAGGAGATAAAATGAGCAAACCGGATGTGGCCCAGGTAAAAGCCTTCCTGCTGCAATTGCAGGATGATATCTACCGTGGCCTGGAGCAGGCCGATGGATGCGGGCGCTTTGTGGAAGATGCCTGGAGTCGCGAAGGTGGTGGTGGCGGTAGAACACGGGTGCTGCGTCAGGGGGCGGTGATCGAGCAAGGTGGGGTCAACTTCTCCCATGTCTATGGCGATGCCATGCCGGCATCCGCGACCGCACATCGTCCCGAACTGGCTGGCCGCAGGTTTGAGGCCATGGGGGTATCGCTGGTGATCCACCCGCATAATCCCTATGTACCGACCAGCCATGCGAATGTGCGGTTCTTCATCGCCGAGAAAGAGGGGGAGGAGCCGATCTGGTGGTTTGGTGGCGGCTTCGATCTGACGCCCTTCTATCCGTTCGAAGAGGACGTGAGGCATTGGCACCAGGTCTCCAGCGATCTCTGTCAGCCGTTCGGCACCGACATTTATCCCGAGTTCAAATCCTGGTGCGATCGTTACTTCTTCCTCAAGCATCGGGGCGAGACGCGCGGGGTGGGCGGTCTTTTCTTCGATGACCTGAACCGCTGGCCCTTTGCCGACTGCTTTGCCTTTATGCGTGCAGTGGGTGAGGGTTACCTCGCGGCCTACTTGCCGATTGTCGAGCGACGCAAGGAGCTTGCTTATGGAGAGCGGGAACGGGCGTTCCAGCTTTATCGCCGTGGCCGCTACGTGGAGTTCAATCTGGTCTACGACCGCGGGACCCTGTTCGGACTGCAGACGGGGGGGCGTACCGAATCCATCCTGATGTCGATGCCGCCGCTGGCGCGCTGGGAGTACGACTGGCAGCCGGAGGCTGGCAGCCCGGAGGCATTGCTCTACAGCGACTACCTCAAACCGCGCGAGTGGTTGTGACCAGAGGGGCCATGATGGCCCCTTCTTATTGGCCGATATTCGGCTTGTTCCTTCATGAGAAAACCCGTTAAATCGGGATATTACCCTCAAAAGGAACGCCTTGATGGATCGTTATCTGGTTTTTGGCCACCCCGTGCGCCACAGCAAATCTCCCTTCATTCATACCCTGTTTGCCAGGCAGACCCAGCAAGAGCTGGAGTATGGTCTGGCAGAACCTGCTGTCGATGAGTTTGCCAGCGCTCTGAACCACTTCTTCGCCGAAGGAGGGAAGGGGTGCAACGTGACCGTACCTTTCAAGGAGCAAGCCTTCAGGCTGGTGGAGCGGCTGAGCCCCAGGGCCAAGCGGGCGGGAGCGGTCAACACCATCAAACTGACTGATGATGGTGTGCTGCTGGGTGACAATACCGACGGCGCCGGGCTGGTCGCCGATCTCAAGGCTCACGGAGTGAACCTTGCCGGTAGCAGGATCCTGCTTCTGGGGGCCGGTGGCGCAGCTCGTGGCGCCCTGGCCCCCCTGCTGGCGGAAGCGCCGGGCGAGATCGTCGTGGTCAACCGTACCCATGCCAAGGCGGAACAGCTGGCTGTGGAGTTCAGGGATCTGGGCAGCATCACTGCTCAATCCTATGAACAGCTGGTGGGGCCGTTCGATCTCATCATCAATTCCACCTCAGCGAGTCTGCAAGGAGAGTTGCCACCTTTGGCGCCAACCCTCATCCACCAGGACATCGCGATCTACGACATGATGTATGGCGCAACGGACACAGCCTTCATCGGCTGGGCCAAGCAACATGGTGCGCGCCATACCATGGATGGATTGGGCATGCTGGTCGAGCAGGCTGCTGAGGCCTTTACCGTATGGCGAGGGATCCGGCCCGGCACCAAGCAGGTATTGAGAGAGTTGCAGCGCAATCTGGGCGTCGTGTGAGCCAGCTAGTGCGCTCTATTGGGCGGTCGGCAGATCTGATGTAGAGATTTTGCATCTCTGGATAAGGGCATCCCTCGTGATGCGGCACGGCACGTGTGATGTGAAACGGTCGTTCTGCGGTGGGTGTGTGGCAGAACAGGTGCCATTTTTATAAAACCATTGCGTAACAATAAGTTACTTTTACTTTGCCGTCACTCGCAGAATTTTTTGAGTTTTTTCTCAAAGCAGCGGAACTTCTGTAACGGACTGCTGACTAACTGGATAGTTGAGGAAGTGCTAGCTAGTCACCTTTATAACTCCCCGGTATTCGTACTGGGGATTTTTTTATCTGCATGAAAATTATGAATATTTTTTCTTTTTCCTACCATTGAAACTAAATTACATAAATTACTTTCACTTTCTGCTGCTTTGCTGTACAGTTGTCGGCGTAGGGTACAGAGGTAAGATGTTCTATCTTTCAGACCTTTTATTTCACGTAATTGAATGTGGCTGAATAGCAGCCCCGATGAGTCATCGTCGGGGCGTTTTTTTATGCGCAACATTTAGAGTAAATGCTTTAATTGTTGCCGTTCTTTGTTAGAATGAAGGCGTTTCTTGAGGAAAACCAATCGTCTTTGTTCTCGAGAACTCGCTTTTTCCCAAATTTTTGAACTCATTTCTTCAGGCCGGTTTGCAATGGCAAGACCGGCCTCATTTTTATCCCTATATTGCCTCACCGTGTAATTAAATTTCAGTTTCGTTTGTTACAGCCTTCAATTCTGATTTTTTACTCGATATCCATGAAAACGGTATCAGGTTGATGATTAGTTAATTCTTTTCGCGTCTAAACATGCTATCAGTATGATTTAAATATATTTTTTGAGGTTTTTCTTCAGAGGTGGCGAAGGCGGGGAGGGAGGGCTCGGAGATGGGGGGATCATGAAAGCCTTTCAATCAGCGGAGGTCCAACTCCGCCAATTGCAGCCAGGGAGAGGAGTCGTTTACTCCTCGTTCTGATGATCTTCGTCGTCTACCTGGGCGTTGTCTGCTTCGGTTAGGTACCAGCCGCTCAGGGTCTGGGCCAGCTTCTCGACGCCGATATTGGTCAGAGAAGAGAATGCTTCAACCTGGATCTGCGGGCCCAGTTCTGCCACCGCCTGACGAACCTTGATCACCTGGTTGTTGCGGGGCCCCGGGCTTAACTTGTCCGCCTTGGTCAGCAACAGCATCACCGGCAGTTCACGGTGTGAACTCCATTCCAGCATGTTCATGTCGGTTTCCTTGAGCGGATGGCGGATGTCCATCAGGATCACCAGCCCTTTCAGGGACTCCCGTCGTTGCAGGTATTCAGCCAGTGACTTTTGCCACTTGAGCTTCATTTCCAGCGGAACCTGGGCATATCCATAGCCGGGCAAGTCGACCAGGCGTTTGCCCGGTTCCAGCTCAAACAGGTTGATCAGCTGAGTACGGCCAGGGGTCTTACTGGTACGTGCCAGGTTCTTGTGTTTGGTCAAGGTATTCAATGCAGACGACTTGCCAGCGTTGGAACGACCGGCAAACGCAATCTCGACACCCCCATCATTTGGCAGGTGGCGGATGTCGGGTGCGCTGGTCACAAAATGCACCTTATTGAAATTCAGAGTTTGTGTATCCAACGTAAATTCCCCATAGAGATAGAGGGTTATAGAGTTACTTTTTTGTGAAATAGTGTAAAATGGCGTCGCTTGAACGCGTTTATTTTAACATGCCTTCAGCGGCATGGGATCTGGAAGCCTAATAACGAGAAAGTTGGAACGCCATGAAGAACCTAGTCATTACACTTGCTCTGATGGTTGGCGTAACTGGGATGGCACAAGCCAAGGGCGATGCCGCTGCGGGACAAACCAAGGCTGCCGTCTGTGCGGCCTGTCATGGACCGGACGGCAACAGCCCAGTCGACATGTATCCCAAGATTGCTGGTCAGCACGCATCATATATCAAAAAACAATTAGTTGAACTGAAGGCTGCAGCTTCTGGCCAAACTGGTCGGGTTGCGCCCGTCATGGGACCCATGGCGTTGCCGTTGTCCGAGCAGGATATGGACGATCTTGCCGCCTATTTCTCCAGCCAGAAGGTGACGCCGGTTGCCGTGCCCGATGATGTGGTTGCCGCAGGCAAGGCGCTTTATATGGGGGGAGACATGGAGCGAGGCCTGGCCGCCTGTACCGCCTGTCATGGCCCACGGGGTTCCGGCGTCGAGCAAGCGAAGTATCCCAGCCTGTCAGGGCAGCATCCCGCCTATATCAAGGCCCAGCTCAGCGCTTTTCGTTCGGCGACCCGCGACAACGATCCCAATGGCATGATGCGGGATGTGGCCAAGAAGCTGACGGATCAGGACATCGAGGCGCTCTCCAAGTATGTGGCGGGGCTTCACTGATATAGCCTGTTAGTTATCTTGTTGAAAAGAACAGGGAACCATTGTGTTCCCTGTTCTTTTTTGAGGTTGTAGCGATCGCCCGTAAACAGCCTGCATTGCTGTAAGAGATCTTCTATATACGGGGCTGGTCGTGTCTGAAAGATTGCTCATGTATATTTAATTATTTTTTGTTTTTCAATGAATTAAGAAATAAAAAATCACTTTGTACCAGTTCGAAATGTGCTTTGGTTGATTGAGTCATCCAGCGAAGAAGTTACAGTAGGCAGCAAGGATTGGCCGGAGAGAGGGTGCAAGACCCGTCTTCGGTTTGACAGGATGTCGGCTCGGAGCATGCGATGAGCAATAGATGCAAAAAGCCAGGATGGTGACCGCCAGGGATGAGCGGGGCTGCGGGAGGCAACCACCCCGATGGGAGGCAGGATGTCGCCGGTTTGGGTTAGACAAACAAACACACGCACACTCAGGACTGGTCAATAAGGATCAGGATGATCCAACGAAATGATGCGCCGTGGTTCGCCCAGGGATAAGGCGATTGGCTACCAGGGAATGGAACTCGCATGATGGAAAAAGGCAGCTTCGGCTGCCTTTTTTCTATTGGGTCATTAACCCGCCAAGACATTCTGTGTCAAAATACCAGCAACATGCCCAGAGGATGCCGATCCTGCGGTGTTCAGCGACCCAACGTGGTCGAATTGGTGCGGGATCCCACTCTTGTTCCATATTTACTGTTCCCCGCTTCAGCATCCTCCCCGGACGACACGCTCCGGGGGGTTCCATTCAGTTATTTGTCGGAGTCATTCATGTCGGCCAAACAACCCAACCGCAAGCCTACCGGCAAGCGCAAAGAATCAGATGCCAGTGCTCAGGAAGGTCGTGAGCGCAAGCGCGCCGCCAAGCGCAAGGGCCTGAAGGCGGGCTCCCGCCAACAGGTCGAGCAGGCGGGCAAAAAGAGCGGCTCCAAGCAGGCCAAGGATCCACGCATCGGCTCTCGCAAGCCCATCGCGCTGATTGCCGACGAGAAGGGCAGCAAGCCGGTGGCGACCAAGCCTGCGAAAGAGAAGCGGGTGGTGATGACCCCCGAGCAGGAGCTGGCGTCCATCGAGAATGATGATCGCCTCAATGCCTTGCTGGATCGTCTGGATGCCGGTGAAACCCTGGAGGCCGCAGAGCAGGCATGGGTCGATCAGCGGGTTGACCGTTATCAGGAGCTGATGGACGAGCTCGGTATCATCGACAACGACGATGACGAAGATGGCGACATGGATTTTGATGATGCCGATTTTGACGAGCCGAGTCAGCCTGCCTCCGAAGAGGAGCTGTGGGAACGTTTCTCTCAGGCAGACTACCAGCCTGAAGCCAAACCCGAGCCGAAGAAAAAGTGATGAGTGGATGGATGCTGGCCGCCCTGTTGGGTGGCCTGATTTTGCTGGGGCTTGCCGTCTATGCCGGCACCCTGATGGCGCGTCTCAAACGCCAGCAAGAGATGCAGCAGCACGCCATTGCGGCCCGCAACGAGCGGATCCTGGAGAGTGTCAGGGTGATCGCCCACGCGGTACGAGATGGTCAGTGCGACTACTCGGAAGGTGCCATCCGGCTGACCAATCTGCTGGATGCCTTGCAAATAAAGGGGGGCCGCGCCTTTGCCACCGAGTTCCCGGGGCTCTACGGCCTCTATGAGAAGGTGAAGGAGATGCCGACCCATGAGGCGAGGCGGGCACTCAAGCGCAATGAAGTGATGAAGATGGATCTCGAACGCAGCGGCTACGAGGCCGAGCTGGAGGCGCAGATCCTTGAGGATGTCGCCAGACTGAAGGATTTTCAGTTAAGCCGGTGAGCCCATGACAAAGACAGAGGAAGCAAGCGTGCAAGCAGAACAGATTGTGTGGGATCAGGCCCTGATCGAAAAATACAACTACAGTGGTCCGCGTTACACCTCCTATCCCACTGCGCTGGAGTTCAACGAGGGGTTCGGCTATCCGGACTTTGTCCAGGCAGCGGGCCAGTATCCTGCACGCAATCTGTCGCTCTACGTGCATATTCCCTTCTGTCACAAGCTCTGCTACTACTGCGGCTGCAACAAGGTCATTACCCGGCACCAGCACAAGGCAGATCAATACCTCGACTACCTCGAACAGGAGATCAAGGGCCAGGCCCCCCTGTTCAAGGAGAGACTGGTCACCCAGCTGCACTGGGGTGGCGGCACACCCACCTATCTGAGCGAACCCCAGACTCGTCGCCTGATGGCCATGTTGCGGGAGCACTTCCACTTCGCCGAGGAGGGGGAGATCAGCATCGAGGTGGATCCCCGCGAGATCGAATTGTCCATGCTGGATGTGCTGCGGGAGCTCGGTTTCAACCGCATCAGCCTTGGCGTTCAGGACTTCAACAAGGCGGTCCAGGTCGCGGTCAATCGGGAGCAGGACAACGACTTCATCCGCGCCATGCTGGTTCGTGCCCGCGAGCTGGGGTTCCGCTCCACCAATCTGGATCTCATCTACGGTCTGCCGCACCAGAACCGGGAGAGCTTCCATCACACCCTGGAAGAGGTGCTCAAGACCGACCCGGCCCGCCTCTCCATCTTCAACTATGCCCACCTGCCGAGCCGTTTTGCCGCCCAGCACAAGCTGAAAGAAGCGGACATGCCGGCGCCGCAGGAGAAGCTGGCCATGCTGCAGGACACCATTGCCTTCCTGACCGGCCAGGGTTATCAGTTCATCGGCATGGACCACTTTGCCAAGCCCGATGACGAGCTGGCCGTCGCCCAGCGCGAGGGCAAGCTGCATCGCAACTTCCAGGGCTATACCACCCAGGGGGATTGCGATCTGCTGGGGCTGGGGGTCTCTTCCATCAGCATGATGGGGGATGCCTATTCCCAGAACCAGAAGGATCTCAAAACCTACTACGGCCAGGTCGAGTCACTGGGCCATGCCCAGTGGAAGGGGTGCTCCCTCAATCGGGACGATCTGATCCGTCGTGAGGTGATCAAGCGCCTCATCTGCGATTTTTCCCTGAACTTCGCCGCTGTGGAGCAGGCCCACGGCCTGGTGTTCAAGGAGTATTTTGCCGAGGATCTCAAGCTGTTGCAGACCTTCATCGACGACGGTCTGGTGCGCATGACCGAAGAGGGGCTGGAGGTGGTCTCCACCGGTCAGCTGCTGATCCGCAACATCTGCATGTGCTTCGATGTCTACCTGCGCAGCAAGGCGCGCCAGCAGCAGTTCTCCCGGGTGATCTAGACCGGGCAATGTCGTGGGACAATAAAAAAACCGCCTTTCGGCGGTTTTTTTATTGGGTTTTACCCTTGCTCAGCGTTGAGCCGCACGGGCACTCAGCTCGGCCTTCTCGGCTTCGCTCAGGAAGGCCAGGGTCAGGCCGTTTTGCTGGGCGGTGCGGATCTCGCTCACCGTCATGCCGGCAGCCGGGGCCGCCACCTCGTATTCATGGGGCAGGTCGATCCCCTCCACCGCCGGATCGTCGGTATTGAGGCAGGCCAGCACGCCGGCTGCCAGGAACTGGCGGATCGGGTGATCGGCCAGACTCGCCACCGTGGTGGTCTGGAGGTTGGAGGTGAGGCAGGACTCGATGCCGATGCGGTGTTCGGCCAGATAGGCCATCAGGGCCGGATCCTGGATGGCCTTGACCCCGTGGCCGATGCGCTCGGCTCCCAGCTCGCGAATGGCCTGCCACATGCTCTCGGGGCCGGCGGCTTCACCGGCGTGCACGGTGACCCGCATGCCTGCATCCCGCACCCGGCGGAAGTGGTCGGTGAAGAGCTCGCCCGGGAAGCCCAGTTCGTCGCCGGCCAGATCGATGGCAACCAGGCGATCACGATGAGCCAGACAGGCATCCAGCTCCTGCTTGCACTGCTCGGTGCCGAAGGTACGGCTCATGATGCCGATGAGATTGGTCTTGATGCCGAAGTCACGGCTGCCTGCGGCCACACCGTCGATGATGGCTTCGACCACGCCCTGCGGGTGCAGTTTGTGGGTCATCGCCATGTAGGCCGGGCTGAAGCGCAGCTCGGCATAGTCGATCCCGGCACGCAGCAGATCTTCCACGTTTTCGTAGGCGACCCGGCGGCAGGCATCGTAGTCGGCCAGCACGGCCACGCCCCAGTCCAGTTTCTTCAGGAAGGCCACCAGACTCGGCTCGTTCTCGACGATCTGCACGTGCGGGCGCAGGGCTTCCAGCTCATCGGCCGGCAGTCGGATGTTGTGCTGACGTCCCAGCTCGAGAATGGTCTGCGGGCGGATGTTGCCATCCAGATGGCGATGCAGGTCGGTCAGGGGGAGGGATCTGTCAATCATGGGGCACCTTCTGCGAGTCGGGTTGGAAAGCCTGCCATTCTAGGCGGGGCGCCTGAAAAAGATACCCCGTTTGCAAGCAAACGGGGTGTGATTGGTCAGGCTTTCCCTCAAGGCGTGATGGGAATCGTTTTTCCCGCGGGCTCAGGGAATGTCGAGCTCCTTGAGCTTGCGGGTCAGGGTATTGCGGCCCCAGCCGAGCAGGCGGGCTGCCTCCTGCTTGTGACCGTGGGTGTGATCCAGTGCCGTCTCCAGCATGATCCGTTCGAACTGGGGCATGGCATCCGCCAGGATATCGGTCTCCCCCAGCGCCAGCTTGGCGGCCACCCAGTCCTGCAACTGTTGCTGCCAGCCACCGGTCAGGGCGGGCTGGCCCGGCTCGGCGGTGCTGGTGATGGGAGTCAGCAGCTCGGTGGGCAGATCGCCTACCAGCACCTCCTGGCCCGAGGCCATCACCGTTAGCCAGCGGCAGACGTTCTCCAGCTGGCGCACGTTGCCCGGCCAGGGGAGGCGGCTGATGTAGGTCTGGGTATCCGGGTGCAGGCTCTTGGCCTCCACGTTCAGCTCCTTGGCGGCTCGCAGCAGGAAGTGCTGGGCCAGCTGGGGGATGTCCTCCCGGCGCTCCTTGAGGGCCGGAATATGGATGCGGATGACGTTGAGGCGGTGGAACAGGTCTTCCCGAAACTCGCCGTCGGCGACCCGCTTCTCCAGATTCTGGTGGGTGGCGGCAATGATCCGTACATCCACCTGCACCGGTTGGTGGCCACCAACCCGGTAGAACTGCCCGTCCGCCAGAACCCGCAGCAACCGGGTCTGCACGTCCAGCGGCATGTCGCCTATTTCGTCGAGAAACAGGGTGCCACCATCGGCCTGTTCGAAGCGGCCGTGACGAATGTTGTTGGCGCCGGTGAAGGCTCCCTTCTCATGGCCGAACAGCTCGGATTCGATGAGATCTTTCGGGATGGCCGCCATGTTGAGGGCGATGAAGTTCTTGTGGGCTCGGGGGCTGTGCTTGTGCAGAGCATGGGCAACCAGCTCCTTGCCGGTACCGCTTTGACCGTTGATGAGCACCGAGATGCTGGAGCGCGACAGCCGGCCGATGGCGCGGAACACTTCCTGCATGGCAGGGGCTTCGCCGATGATCTCCGGGGTGGTGGTGGCTTCCTGTTGGCGAGCCTTGCGCTTGGTACGTTGCTCCTTGAGGTGGTTCTCGGCTCGGCGTACCAGGGTGACCGCCTCGTCGATGTCGAACGGCTTGGGCAGGTATTCGAAGGCACCGCGCTGGTAGGCGTTGACCGCGCTGTCGAGGTCCGAGTGGGCCGTCATGATGATGATGGGCAGATCGGCCTGGCGGCGATGGATCTGCTCCAGCAGGCTCAGGCCGTCGATGCCCGGCATGCGGATATCCGAGAGGATCACGTCCGGTGAGCGCATCTCCAGTGAACTCAGCAGGGCTTCGCCGTCGGCGAAACTTTCGCATTCGAAGCCTTCGCTGCCAAGGGTGCGCTCCAGAACCCACCGGATGGAGCTGTCGTCATCGACGATCCACACTTTTGCTGTCATGAGGTTCCCTTACTTGCGAAGTGGTAAATAAATGGTGAATTCGGTGTGGCCTGGCCAGCTGATGCAGTCGATGCGACCCTTGTGCTGATCGATCAGGTTCTGGGCGATGGAGAGGCCCAGGCCCGTTCCCCCTTCCTTGCCGGTGATCATGGGGTAGAAGAGGGTGTCGCGAATGGCGTCGGGAATGCCGGGGCCGTTGTCGATGATCTTGATTTCGGCCGCCAGGCGATAGCGCTGGCCATGGATGGTGATCTGGAAGGCGGTGCGCGTCTTGATGCGGATGAGGCCGTCCTGATCCCCAAGGGCCTCGGCGGCGTTGCGCACTATGTTCAGGAACGCCTGTTGCAGCTGGTCCGATTCCATCTCGAATTCGGGGATGCTGGGGTCGTAGTCCCGCTCGATGCGGATCTGCGGCGGCAGCTCCAGGTCCACCAGACGGCGCACCTGCTCCAGCACGGAGTGAACGTTGTGCATCTGGTGACGGCCGGGACGCTGGGGACCGAGCAACCTGTCGACCAGCACCCGCAGGCGATCGGCCTGCTCGATGATGATGCCGGTGTATTCACGCAAGGCCGGGTCGGGCAACTCCTTTTGCAGCAGTTGGGCCGCGCCGCGCAATCCCCCCAGGGGGTTCTTGATCTCGTGCGCCAGGCCGCGCACCAGCTCCTTGGCGGCCTGCTGCTGGGCGTGTTGCTGCAGCTCCTGGCTGATCTTCTTCTGCTGATCGATCTTGCGCAGTTCTACCACCATCAGTCGCTGTTCATGATCGGCCATGGGGCTGACGCTGATCTCTACCAGCCTGGGCTCCCCCTCCACCACCAGGGTGACTTCGCTGTCGGTGAAGCCCTGCCCCGAAATGAGGCACTGTTTGAAACGCTGCAGATCGAGAGAGATGTGTTCCAGCAGGTGGGGCAGTTCGATGCCGATCAGTCGTCGTTCGCTGAGGGAAAGCAGCTGCTCTGCCGCCGGGTTGACGAATTGAATGCAGAGACGCTCATCCATGAGAATGACGGCGGTCAGCAGATTGTCCAAGAGTGTCTTGGCGTTGTCCGAGCGGGTTGGCACAGGTTTCTCCCTAAAACGGTGCTGTACACCTAGAATGCACCAATATAGTGCATCAAGTTTACCCGCATCGGTGCGTCACATCACCCCTAATTGGCCTTGGGGGCAGCTCTGGGAGCCTGATTCACCGACGCCCTGTGCAGGTAAAAGGTGGTTGGCTTAGATTTAGCAAGGATCGTACCGTCTTTGGCGAGCAACTCGAGCCGTGCCTCGTAAGCGCCCCTATCGAGGTTTTCCACCCTTATGGCCAGGCTGTTGTGAACCAGGGGCACCGCCTTGCCGTTCAGGATCAGGCGCACATCGTATTGCACCGGGACCTGGGGAGAGATCTCGCCCTGGAAGACGATGTTGCCGGTATTGTCGCGCAATGTGCTGCCCGGTTCCGGAGAGATGAGGTCGATCTCCAGGGGAGCCGCTTCCAGGGCTTTCCTGGCATCGACACCGGTCAGGCTGTTGAAGTTGTCCACCTGGACCGAGTGGGGGGCTGTGCCGATGAGCGGCGAGACCCGCAGGTCTACCTCTTTTGCGCTCTTGCCGGGAGGAGGGGCATCGGTGTAGTGGGTCACCCCCTGGGGATCGACCCAGGAGTAGACGCGGGCGGCCTGTGCGGAACAGGAGGCCATCAGCAGGAGGCTCAGCAGCCAGGGTACAGTGTTCATCCATCTCTCCTTGACGGGGTTCACCTTAATCCTATCAGAGAAAAACCATGGGGTCGGGGTGTGAACAGCCGAGGGTGGTACGGCTCCGTGAACGGGATCATCTTTCTGCACGATCGTGCCCGTTTGGCGGTATTTCCGTTGCCAGAATGAAAAAAAACCCGCCAGATGGCGGGTTTGTCATGGGAAAGCGGATTAGACGGAGTAGTACAGCTCGAACTCCAGCGGGTGCGGAGTCATGCGCACGCGGTCAACATCCTGCTGTTTCAGTTCCAGGTAGGAGTTGATGAAGTCATCGCTGAACACGCCACCACGGGTCAGGAACTCACGGTCTGCATCCAGTGCGGACAGCGCTTCGTCCAGGGAACCGGCAACGGTCGGCACTTCAGCGGCTTCTTCCGGCGGCAGATCGTACAGGTTCTTGTCCATGGCATCGCCCGGATGGATCTTGTTGATGATGCCGTCCAGACCGGCCATCAGCTGGGCAGCGAAGGCCAGGTACGGGTTGGCAGCCGGATCCGGGAAGCGTACTTCGATGCGGCGGGCTTTCGGGCTCGGCACGACCGGGATACGGATGGAGGCAGAACGGTTGCGGGCGGAGTAGGCCAGCATGACCGGTGCTTCATAGCCCGGCACCAGACGCTTGTAGGAGTTGGTGGTCGGGTTGGCGAAGGCGTTGATGGCCTTGGCGTGCTTGATGATGCCGCCGATGTAGTGCAGTGCCATCTCGGACAGACCGCCATACAGGTCGCCTGCGAACAGGTTGACGCCGTCTTTGGCCAGGGACTGGTGGCAGTGCATGCCGGAGCCGTTGTCACCGAACATGGGTTTCGGCATGAAGGTGACGGTCTTGTTGTAGGCGTGGGCCACGTTGTGGATCACGTACTTCAGGACCTGTACTTCGTCAGCCTTCAGGGTGAGGGTGTTGAAGCGGGTTGCGATCTCGTTCTGACCGGCGGTCGCCACTTCGTGGTGGTGAGCTTCGACGACCTGGCCCATCTCTTCCAGCACCAGGCACATGGCGGCACGGATGTCCTGGGAGGAGTCAACCGGGGCAACCGGGAAGTAACCACCCTTGACGAACGGACGGTGACCCTTGTTGCCGTGCTCGTAGTCGGTACCGGAGTTCCAGGCAGCTTCTTCGGATTCGATCTTCACGAAGCTGTGGCCCATGGTGTTGGAGAAGGTGATGTTGTCGAACATGAAGAATTCCGGCTCCGGCCCGAACAGCACGGTGTCAGCGATGCCGCTGGACTTCAGGAAATCTTCGGCACGCTTGGCGATGGAGCGCGGATCGCGGTCATAGCCTTGCATGGTGGCGGGTTCAAGCACGTCACAGACGATGTTCAGAGTGGTCTCTTCGGTGAACGGGTCCAGTTTGGCGGAAGCCGGGTCCGGCATCAGCACCATGTCAGACTCGTTGATGCCCTTCCAGCCGCCGATGGAGGAACCATCGAACATCTTGCCGTCTTCGAAGAAGTCTTCGTCAACCTGGTGGGAAGGGATGGATACGTGCTGCTCTTTACCCTTGGTGTCGGTAAAACGCAGATCAACAAACTTGACTTCGTGTTCCTGGATCAGGGCCAAAACGTTCTGGGCTGACATGCTAAGTAACCTCCGGTGTTAAAACTCTTTGGGTGAATGCGTCGTCACAT
Source organism: Aeromonas sp. R6-1 (assembly GCF_040908165.1). Taxonomy (NCBI): domain Bacteria; kingdom Pseudomonadati; phylum Pseudomonadota; class Gammaproteobacteria; order Aeromonadales; family Aeromonadaceae; genus Aeromonas; species Aeromonas sp. R6-1. Next base: position 73,767 of record NZ_JBFODF010000038.1, read on the forward strand.
TCACATAAGCCAGTATCGTGCCAAGTTTGTGACAGCTTGATTTCAGGGCACTTGCACCGTTTCAGGCTGTCGAGAAACCCGTTCTCATGCCGGTTGCTGCATTAAAGTGGTGCAACCTTGGATCGTTTTGGTGCACCGAGATGGTGCGCCAGCGTATCCAGGCCATCTAAGCAGCCTTTTGCTGCGGGGTCCATGATCCTGATCCTTTGTTGTGCGTGAATGTGTTGCAATTCTGCTAGGCAGATCACAAAGGCGAGAGTACAATTAGCGCCCAATTTTACCCGGTGATTTGAGGCGAGAATGTTAGAGAATTTACGCAATATTGCGATTATTGCGCACGTTGACCACGGCAAAACGACTCTGGTTGATAAGCTGCTGCAGCAATCCGGCACTCTGGATCGCACCAGCGAAGGTCAGGAACGGATCATGGACTCCAATGATCTGGAACGGGAACGTGGCATCACCATTCTCGCCAAGAACACTGCGATCCGCTGGAACGACTACCGCATCAACATCGTGGATACTCCGGGTCACGCCGACTTCGGTGGTGAAGTTGAGCGCGTACTCTCCATGGTTGACTCCGTGCTGCTGCTGGTCGACGCCGTTGACGGCCCGATGCCGCAGACCCGTTTCGTGACCCAGAAGGCGTTCGCCCAGGGTCTGAAGCCCATCGTGGTCATCAACAAGATCGACCGTCCGGGTGCTCGTCCTGACTGGGTAATGGATCAGGTCTTCGATCTGTTCGACAACCTGGGTGCCACCGATGAGCAACTGGACTTCAAGGTTGTTTACGCCTCTGCACTGAACGGTTGGGCCACCCTGGATCAGGACGTCCCGTCCGAGAACATGGAACCCCTGTTCCAGGCCATCGTCGACAACGTGGAAGCCCCAAAGGGCGACGTTGACGGTGCCTTCCAGATGCAGATCTCCCAGCTGGACTACAACTCCTACGTGGGCGTCATCGGTATCGGCCGCATCACTCGTGGTCGCGTCAAGACCAACCAGCAGGTCACCATCGTCGGTGCCAACGGCAAACCGCGTACCGGCAAGGTCGGTCAGGTGCTGGGCTACCTGGGCCTGTCCCGTACCGAAGTGACCGACGCGCAAGCGGGCGACATCATCGCCATCACCGGTCTGGGCGAGCTGAAGATCTCCGACACCATCTGTGACAACAGTGCCGTCGAAGCCCTGCCGCCGCTCTCCGTTGACGAGCCGACCGTGAACATGACCTTCCAGGTCAACACCTCGCCGTTCGCCGGTAAAGAAGGCAAGTTCGTCACCTCCCGCAACATTCTGGAGCGTCTGAACCAGGAGCTGGTCCACAACGTGGCCCTGCGCGTGGAAGAGACCGAAGATCCGGACAAGTTCCGCGTCTCCGGCCGTGGTGAACTGCACCTCTCCATCCTGATCGAAAACATGCGCCGCGAAGGTTACGAACTGGCGGTATCCCGTCCGGAAGTTATCCTGCGTACCGTGGATGGCGAACTGCAAGAACCGTTCGAAACCGTTACTGTGGACGTGGAAGAAGCGCATCAGGGTTCCGTGATGGAGCAGCTCGGCCTGCGTAAAGGCGAGATGACCAACATGACCCCGGATGGCAAGGGTCGCGTCCGTCTGGACTTCATCATCCCGAGCCGTGGTCTGATCGGCTTCCAGACCGAGTTCCTGACCATGACCTCTGGTACCGGTCTGCTGTACCACACCTTCGACCACTACGGTCCGCACAAGGGTGGCAGCATCGGTGAGCGTCAGAACGGTGTGCTGATCTCCAACGCCACCGGCAAGGCCCTGACCTTCGCCCTGTTCGGTCTGCAAGACCGCGGTCGTCTGTTCATCGGTCACGCGACCGAAGTGTACGAAGGCCAGGTGATCGGGATCCACTCCCGCTCCAACGACCTGACCGTCAACTGCCTGAAAGGCAAGCAGCTGACCAACATGCGTGCCTCCGGTACCGACGAAGCCCAGGTGCTGACTCCGCCGATCCGCATGACCCTGGAGCAAGCTCTGGAGTTCATCGACAACGATGAGCTGGTGGAGATCACCCCCAAGGCCATCCGTATCCGTAAAAAGCTGCTGACCGAACTGGATCGCAAGCGCGCCGGTCGTGCTTGATCGATAGCTGTTCATCGACAGACCAAAGAGAGGCCTTATGGCCTCTTTTTTTATGGGCTCGACATGAGGGCGCATGGGGCCTGAGCTCGATGGAGGCGCATCCGGCCGGTCTGCGGGTGGCCAAATGACCACCCTATCTGACACAATGTCTGCATGATCACGCTTACGAGAAACAAGATGCAGCAGCAGATCCGCGGCCGTCTGGCCCATGCACTCTCCTTCTTGCGCCACGATGGTGCCCACTTCGCCCAGTTTGTCTGGGGCCGTTTCCAGCAGGACAGATTGACGGTGACCGCCGGTTACCTGGCCTATGTCACCCTGCTCTCCCTGGTGCCCATGATCGCCGTGGTGTTCGGCATGATGTCGGCCTTTCCGGTGTTCCAGAGCCTGAAGCAGGCGATGGAGCAGTTTGTCTATCACAACTTCGTCCCCACCGCAGGGGAGATGCTCAAGGAGTACATCGACGGCTTCGTGGCCAACGCCACCAACACCACGGCCGTCGGTATCGGTGCCCTGATCGTGGTGGCCCTGATGCTCATCTCGGCCATCGACAAGAACCTCAACTACATCTGGCGATCCACCCGAAGCCGGCCCTTGGCCCAGGCATTCGCCATGTACTGGATGATCCTGACCCTGGGCCCCGTGCTCATCGGGGCCAGCATCGCCATCTCCTCCTACATTCTCTCACTCAGGTTGTTCGCGGCTGACAGCCTGTTCGGTATCGGCTATCTGCTGCTGCGCAGCCTGCCGTTCCTCTTCTCCGTGCTCACCTTCCTGCTGATCTATACCGTGGTGCCCAACTGCCGCGTGCGGCTGACCCACGCCTTCATCGGTGCCCTGGTGGCGGCCACCCTGTTCGAGCTGGCCAAGCGCGGCTTTGCCATCTACATCACCAACTTCCCCTCCTACCAGGCCATCTATGGCGCCCTGGCGACCATTCCCATCCTGTTCGTCTGGGTGTATCTGAGCTGGCTGGTGGTGTTGCTGGGGGCCGAGACCACCGCCTGCCTCGGGGAGTACGAGAAGCCCGGTGCAGAGGAGCTGGCCTGACGCCGGCCGGCCATCACACCGGATCCCGACACAAAGACGTTGGCCCGGGCAGGGCATTTATTGGTAGCATCGACGACCGCTCATCCCGCAGGATGGGTGGTCGTGCTGTTTTGAGAGGAGAGGGATGTGATTGCACTGATTCAGCGGGTCAGCGAGGCCAGCGTAACGGTAGAGGGAGAGGTGACCGGGGCCATCGGCCAGGGGTTGCTGGTGCTGCTCGGGGTGGAGCAGGGGGATGACGAGGCCAAGGCCGACAAGCTGCTGCACAAGGTGAGCGGCTATCGCATCTTCTCTGATGAGAACGGCAAGATGAACCTCAACGTGAGTCAGGTGGGTGGCAGCCTGCTGGTGGTCTCCCAGTTCACCCTGGCGGCGGATACCGGCAAGGGGATGAGACCCAGCTTCTCCGGTGGCGCCCATCCCGCAGATGCCGAGCGACTCTATGAGTACTTCGTGGCCCGCGCCAGGGAGAGCGGCGTGCCGACCGAAACCGGCCGCTTCGCCGCCGACATGAAGGTCAGGCTGCTCAACGATGGCCCCGTCACCTTCTGGCTGCAGGTATAAGGGTGGCAGGCAGGGCAGGCCTCACCGGAGGGCAGGACGCGATGCCTGCACACTTCGCAGGCTCTTCACTCTGCCGATGCTCGCCCGCCCTGGCCATGCTGACGGGTCGCGTGCAGGATGACGTTGCGGTAGCCGGGCACGTCGTGGACGTGGGTCGGGCCTATCCACTCCTCTGCCAGTCGCAGAGCCTGTGACTGTTCGAGCCGGGTGCGGGGCAGCAGATTGATGATGAGGGTGCCGCTCAGGCGGCTGGCCAGTGCCTGATAGAGCGGGGCCTGGAACAGCAGCAGGGGGTTGCCGTCCTGGCTGAACAAATCCAGCAGCACCAGATCGTAGCTCTCCTGGCTCTGGTGCAGGAAGTGCAGCGCATCGGCGTGATGCAGCCGAGGCGAGCCCCCTGATGAGGGGAGAAAGAACTGCTGGAACAGGGTGAGGATCTCGGCATCCAGATCCACGCAGTCGTGGTGGGCATCGGGCCAGCGTGCCGCCAGGTGACGGGTGAGATCCCCTCCGCCCAGCCCCAGCTCCAGGATCCGGCTTGCCTGCTTTGGCAACTGCTCCGCGATGCTCCGTTGATGAGGCAGACAGAGGCGGGCCGGCTGGTGGAGGCTCATGGCGGATTGCACCACGCCGTCCATTTCCAGCCAGCGATGACGGGCATTTTCAAGCACCGAAACGCGGCGTTCGGGTTTGGCACTGAGGTGCAATAAGTGATCGGCTTGGTACGCTTGCAGATTGAAGTCCATGAATTTGCACGGCAAGATGGCTTTCGACCAGTGTAACTCAAGGATGTTGTTATGTACCGGGTGGTCACCCCCCAAACGGCAGCCGAGCTGGATACCTACTACAGGCTGCGCCGGGAGAAATGGTTGCGTCAGTCCTTCCATCTGCCAGTCGGCGCACACTCAAGGATCGTTTTATGTACCGGGTAGTCACCCCAGAAACACCAGCGGAGCTGGATGCTTACTATCAGTTGCGCTGGGAACTACTGCGCAAACCCTTCAATCTGCCCCTTGGTTCCGAGCGTGACGAGTACGATACCGTCGCCATTCATCGGCTGATGCTCTCACCCGACGGAACGCCCATCGCCGTGGGTCGCCTCTTTGTGGGCGGCGATGAAGCCCAAATCCGCTTTATGGCGCTGCGACCCGAATTTCGCGGCCAGGGGCTGGGCGCCCGCATGGTGGAAGATCTCGAGCAGCTTGCCCGCGACGAGAAGGTAAAACGGCTGGTGATGAACGCCCGCCAGGAGGCGGTGGAGTTCTATCGCCGCTGCGGCTTCCTCGAGGTAGGGGAAGGCCCCGTCTCCTTCGGCCGCATCCCTCACCGCCAGATGATCAAGTCCCTGAGTCCCATGCAGACCATCCAGTACCGTCCGGAGTGGTGCCAGGATCTCACCACCCGCTGGTCGCGGGGCATTCCCATCAGCGAGAAGATGGGGGTGCACATCACCCACTACGATGGCCAGACCTTCCACCTCAAGGCCAACCTGGCGGCCAATCTCAACGTCCACGACACCATGTTCGCCGGCAGCATCTACAGCCAGTGCGTGCTGGCGGGTTGGGGTCTCATCTGGTTGCAGCTCAAGGAGGCAGGGCTGGGAGGGGATACCGTGCTGGCCGAGGGCAACATCAAGTATTACCGGCCGGTGAGCGAAGAACCGGAGGCGCGGGTGGCCCGGGAGGGCATGCCCGCCGTGCTCGAGCCGCTGAGGGGCGGAGAGTCCGCCAAATTCAGCCTGCGGGTGCAGCTGTTCAGCGGCCGCAAGCTGGCGGTGGAGTTTGTCGGTCAGTACGTGGTACTGCCCATCAAGCGCGGCGCACGCTGATCCCTGATGTTCACAGCAACAAGGCCTCTTCGCGAGGCCTTGTTCGTTATTGGGCGGCCGGTGGCCGTGGGCGCCAGAGCGGGCCGCTTCGTCCCTGGGCGGGGTAGCGCACACCCGCCTCCCAGCCACAGGCGTCCTGTCCCGTGGGGAAACTCCAGCCCAGGTCGGGCGCATTGAGGGGGCCGCGCCAGCGGGCGAGCAGCTCGGCGCAGCGCCCCTTGTTCAGGACCCCGAGGTCGAGCTGCCACTGGTCTGCGGCCAGGTCGACACCCCCTTGCAGTGCCAGCAGGTGGGTGATGGTGGAGGCACCGCCTTGCTCGATCCGCACCTTGCCCTGCTCCGCCCTGGCATCCAGCCTGATCTGATAGAAGGGGGTGTCTCCGCGCTGCATCGCCTGCCACAGCGTCTGCGGTGTCAGATCGGGGGGGGTCTGCTCCCTGAACCAGTCATCCAGCAAGGGGTCGATGCCGACCTTGTCCCAGAAGGGATCCTTGCTCTCCAGGCTCAGGCTGCCCTGAAGGGTCCGGCGCCAGTTGGCCGTCTGCTCGCCGGGCTGCCCGTTGAGGTCGGCTTGCAGATCTGCCGCCAGATCCACCTTGCCCGCGAAGGAGACGGGGGAGTGCAGCAACTTGCCCCACTGCTCCAGATCCAGCTGCTTGCCCTGCAACTGCAGGCGGCTCTCCTGCCCGGGCGTCCTGCCCCACTGGCCGCTCAGGTTGAGGGAGCCCTCGTCGGGCAGGGAGGTGGTGAGGGTGTTGAGCTGCCAGGAGCTGGGGGTCAGCTCGCCATCCAGGGTGCCGTTGCGAGCACTGAGACCGTCCCACACCAGCTCGAACCACTTGCTCTCGATGCGGGCACGTCCCAGCAGGGGGCCTGGCTGGTTGCCCCGCAGGGCGAGATCGTTCAGGTAGAGTTGCCAGCCGGTCAGGGAGAGGGGCAGGGTGTCGTCGAAAGAGAGCACCTTGAGCTTGTCGAAGGCCAGTTTGCGGATGTCGATCTGTTGCGGGCGCCAGCCCTGCCAATCCTGCCACCACCCCTGGGGCAAGCTGATGTCCATGCCGCTCAGGGCCAGATCCTTCAGGGTGAGCTTCTGCTGCTGGGTGTCGAGGGCCAGCTCGACGTTGAACTCCCCTTCGTATGCCTTGCCCCGCAGCTCGGCATCCAGCTGCCGGGGGGAGAAGGCAAGCTTGCCCTCGACGGCCTCAAGCTGGAACAGGCCGCGGCCCATGTCGCCCAGGGTGCCCGCCAGATAGCCGCTGGGCTGGCTGCCCGCCTGCCAGTCGAAGGCGGTGAGCTGGCCGTTGAAGTTGTTGAGGGAGAGCTCCTGATCGATGGCATTGATGCTCACCTGGGCAAGTTGACCCCTGTCCAGGGTGATGCGGCGCAGGGGGAACTCGCCAGGGGGAATGTCACCAAGCTCGAGTCGCATGGTGCGGGCCTTGAGATCGTGCAGTTGCAGGCTGCGCTCTGGCCAGTTCAGTACCATGCCGGTCTCGAGCAGGCCGTCGAACAGGTTGGTGGTCAGTCTGTCGGTGCTGAGCACCTGCCCCTCCAGCCGCCCCTTTAGGCTGAGACGGGCCAGGGTGAACATGGGGGTCTCCAGCTGGTTGATGCCCAGGGTGAGGTTGGCCTGGGGCTGGCGTCTTGGGTCGATCAGTTCCCAGTCACTCAGGGACGCACTGAGGCCGCGCAGGGTCAGGGCCTCGCTCTGCAGGCTCAGGTTGTCGATGGTGCTGTCGCTGATGGTGAGGGAGCGAACCGGCAGGCTTGGTAACTGGTTGGGGAGCGGCAGCTTGATGACGGGACGGATGAGGTCCAGGTGGGCGATGCGCACATCCCGGTTCAACCAGTCGATGTGCTCGATCTCCAGATAGAGTTTTTCCAGCTGTACCGCATCCCCATAGCGCACCTGTTCCGCCAGCAGGGTGTAGGGGTGCAGCGGATTGAACACCAGCCGGCCTATGGTGACGGGCACCCCGGTCTGCTGGCTGAGCCAGTTGGCGATGGGGCCTTTGGCGCGCTCGGCATCGAACAGGCCGAGACCGACCCAGACAAAGAGCAGCAGGAAGGCAAAGGTGTAGAGCAGGCCGCGCAGCCAGGAATTCATCAGTGCTTTCCTCCTGTTTCTGTTGCTTGGTCAGGCATTCGAGTAGTGATCCCGTAGACCGAGCCAGCATCGTATCAAGGGTTCGACATGGCTCGGGTGTTTATTCATCAGGCAAGGTGACCCTCTTCTGCATCTGCCTTGGTCAAGCATTGGAGTAGTGGTCCCGCAGGCCCAGCCAGCGGCGGATCAGGGGCTCGACATGAGCCGGGTGTTTGTCCATCAGGCAAGGTGACCCTCTTCTGCATCTGCCTTGGTCAAGCATTGGAGTAGTGGTCTCGCAGGCCCAGCCAGCGGCGGATCAGGGGCTCGACATGAGCCGGGTGTTTGTCCATCAGGAAGCGCGCCATCTTCTGTACCTGAGGGATGAGCGGCTGGTCGCGCACCAGATCGGCGATCTTGAGATCGGCCAGGCCGGTCTGGCGGGTACCGAGCAGCTCGCCTGGGCCGCGCAGTTCCAGATCCCGCTGGGCGATGAGAAAGCCGTCATTGGTCTCCCGCAGTACCCCGAGGCGGCTCTGGGCGGTCTTGGACAAGGGGGCATGATAGAGCAGCACGCAGTGAGAGGCCACCGACCCCCGCCCGACCCGGCCGCGCAGCTGGTGCAACTGGGCCAGCCCCAGTCGCTCCGGGTTTTCGATGATCATCAGGCTGGCATTGGGCACGTCCACCCCCACCTCGATGACGGTGGTGGCGACCAGCAGTTGCAGTATGCCCGCCTTGAACTCCTCCATCACCCGCTGTTTCTCGACGGGGCGCATCCGGCCGTGTACCAGGCCGATGTGCAGGCCGGGCAGCAGGGTTTGCAGCTCGGCGGCGGTGTCTTCGGCGGCCTGGCACTCCAGCACCTCCGACTCCTCGATCAGGGTGCAGACCCAGTAGGCCTGTTTGCCCTCCTCGCAGGCGAGCCTCACCCGCTCGATCACGTCCTGGCGGCGACTGTCCGGCAGGGCGACCGTGGTAATGGGAGTGCGGCCCGGCGGCAGCTCGTCGATGATGGAGGTGTCGAGGTCGGCATAGGCGGTCATCGCCAGGGTGCGGGGGATGGGAGTGGCGGTCATGATGAGCTGATGGGGATGCACCCCTTCCCGCTCTCCTTTTTCTCGCAGGGCGAGACGCTGATGCACGCCGAACCTGTGCTGTTCATCAATGATGACCAGGGCGAGGCGCTGGAATACCACCTGCTCCTGGAAGATGGCATGGGTGCCCACCACCATCTTGACGCTGCCGTCCGCGATGGCGGCCAGCGCCTCTTCCCGCGCCTTGCCCTTCTGCTTGCCCGCCAGCCAGCCCACCTTGATGCCGAGCGGATCCAGCCACCTGGCGAAGTTGATGGCGTGCTGTTCGGCCAGCAGCTCGGTCGGGGCCATCAGCCCCACCTGGCAGCCGTTGCCGATGGCCTGCAGGGCGGCCAGCGCCGCGACCAGCGTTTTACCTGAGCCCACGTCCCCCTGCACCAGCCGCATCATGGGGTGGCTCTGCTGCAGATCCCGGCCGATCTCCGCCACCACCCGGCTCTGGGCGCCGGTGGGGGTGAACGGCAGGGCGCCGAGCAGCTGCCGGACCAGCTCGGGAGCGGGTTTGAGGGCACGGGCCAGCTGGGTCTGTGCCTGGGCGCGCACCTTCAAGACCGAGAGGTTGTGGGCCAGCAGCTCTTCCAGTACCAGCCGCTGCTGTGCCGGGTGCTGGCCGCTCTCGAGCAGGGCCAGCGCCACCGAGGGAGGCGGGCGGTGCAGCAGCTTCAGGGCGGCGGCAAGATCGATCTGCTGGGGATAGAGGCCGGCAGGCAGCAGCTCCTCGACCCCGTAGAGGTCGAGCTGGGCCAGGGCCTGATCCGTGAGGCTGCGCAGGGTGAGCTGGCGCAGCCCCTCTGTGGTGGGGTAGACGGGGGTGAGGGCCTCTTCGGTCTGGCCGGCCTGCTCCTCGCCGAGCAGCTTGTACTCGGGGTGGGCCATCTCCAGGCCGTACTTGCCGGGACGGGTCTCGCCGAAGCAGCGGATAAGGCGGCCCTGGGCCAGGCTGTTTTTCTGGGCAGCGGTGAAATTGAAGAAGCGCAGGGTCAGGCTGCCGGTGCCGTCGCTGATACGGCACACCAGCATGCGGCGGCGCCCCATTACCAGCTGGGTGTCCTGGATCTCGCCCTCGACGGCACCGTGCAGGCCGGGCGGCAGATCGCCGATGGGCCACACCTGGGTGCGGTCCTCGTAGCGCAGGGGGAGGTGGAACAGCAGGTCTTGCACCGTGGCCAGCCCCAGTCGCTCGAGTTTCTCCAGCATCTTGCTGCCGACACCCTTGAGGCTGTCGAGGGAGATTTTATCCAATTTCATCAATTAGATGCCCGAAAACACTGTAAATATGTCCAGATGATAGGGGTTGTTGCGGCCTCGATGCAAGCCGCGTTGTGCCGTTCCGGGCTGGTGGGCAAGGGAGCGGGGTGAGGGTCATCCATGAAAAAGGCCTGCCGGAAACGGCAGGCCTTTTCACTGACGGGGCGCCCTGGCGGTCAGATGATGCGCTTGAGCAGCAGGTGAGCCTTGACCCTGTGGATCCGGGCCAGCAGCTTGCGCACCTGATCCGGGTAATCCTTGATCTGCTCTATCTGGTCGAAGTGACTGATGCGGCGGGTGTGGGCCAGGATGTTCTCCCGCTCCGCACTGAACTGCTCGCGCAGGTGATGGTGCTGGTCGTGTACCAGCAGGCCGTTCTCCAGATCCAGCGCCCAGGCTCGGGGATTGAGGTTGTTGCCGGTGAGCAGGGCCCACTCCTCATCCACGAAGATCCCCTTGAGGTGATAGGAGTTCTTCTCGCAGCACCAGAGCATGAGGTTGAGCCGGCCGTTGTCGATGTGGTGCTGGTTGCGCTCGGCAAACTTGCGCAGGTTGGTCTCGTAGAGATAGGGCAGACCGCCGATGGTGGAGAACTTCTCCTCCGGGGGGATGAAGAAGTCGTTGGCGGTCTTGTCGCCCACGACGATGGTCACCTTGCAGCCGCGTTTGAGCAGCGCCTCCACGTCCTTGTTCAACTCCTTGGGGGGGTTGAAGTAGGGGGTGCAGATGAAGATCTCCCGCTCGGTGGCCCGCACCAGGTTGCGGATCATCCGGTTGAGCTGGTTGCCCCGCTTGCCCAGGCCCACCATGGGGGTCACGGCGATCTCCCGATCGTTGGGCTGGATGCTCTCGAAGCGGTATTGGCAGAGGCGCAGACGCTGCTTGAAGCGGCGGATCGGTCCCTTGAGCTGCTTGGCGCCGGGGATGCTGGTGCGATCCAGCCGCTGGACGGCCTCGCTGCCGAGGAAGACGTCATCCACGTAGTTGACCATGCTGCGGGTCAGTGCCGGGCTGTGGATCTGGTGATAGCGATCGAAGCGGTAGCGCTCCTGCTGGTGCAGGTAGATGTCGTTGAGGCTGGCGCCGGAGTAAAGCAGGGTGTCGTCGAAGATGAAGCCCTTGAGGTGCAGCACCCCGAGCAGCTCGCGACCCTTGACCGGCACGCCGTAGATCTCGATCTGGTGTTGGTGGCTGGCGGCCATGGCCTGGTACATCAGGTGGTTGCCCCCCTGCTTGCCCTTGCCGATCAGGCCGCGCTGGGCGCGGTGGAAGTCGACGAACACCTTGATGTCGAGAGAGGGATTGCGCTGCTTGGCGGCATAGAGGGCGGAGAGGATCTCCCGTCCCGCCTCGTCATCCTGCAGATAGAGCGCGATCAGATAGATGCGCTGGGTCGCATGGGCGATGAGCGACAGGATCCGGCTCTTGAAGTCTTTGGCGCTGCTGAGTATCTGGAACTGATCCGCGGCAACCGCGATCTGGGGTAAGCGGGTCAGCAACTGTCGATAATGTGCCGATGAATGCATAGAGAAGCCTGAAATCACGGGATGAAGCGTTCCACTCGGGGCGAAGAATAGGCAATTCTAGCAATCTGTGGCGATGGGCCCAAGCAAGAATCCGTAAAAAGTCGGTGCAATATCACATCGGGGCCGACGGATGCGGCCCCGATGTGTTTCCGTCAGAGGATGGCGCTGGCCGTGGCCACGATGAGGAAGGCGATGGTGCCGAGCAGCGTCTCCATCACGGTCCAGGTCTTGAGGGTGGTCTTCTCGTCCATGTTCAGGAAGCGGCTGACCAGCCAGAAGCCGGAGTCATTGAAGTGGGAGAGCACGGTGGCACCCCCGGCGATGGCAATGACGATGAAGGTCAGATCCAGTTCGCTCAGGCCGGTGGTGGCGGCCACGGTCGGCGCCATCAGGGCGGCGGTAGTGGTCAGGGCCACGGTGGCGGAACCCTGAGCGACCCGCAGCGCGGCGGACACCAGGAAGGCTGCCAGGATCACCGGCATGCCGGTATCGGAGAGCACGTCGGCCAGCGCGGTGCCGATGCCGCTCGCCCGCAATACGCCGCCGAACATGCCGCCGGCACCGGTGACCAGGATGACGGCGCAGACCGGGGCCAGGGCGTCGTTGCAGAACTTCTCGAGCTGCACCTTGCCCTGGCTCTGGCGGAACATCCAGAGGGCGTACAGCACAGTGATGAGCAGGGCGACCGGAGTCTTGCCGACCATGCGCAGCACGTTGACCCAGTCCGCACCCTTGTCGATGACGCCCATGACGCTCAGGGTATTGAGGCCGGTATCCATGAAGATGAGCACCAGCGGCAGCAGCAGGATGGAGATCACCTGGCCGAAGCTCGGCGCCTTGTCGGAGAGCTGCTCGGCACTGGCAGTGAAGCTCGGGGGCAGGGGCAGCTCAAACTTCTTGCCGGACCAGAGCCCGAACAGGTAGGCACCCAGATACCAGGTGGGCAGCGCGACCAGCAGGCCCACGATGGTGAGCAGACCGATGTTGGCACCCAGCAGCTCGCTGGCGGCCACCGGGCCCGGGTGGGGCGGCAGGAAGGCGTGCATCACCGCAAAGGCACCGGCGGAGGGCAGGGCATACTTGAGGACGGAGCCGCCGAACTGCTTCGCCACGCTGAAGATGATGGGCAGCATGACGATGAGGCCGGCGTCAAAGAAGATCGGGAAGCCGAACAGCAGGGAGGCCACACCCAGCGCGAAGGGGGCGCGGTGGGAGCCGAAGCGGTTGATCAGGGTATCGGCCAGTACCTTGGCGCCCCCCGTCATCTCCAGGATCCTGCCTATCATGGCGCCGAGGCCGACCAGCAGCGCGACCGAGGCCAGGGTGCCGCCGAAACCGGTCAGCATGGTGGGGATCACCTGGTCATAGGTGACCCCGGTGGCCAGGGCCGTCAGCATGCTGACCAGGGTCAATGCCACGAAGGCATGTACCTTGAATCGCATGATCAGCACCAGCAACATGACAATGGCTCCGCCCGCTACCGAGAGCAGATAGGCGACATCGGGTGTGTTCATTGCTCCGTCCATAAAATTGTCCTCAAATGGTTCTAGTTGTTGTTCTGCACATTTCTGTGCTGCACTTCACATTGCGAAACGTTACCGGTAACATGTTACCGGTAACGTGGTAGCTTAGAACCCATCAGGCGAACGTTTTTTGAAAAGTGAGAGAGAGGTCAAATAATGGCGGGCAAGTGCATTATCGTGATGGGTGTGTGTGGCAGCGGCAAGTCCAGCATCGGCCTCAAGGTGGCCAATGCCCTGGGGGCCAAGTTCATCGACGGCGATGATCTGCACCCTCGCGCGAACATCCAGAAGATGGCGGCGGGCAACCCGCTCAACGACGAAGACAGGGCCCCCTGGCTAGAGCGGATCCGCGATGCGGCCTACAGCCTGGAGCGCAAGAACGAGCTCGGCGTCATCGTCTGCTCGGCCCTCAAGAAGCAGTACCGCGACCAGATCCGCGAGGGCAACGACTCGGTGAGTTTCCTGTTTCTGGATGGCAGCCAGTCCCTCATTCTCGAACGGATGCGGGCACGGCAGGGCCACTTCATGCGCGAAGCCATGGTACAAAGCCAGTTTGATACCCTGGAGCGACCGGATGGCGAGCCCGGCGTGTTTCGCATCGATATCGACGGGACCTTCGAACAGGTGGTCGACCGTGCCGTCACCGCGCTGACGCAGGCGCAATGAGCCATGTCGCGCGCCCGGCTGCGGCCGACCGCGCCCGTATATAGAGTTGGAGAGAAAGCTATGACCCATCCCGTGATCACCCAGGTGACCAACCGCATCCGCGAGCGCAGCACCGCCCGCCGTGCCCGCTTCCTGGCCCGCATCCAGCGCCAGGCCGATCAGGGCAAGACCCGCGCCTCCCTCTCCTGCGGCAACCTGGCCCACGCCGTGGCCGCCTCGAGCTGTGACGAGAAGGGGCGCATCCTCGACATGACCCGCGCCAACGTGGCCATCGTCACCGCCTACAACGACATGCTGAGTGCCCATCAGCCCTATCAGGGCTACCCGGACATCATCAAGGGCGCCCTGGCGGAGCTCGGCCACAGTGCCCAGGTTGCCGGCGGCGTGCCCGCCATGTGCGACGGCGTGACCCAGGGTCAGCCGGGGATGGACATGTCCCTCTTCTCCCGGGATCTCATCGCCCAGGCCACCGCGGTCTCCCTCTCCCACAACACCTTCGACGCCACCCTGCTGCTCGGCATCTGCGACAAGATTGCCCCGGGCCAGATCATGGGGGCGCTTTCCCACGCCCACCTGCCCACCGCCTTCGTGCCTGCCGGCCCCATGGCGAGCGGCATCAGCAACGACGAGAAGGTAAAGGTGCGCCAGCAGTACGCTGCCGGTGAAGTGGGCCGCGACGCCCTGCTCAAGATGGAGTGCGGCGCCTACCACGCGGCGGGCACCTGCACCTTCTACGGCACCGCCAACACCAACCAGCTGGTGTTCGAAGCCATGGGCCTGATGCTGCCGGGCTCCGCCTTCGTGCATCCGCACAGCGAGCTGCGCCACGCCCTCACCGAGGAAGCGGCCCGCCGCATCAGCGCCATGATCCCGGGCTCCCCGGCCTATCGTCCCCTGAGTGCGGTGATCGACGAGCGCGCTCTGGTCAACGGCCTGGTGGCCCTGCTTGCCTCCGGCGGCAGCACCAACCACAGCATCCACATGGTGGCGCTGGCCCGCGCCGCCGGGCTGGAGCTGACCTGGGACGACCTGAGCGATCTCTCCGACGTGGTGCCGCTCCTGGTGCGCATGTACCCGAACGGCCCGGCGGACGTCAACGCCTTCGAACAGGCGGGGGGCGTGCCCGGCCTGATGCGTCGTCTGGCCGAAGAGGGGCTGATCCACATGGATGCCACCCCGGTCTTCGGCGAGATGCAGGACTACCTCAGCCGTCCGGCACTGGTGGATGGCAAGCTGGTGTGGCAACCGGTGGGCGAGAGCGCGGATCCGAGCGTGCTCTCTCCCTCTGGCAGCGAGTTCCAGGCCACCGGCGGCACCAAGCTGCTGGCGGGCAACCTGGGCCGCGCCGTGGTCAAGGTTTCCGCCGTCGCGCCCGAGTATCGGGTCATCGAGGCCCCGGCCCGGGTCTTCTCCTCCCAGCATGCGGTGGAGGCGGCCTACAAGGCCGGTGAGTTGAACCAGGATGCCGTCATCGTGGTGCGCCACAACGGCCCGGCCGCCAACGGCATGCCGGAGCTGCACAAGCTGATGCCGGTGCTTGGCAATCTGCAGAAGGCGGGTCACAAGGTGGCCCTGGTCACCGACGGCCGCCTCTCCGGCGCCTCCGGCAAGATCCCGGCCGCCATCCACGTCACCCCGGAAGCGCTGCACGGCGGGGCCATCGGCCTGCTCGCCGATGGCGACCTGCTGCGGGTGGATGCCGAGTCTGGCCGCCTCGACTGCCTGACCGATTTGAGCGGCCGTACCCAGGCCGAGATCGACCTCACCCTGGAACAAGAGGGGTGGGGCCGTGAACTGTTCAGCGTGATGCGTCGCGCGGTATCGAGCGCCGAGTGCGGCGCCACCATCTTTGACTAAGGAAGAGCTATGCAGAACTGGAAAGTGACCCCTGCCGAGGTGTTTGCCGCCTCCCCCCTGGTACCCGTGATGGTCATCAACGACCTGGAGCAGGCCCTGCCGATGGCCAAGGCCCTGCTCGACGGCGGCATCTCGGTGTTCGAGATCACCCTGCGCACCCCGGTGGCGCTGGACGCCATCGCCCTCATCGCCAAGGCGATGCCGGATGCCATGGTCGGTGCCGGTACCGTGCTCAACTGCGCGCAGTTTGATGCCGCCGTCGCTGCCGGTGCCCGCTTCGTCATCTCCCCGGGCATGACCCCGGCCCTGCTGGCCCACGCGGCCAAGAGCACGGCGCCGCTGATCCCGGGGGTGGCCACCCCGTCCGAGGTGATGCAGGCGCTGGAAGCGGGCTATGACCACCTCAAATTCTTCCCGGCCGAGGCGAACGGCGGCACCAAGGCACTCTCCGCCATCGCGGCGCCCCTGCCCCAGGTGAAATTCTGCCCCACCGGCGGCATCGGCCCGAAAAACGTGGCCGACTACCTGGCGCTGAAATGTGTGGCCACCGTCGGCGGCTCCTGGATGCTGCCGGCAGACGCCGTCAAGAGCGGCAACTGGGAGGAGGTGACCCGCCTCTCCCGGGAAGCGGTTGAATTAGTTAAACGCTAAGCAAATATCGTTTAGAAAAATTAAACAGGCCACCCCCGGGTGGCCTGCTGTTTTTCCGCCCCCGGAGGGGGGGGCGTTTGCTTCCGACCTCGCCCTGGCTTAAGGTCGGGGGCCGCCCCTCTCCCCTGGAGCCTTCATGTCCTGTCTGCATCCATCCTACCCGCAAGGGCACTTCACCGCGCTGCACTGCCACCCCCATGCCCAATACTGCTATCTGCACGACGGGGGCGGCATCATCACGGGGCGAGGGGAGGGAGAACTGCTGGTGGCGGGCCAGATCTGCTTTATTCCGGCGGGGTGGGAGCACGAGTTTCGCGTGCTGCGCCGCTCCCGGCTCTCCCTCCTTTATGTGCCGACGTCGGCCCGCACCGCCTTCGGCCCCTTGCAGGCCAGCCCGCTGTTGGCGGGCCTCTTCGCCCGCCTGCCTGAGCTGGTCGAGGAGGAGGTGAAGGGGGCCTATCTGACGGTGCTTGGCCAGGAGCTGGAGCGCGCCGACCCGCTCGCAGCGCGCATTCACCTCGCCGGGGAGCTGGACCCGCGCCTGTTGCGGGGGCTGGACAGGGTGTGCCAGGCGCCCGCCATCCATCTGACGCTGGCTGCGCTGGCGGCAGATTGCGGCGCCTCGGTGCGTACCCTCAACCGGCTCTTCCTCCAGCAGCTGGGGTGCAGCTTTCGCCAGTGGCGGGAGCAGGTGGTGCTGGGACGGGCGCGCCAGTTGCAATACCGGGGGCTCACGCTGGCCCAGATCGCCGATCGGCTCGGCTACGAGGATCCCGGTGCCTTGTCCCGCGCCCTCCAGCGCCTTGCCCGGCGCGAACCGGCGGCCTGAGGGCCCGTCGTCTGCCTTCCTGCTCGCCATGGCGGTGTCTGCGGGTTGCCGGCAGTCAGCGCCGTGAGCCGATATCCGCATCCTCCTTGCTGCCTGCCAGCAGACAGGTCACCTCGTCGGTGTGGCAGATCCGATCGCCGCGGAAGGTGAAGAGGCCGCTCACCTTGCAGACCAGGGTGCCGCCGTCCTGGCGGGTGGCCCGTACCACATGGGTCGAGTGCACCCGCTCCCCCTGCGCCAGGGTGGCGACAAACTCGATGCTCGCCCCGGCCAGATGGCGGCGCAGTGTGGCGATGTGCTGGTGAAACGCCGGGTAGTCGAGCCGCTCGCCGTTCACCTCCTGGCAGTAGTCGGGGGTGAACCAGTCGTCGAGCTCCGCCAGGGGGAAGGCGGGATCGCAGATGACGCGCTGCAGGCAGGCTTTCAATCGTTCGGTGTGGTGCATGGTCTGCTCCTGACAGGGGGGATGGAGGAGCCAGCATAGGCCAGGGGACGGCGAGGGGAGAGGGGAGAAGGCGCCATCATGGCGGTCGAACGCGCCATGATGGCCGGGGATCAGCCGAGGCTTTCCCCCTCATAGAGGGAGAAGCCGATGTCCTTGCACCTGGTCGCCAGCGGCTGGCCGCCGAGGCGGGCCAGCAGCATGATGGCGGCTTCGCGACCTATGGTCTCGCGGGGGGTGACGATGCTGGCGAGCTTGGGGGTCATGGCGTGGCCGATGTCGAGGGCGTTGCTGCCGGCGATGGCCACCTGCTGGGGTACCGGGATCCACCTGGCCTGGCATTGCAGCAGGGCCCCCACCGCCAGGTCGTCGTTGGTGCAGAACAGGCCGTCGAGATCGGGGAAGCGCGCCATGGCCTGGGCCAGCAGCTCTCCCCCCAGGGTGAAGCTGGAGGATTGCTCCGTCAGCAGGTGCTGGCCGGTCAGACCGAAATCGGCCATCGCCTGGTAGTAGCCTTCCATTCGCAACTGGGTGCGCACGTCGAGCCGGGCGCCGAGGTAGATCACCTTGCGCCGTCCCCGGCGCAGCATCTCTGTTACCATGGCCCGGGCGGCGGCCCGGTGATCCATGCCCACCACCATGTCGATGGGGGAGAGGGGCAGATCCATGGTCTCCACCACCGGGATGCCGGCGGTGGCGATCATCTTGCGGGTGCGCTCGGTGTGCTGGGTGTCCGAGAGGATGAGCCCGTCCACGTTGTAGGAGAGGAGCGAGGCGACCTGCTCCTCCTCCCGCTCCGGGCTGTAGCCGTAGTGGGCGAGCAGGGTCTGGTAGCCGGCTGGCCGGGTCACCGCCTCGATGCCGTGGATCACCGCCGAGAAGACCTGGTTGGAGAGGGAGGGGATCAGGATGCCGATCGCCTTGCTGGTGGCGTTCGACAGCATGTCCGGCGCCCGGTTCGGGATGTAGCCGAGCTCCTCCACCGCGGCGGCGATGCGCTCGCGGGTCCCTTCGGCCACGGCGGACGGGTCGCGCAGGTAGCGGCTGACGGTCATCTTGGTGACACCGGTCAGGTCGGCAATGTCCTGCAGGGTAGGGCGGCGCTTGCGGGTGTCGTTCATCTGGGGATCCGGCAAAAAATGTTACACGTAACATTACCGTTTTTGCACGGCAATGTCAGCATATGACGCCATCAACAGGGGGCAGGGGATGATCAAGGGCAGGTGTTTCGAGGGGGTCCACTTCGAGCAGCAGGAGGTGGAGGGGGAGCAGTTCCAGGGGTGCCGCTTCATCGGCTGTCACTTCTCCTGGCTCGATCTCGGGGAGTGCCGCTTCGTCGACTGCAGCTTCTATGACAGGGAACGGGAATTGGGATGCCTGTTTCAGGGCTGCGATCTGCGGGAGGCGAGCTTCCTGCGCTGCGATCTCACCCTGGCGGACTTCGGCCGCAGCCAGTGTCTTGGGCTGGAGATGCGCGACTGCCAGGCCATGGGGATCAACTTCGCCCATGCCAGCTTCGCCAACCGGATCACCGCCAAAAGCTATTTCTGCGAGGCCCAACTCACCGGCAACAACTTCAGCTACGCCAACTTCGAAAGCTGCCTGCTGGAGCGGTGCGAGCTTGCCGGCAACCGCTGGCAGGGGGCCAACCTGCTGGGCGCCTCCCTGGCAGGCTCGGATCTCAGCGGCTCCGAGTTCGGGCAAATCGACTGGACCAGCTTCAACCTGCAAGGCTGCGATCTGCGCCAGTGCGATCTGCCCGGCCTGGATCTGCGCCGGGTCAACCTCGCCGGGGTGCAGATCACTGAAGATCAGCAGCAGGGGCTGCTGGAGCAGATCGGGCTGGTGGTCTTCCCCTGAGCGGGGTGGAAAAGAGGTAAGTTTTCATCATCGAGGCGGGCGGTGTGGTGCCTCCCCTGCCAAGCAAAAAGTCTGAGCGATGCAGACTTTTTGTCAGGTGAAGTGGTAAACGACGCGTTGTTGCTGTCTTTTGTTCCCTGCCCCCCTCGCGGGAGAAGGGCTGGGGATGAGGTAGCGGACTCCGCTCGGGCACCGCCAAGGCGGGCTTAGCGTCTGGCCAGCCACTTGGTCGGGTTGATGGCCTCGCCCTGATAGCGGATCTCGAAGTAGAGGCCGGAGCGCTCCTGTCCGCCGCTGTCGCCGACCAGGGCCACGGGCTCACCCTGCTCCACCTTTTGTCCCACCTGGCGCAGCAGCGACTGGTTGTGGCCGTAGAGGCTCATGTAGCCCTTGCCGTGGTCGATGACCAGCAGCATGCCGAAGCCGTCGAGCCAGTCGGCGTAGACCACCTGTCCCGGTGCCACCGCCTTGACCTGGGTCCCTTCGCTGGCGCCGATCAGGGTGCCCTTCCACTTCAGCTCGGCGGTACGTGGCGAGCCGTAGGAGATGAGGATAGGGCCCTGCACCGGCCAGCGCAGGTTGCCACCCGTGCTCAGACCGCCGTAGCCGTTGCTGCTTGCCTTGGCGCTGTTGCGGGCGGCCGCTTGCTGCTGCGCCACCTTGGCCTGCTGTTCGGCGACGCGTTGCTGCTGGGCCGCCAGCCGCTGCTGTTCGCCGACCTGGCGCTGCTGGGCCGCGATCCGCTGCTGCTCCTCGATGCGTTTCTGTTCGGCTGCCAGGCGCTGGGCCTCCAGACGGCGCTGGCGCTCCTGCTCGGCCTTGATCTTGGCAAGGCGCTCCCGCTCGGCCCGTTCGCGGCGTTCCTTTTCTTCCTGCTGACGACGCAGCTCTTCCAGCCGCGCCTTGAGCGCCTTCTCCGCCTTGACCAGCTTGTCGAGCTTCTGCTCGTCGGCCTGCACCGATTGCTGCAACTGGTTGCGCACCTTGGCACGGCTCTGCTGGCTGGCCAGCAGGCTCTGGTGATGCTCCTGCTGCTCGCCGAGCAGGGTCTGGAGGCGGTTCTCGGTCTCTCTGGTGGCCTGCTGGTTCTTGGCCAGCTTGTCACGGGTGGCGCGCAGGGCTTCGATGGCCTCGATACGGGCCTTGTTGAGGTAGTCGAAATAGTCGAGGGCGCGGCTCAGTTTGGCCGGATCCTGCTGGTTGAGCAGCAGTTTGAGGTAATCGTGGTTGCCCGCCTGGAAGGCGCTTTCCGCCTGCTTGGCCAGCAACTGTTTCTGATGTTTTGCTTGTTGCTCCAGTGCCAGCTTGTCCTGCTGCAGGGACGCCAGCTTCTGCTGGTTCTGCCGGAGTTGCTGTCTGGTCTGCTCGAGTTTGGCGGCGGCAGCCGAAATGGCCTGCTCGTCAGCCTTGAGCTGGGTGTTGAGCTTGGCAAGCTCCTGCTTGCTGAGCTTGAGGGTCTGTTGCTGTTCCTTGATCTGGGACTGCATGGCCCCCAACTGCTGGTTCGCAGCCTGGGCTGTGCCGGTACCGCCGATCAGGCAAAAAAACAGCGCGCCGGCCAACAGGCCGACGCGACTGGTTTTCTGTGAAATAATTTCGCATCCCCGCATGGGGCAGGATTATTTCAGAATCATCAGGGGCTTGCCAGTCATTTCCGGCGGCACCGGCAGACCCATCAGGGTCAGCATGGTGGGGGCCAGATCGGACAGTTTGCCACCTTCGGCGACCTCGGCTTTACGACCGAAGTAGATGAGGGGAACCGGCAGATTGGTGTGGGCGGTGTGGGCCTGACCAGTCTCTTCGTCCATCATCTTCTCGGCGTTGCCATGGTCTGCGGTGATGAGGCACTCGCCACCCACTTCCGCCAGGGCGTCGGTGACGCGACCGATGCAGTGGTCGACCGCTTCACAGGCTTTGACGGCCGCATCGAACACGCCGGTGTGGCCGACCATGTCGCCGTTCGGGTAGTTGCAGATGATGACGTCGTACTTGCCGCTCTTGATGGCCGCAACCAGCTTGTCGGTCAGCTCTTCGGAGCTCATCTCCGGCTGCAGGTCATAGGTAGCCACTTTCGGGCTCGCCACGATTTCGCGATCTTCGCCGCTGAAGCAGGCCTCTTCGCCACCGTTGAAGAAGAAGGTGACGTGGGCGTACTTCTCGGTCTCGGAGATGCGCAGCTGGGTCTTGCCCTGCTTGGCCAGCCACTCGCCCAGGGTATTGACCAGGGCGGTGGGCGGATAGGCGCAGGCGGTTTTGATGTCGGCCGCGTATTCGGTCAGCATCACGAAGTGCAGGGCCGGGGTGGCGGTGCGGGCGAAGCCGGTGAAGTCGGTATCGACGAAGGCGCGGGTGATTTCGCGGGCGCGGTCGGCACGGAAGTTCATGAAGATCAGCGCATCGCCGTCGATCATCGGTACAGCGTCGCCGATGCGGGTGGCTTTGACGAACTCGTCGTTCTCGTCGCGGGCATAGGCGGCGGCCAGCGCGTCGGTGGCGTTGTCGGCGGTGAATTCGCCCTTGCCCTGGGTCATCAGGTCATAGGCCTGCTGCACGCGATCCCAGCGGTTGTCGCGGTCCATGGCGTAGTAACGACCGATCATGGAGGCGAAACGACCCTTGCCCAGTCGGGCAAACAGGGCGTCGAACAGCTCGATGGAGGACTGGGCACTGCGCGGCGGGACGTCGCGGCCATCCAGGAAGGCGTGGAAGTAGATCTGCTCGGCGCCACGCTTGGCGGCCATCTCGATCATGCCCATGATGTGCTCTTCGTGGCTGTGTACGCCACCCGGGGACATCAGACCCATGATGTGCACGGCCTTGCCCTTGGTCACGGCAGCGTCGACAGCCTTGGCCAGCTCGACGTTCTGGAAGAAGTCGCCGTCCTGGATGTCCTTGGAGATGCGGGTCAGCTCCTGATAGACGACGCGACCGGCACCGATGTTGGTGTGGCCCACTTCGGAGTTGCCCATCTGGCCGTCCGGCAGACCCACGTCAAGGCCGGAGCCGGAGATCAGGGTGCTGGTGTAGTCACGGGCCAGGCGATCCAGATTGGGGGTCTTGGCAGCAGCAACGGCGTTGTACTCTTGCTTGGTGCTGTAGCCCCAACCGTCCATGATGACCAGAACCAGCGGTTTCTTAGCTGTTGACATAAGGCTATGTCCTCTCGGATAGGAATGAATTGCGGGAAGTGAAACTAGCGTAATATTACTACATCTGCCGAAATAGTCACCTGATAGCCAAGTCCCTCTCCAGCCTCGCTTTTTAACTGTTATCCCGCTGTTTTAGGCATGTTGCCGGCTTGTCTGCCGCGGCGGGTTTTCCTCTGTTTCCCCCCTCTTTTCGGCATGGAGCATCCTCTCGTTCGGCCCGGTTGGAGGAGGAAGAATCGGCAGCCATCCCTGATGGGAGCTTGCTCTCGCTTTGCCGCCAAGATGGCTGATCTTATGCAGGGCCCCATGTATACTCGGGCCCTTGTCTTGGTCCCTGGATAGTAGAAGATGCAAGAGTATTTGGATTTCGCGGCCCGCAATCCGCTGCTGACCGCAGCCTGGTTGGGCCTGGCAGGCACCCTGGTGTATACCACTGTGCGTGCTCGTTTTTCTCCGGTGAAGGCGGTCAACAACCACGCCGCTACCCTGCTTATCAACCGTGAAAATGCCACCGTCGTGGACATTCGCAGTCAGGATGAATTTGCCAAGGGCCATCTGGCCGGGGCCCATCACCTGCCGCTCGCCCAGATCCAGGCGAATAATCTGGGTCCGGTTGAAAAGCACAAGGATGCCCCCATCATAGTGGTGTGCGAGTCGGGGATGACCGCTGGTGGCGCGGGTCGCCAACTGAGCAAGGCCGGTTTCAAGCAGGTGTATGTGCTCAGCGGTGGCATGGCCCAATGGCGTGCAGACAATCTGCCGGTGACCAAAAAACGCTGATTTAAGGGCCTGCGCCCACTCATTATCTTAAAAAGGAATCAAACGAAATGGCTGACGAAATCAACAACCAGGAAGTGCAACCGGAATTCCACATCCAGCGTGTCTACACCAAGGATGTCTCCTTCGAAGCCCCGAATACTCCGCACATCTTCCAGAAAGAGTGGCAGCCGGACGTCAAGCTGGACATGGACACCAAGACCAATGTCCTGGCCGACAGCGTCTATGAAGTGGTGCTGACCCTGACTGTCACCTGCAAGCTGGAAACCGAGACCGCCTTCCTGTGCGAAGTACAGCAAGCCGGCATCTTCACCATCGGCAACCTGCCGGAGCCGCAACTGGCCCACTGCCTGGCGGCCTTCTGCCCGAACATCCTGTTCCCGTATGCCCGCGAAGCGGTATCCAACCTGGTGAGCAAGGGTTCCTTCCCGCAGCTGAACCTGGCACCGGTCAACTTCGACGCCCTGTTCGCCCAGCACATGGCGCAGGTACAGGCCCAGCAGGCGACTGCGGAAGCCTGATAATGGCCGACCAGATCGCAATCTCGGTCCTGGGGGCGGGGTCTTATGGCTCCGCCCTTGCCATTTCTCTGGCGCGCAATGGTCATCCGACCCTGCTGTGGGGTCACGACCCTGCCCATGTCGCCGAGCTGGAACAGGATCGCTGCAACAAGGCATTCTTGCCGGATGTCCCCTTCCCGGCCGATCTGCAACTGACGTCGGATCTGCAGGCGGCGGTGCAAGCCGCTCCCGTGCTGCTGCTGGTGGTGCCGAGCCATGTGTTCGGCCAGGTACTGGCCCGGGTCAAACCCTTCCTGCGCCCGGATACCCGGATCGCCTGGGCCACCAAGGGGCTGGAGCCGGACAGCGGCCGTCTGCTGCAAGAGGTGGCGCGGGAGGTGCTGGGGGATGCCATTCCACTGGCGGTCATCTCGGGCCCGACCTTCGCCCGCGAGCTGGCTGCCGGTCTGCCGACCGCCATCTCGGTGGCCTCGACCCACGACGACTTTGCCGACGATCTCTCCCACCTGCTGCACTGCGGCCGCTCGTTCCGGGTCTATACCAATCCGGACTTCATCGGTCTGCAGCTGGGCGGGGCGGTCAAGAACGTCATCGCCATCGGTGCCGGTCTCTCTGACGGACTCGGCTTTGGCGCCAATGCCAGAACCGCGCTCATCACCCGGGGTCTGGTGGAGATGCAGCGTCTGGGCGCCGCCCTCGGGGCCGACGCCAAGACCTTCATGGGGATGGCGGGGCTCGGGGATCTGGTGCTGACCTGTACCGACAACCAGTCGCGCAACCGCCGTTTCGGTCTGGCGCTGGGAGCGGGCAAGTCGGTTGACACCGCCATGGCCGAGATAGGCCAGGTGGTGGAAGGCTATCGCAACACCAAAGAAGTGCATCTGCTGGCGGCCCGTTGCGGCGTCGAGATGCCCATCTGCGAACAGATCTTCAAGGTGCTGTACGAGGGCAAGAATCCGAAAGAGGCAGCCATCGCCTTGCTGTCGCGAGACAAGAAGGACGAGTGATCTTCTGCCAGCCGCAGCATGCAAAAGGCCCCGCCAGCTGGCGGGGCCTTTTCTTTGCCGCAAGGGGCAAATCAGTAGTAGGAGTGGTCGCCGCGCTGGTGCTCGGTGGCATCCTTGACGCCGTTGAGCTCGCCCGGGAATTTCTCCAGCAGCTGCTTCTCGATCCCCTCTTTCAGGGTGTAGTCGACCATGGAGCAACCGTTGCAACCGCCGCCAAACTGCAGGATGGCCAGTTTGTCGTCGGTCAGCTCGACCAGGGTGACCTTGCCGCCGTGACCGGCCAGCATGGGGTTCACCTCGGACATCAACACGTACTCGATACGGTCGATCAGCGGGGCGTCGTCGGCCACCTTGCGCATCTTGGCGTTGGGTGCCTTCAGGGTGAGCTGGGAGCCCATCTGATCGGTGACGAAGTCGATGGTGGCATCCACCAGGAAGGGGGCGCTCAGGGGATCGACCAGGCAGTCGAAGCCGCTGAACGGCAGGTGCTGATCTTCCGGATCGACCGCGTCGGGTGGGCAATAGGATACGCCGCACTCGGCATTCTGGGTTCCCGGATTGACCACAAACACCCGGATGTTGGTGCCATCAGGCTGCTTCTCCAGCAACTTGCGGAAGTGGGCCTGGGCGGTGTCGGAAATGCTGATCATCACTATCCTCATAAACCTGAGTGTACGACTAGGGTATTCATGATAACTCGCTTGGCGGGGCTTGGGTAGCGTGCCGATGGCGAGCCTGTGAGCCCGGGCGTATCGGAATCATGCCGCCAGCGGACTCCCGGGCCGGATCCCTGCCCGGTTATTTCAGGTGTCGGAGGGTACGGCAGATGGCCCACACCTCTACCGTGGTGACGCCGTGCTCATGAAGCAACCGGGTGAGCTGACCTGCGGTGGCGCCCGTGGTGACCACATCATCGAGCAGTGCCACATGCCGGTAGTGGTGAGGTGCCATGTCGAAGGCGCCACGCAGATTGCGTCGCCGCTGGCCGGCACTGAGCCGGGTCTGTTGCGGGGTCGACCTTGTCCGGCGCAGTACGCGGGTGTCGCAAGGAATCCCGGTGAGTGCGCTCAGGGCATGGCCGATTTCTTCTGCCTGATTGAAGCCTCGCCACCACTGGCGCCACCAGTGCAGGGGAACCGGAATGATGACCTGCGGCGGGTTGGCGAGGTCCAGATGGTCTGCCAGCAGGCGGGCAAGCAGCGGCGCGAGCAGGATCTGACCGGAATACTTCAGCCGGGGGATGAGTTGGGCATAAGGTGCCTGATAATCGCCGATCACCTGCAAACGCTCCCAGGGGGCGGGTCTGCGCTGGCATCGTCCGCACAGCAGTTCGCTCTCGCGATGTTGCTCCGGCAGCGGTGCTGCACACATCAGGCATTGTCTGTCGTGCTGGCGCTGGGCGTGGCGGCACCAGGAGCACAACAAGGGCGTCTCGTCACAGGGTTGGCGACAGAGCAGGCACAGACCGAGCCAGTCGGACTGGGTGCCAAGGATCGGACTTGCTTTGGCGAGCAGCCGCTTTAACATGCAGGCTCCAAGCAGATAAACAGGGATCTTGAGTCTAGATGAGCGTATCGGTTGAGCGGTTTGGCCAGGGCCCGGACCTGGTGTTGTTGCATGGCTGGGGCATGAACGGGGCCGTCTGGCATGGTATTGCCCAAGAACTGGCTGCCCACTATCGGCTGCATCTGGTGGACCTGCCCGGCTTTGGCAACAGCCCCCTGCAAGCAGGGACAGACTACACCCTGCCCTGGCTGGCAGAGCAGGTGGCGGCCATATTGCCCGAAAAATGCCATCTGCTCGGCTGGTCCCTCGGTGGTCTGGTGGCGAGCCAGTTGGCGCTGACCATGCCTGAGCGCCTTCACTCTCTCATTACCGTAGCCAGCTCTCCCTGCTTCATGGCCCGCGACGAGTGGCCCGGGATTGCCCCCAAGGTGCTGGCGGGGTTCAACCAGATGCTGGCCGGCGACTTCATGCAGACCATAGAGCGCTTCCTCGCGATCCAGGCCATGGGCAGCGAGCACGCCAGAAACGACATTCGCCAGTTGCGTCACTGGCTGGCGGAGCGACCCGCTCCCCGGCTTGCGGCCCTGGAGGCGGGTCTGGGCCTGCTGGCCGAGGTCGATCTGCGGGATGAACTGATCGGCCTGGATCTGCCCTGGCTGCGTCTCTACGGCAGGCTGGATACCCTGGTGCCGAAGGCGGCGATCCCCTTGCTGGATGCGCGCTACCCTGCCAGCCACAGTCTGGTGCTGGAGAAGGCATCCCATGCTCCCTTCATCTCCCATCCAGAGCAGTTCATCACCCTCCTGCGGCGGTTCATTGACTGAGATTTGAGCGGCAGGCTTCAATAACTCGTCAGGTTGGTGGATAATTAGCCAACCCTACAGAGGAGTGTGCCAATGCGTATCGAATCAGCCATGACGGCGGGCGTGCAGGGGTTCCAACGGGCCGAGCAGTTGGCTGGCCAGGCGTCCAGCCAGATCGCCCGTCTCAATACGCCAGCGGGTGATCAGGTGCAGTTGCCGGATGAACTGGTGAATCTCAAGGTGGCCGAGCTGCATGCCGGGGCATCCGCCAAGGTGATACAGACGGCCAGCGACATGCTGGGCACCCTGATCGATATCCGGGTGTGACATGAACATCAACGTCAGTCTGCCGACCATCATTCCGAATCAACTGCAGCCGCAGACGGAATCGGCACAGACTGACAACCGCCGTGCAGAACTGGTGCCCCCCAGCCGCCAGAGCGAAGCGTCCAACGCCGAGTCCGGCGTCGGTTCCCAGAAAGAGAGATCCCGGGCCGCCCAGGCCAATCCCGCCACCCCATCCTCGTCCACGAAAGAGAACGGCCAGACCGGCCCCGTGATGGTGGCGCACCGTTTTGTCGAGGCAACGGGGGAGGAGGGGGAGCGTCGACAACGTCAGGAGGGTGAACAGCAGGAGCAGCAAAAGCAGCAGCGTCAGGTGGCTGCGCTGGTCGAGCGGGATCTCGAAGTTCGCAAGCACGAGCAGGCGCACCAGGCAGCCGGCGGCGAGCATGCGGGGAGCCCTACCTACCAGTTTTCCCGTGGGCCGGATGGCAAGCGTTATGCCACCGGGGGGGAGGTGGTCATCGACATGGGGACCATTCCCGGGGATCCCGCCGCGACCATCGCCAAGATGCAGCAGGTGCGTGCCGCTGCACTGGCTCCCGATGAACCATCGTCACAAGACCTGAGTGTGGCCCGTGCCGCCTCTGGCAAGGAGGCACAGGCCCGCAAGGATCTGATGACCCTCAGGCAGGAAACCACAGGCCCGCTCGGTGCTTATATGGACAATCGAAACCAGGTGATTGCCAGGCACTATCAGCAAGCGGTGAGGCCAGCCTCCCCGCATAGCCTGAGTCAGGACGTTTGATCCCGCTCCGTGCAGGCATGAAAAAGCCCCTTTCGGGGCTTTTTTGCATTCTGGGGACTTATTTCTTCAGTTTCGACAGGGCAGCCGCGAAGGCGTTGCCCATGGCACCCTCGGTCGGAGCACTCTGACGGGGCGCCTGTTTCGGTCGGGCGTTGCCGGTGTGACGCGGCTCGGCCGGTTTGCGTGCAGGCTGGCCGGCTTTTTCATCCAGACGCATGGTCAGACTGATGCGTTTGCGCGGTACGTCGACTTCCAGCACCTTGACCCGGACGATGTCACCGGCTTTGACCACCTCACGGGGATCCTTGACGAAGCGATCGGTGAGGGAAGAAATGTGCACCAGCCCGTCCTGATGGACGCCGATGTCGACGAAGGCGCCGAAGTTGGTGACGTTGGTGACCACACCCTCCAGCACCATCTCGGGCACCAGATCGCTGATTTTTTCTACCCCTTCCTTGAAGGTGGCGGTCTTGAACTCGGGACGCGGGTCGCGGCCTGGCTTGTCCAGCTCGCCGATGATGTCCGTGACGGTAGGCACCCCGAACTGCTCGTCGGTGTAGTCGGTGGGCTTGAGGGTGCGCAGCAGGCTGCTGTTGCCGAGCAGGCTGTCCACGGTCTGCTCCAGCTTGGCGAGGATCCGCTCCACCACCGGGTAGGATTCCGGGTGCACCGCCGAGCCGTCCAGCGGATTGCTGCCGCCCCGAATGCGCAGGAAGCCGGCGCACTGCTCGAATGCCTTGGGCCCGAGCCGGCTTACTTTCAGCAACTGCTGACGACTCTTGAAGGCGCCGTTCTCGTCGCGGTAGGCGACGATGTTCTGGGCCAGGGTCTGGGAGAGGCCGGAAACCCGGTTGAGCAGGGCGACCGAGGCGGTATTCACATCCACCCCGACCGCGTTCACGCAATCCTCGACCACGGCATCGAGGCGGCGGGCCAGCTGGCTCTGGCCGACGTCGTGCTGGTACTGGCCGACACCTATGCTCTTGGGATCGATCTTGACCAGCTCGGCCAGGGGATCCTGCAGCCGGCGAGCAATGGAGACGGCGCCACGAATGGAGACGTCGAGATCCGGGAATTCTTGGGAGGCGAGCTCGGAGGCGGAGTAGACCGATGCCCCCGCCTCGCTCACCACGATTTTCTGCGCCTTGGCGGCCGGGTAGCGCTCGAACAGATCGCTCACCAGGCGGTCGGTCTCCCGCGAGGCGGTGCCGTTGCCGATGCTGATGAGCTCGACCTTGTGCTTCTGGCACAGCTCGCTCAGGGTCTTGAGACTCTGGTCAACCTGGCGCTTGGGTTCGAACGGATAGATGGTCGCGTGATCGACCAGCTTGCCGGTGGCATCGACCACCGCCACCTTGACGCCGGTACGGATGCCGGGATCCAGCCCCATGGTGCAGCGCATGCCGGCCGGCGCTGCCATCAGCAGATCCTTGAGGTTCATGGCGAACACCTTGATCGCCTCGTCTTCTGCCGATTCGCGGATGCGGCCGATCAGCTCGGTTTCCATCTGCAGGGAGAGCTTGATCTTCCAGGTCCAGCTCACCACCCCCTGCAGCCACTTGTCGGCCGGGCGGTGTTGCAGGTTGAGTCTGAGGTGATGGGCGATGATCCCTTCGCAGGGGCTGGCACCCTCATCGTCGCCGGCGACCAGCGCCAGGTTGAGGATCCCCTCGTTGCGGCCGCGCAACATGGCCAGCACCCGGTGGGAGGGGGCCTTGTGCAGGGGTTCGTCATGTTCGAAGTAATCCTTGAACTTGGCCCCTTCCTGCTCCTTGCCGGCCACCACGCGAGCGCGCAGGGTGGCGTTGTGCCACAGGTAGTCCCGCAGCTTCTCCAGCAGGTCGGCCTGCTCGGCGAAGCGCTCCATCAGGATATAGCGGGCACCGTCGAGGGCGGCCTTGCCGTCGGTGATCCCCTGCTCGGCATTGAGGAAGCGAACCGCCTCCTGCTCGGGATCTTTCAGCGGGTCGCTCAGCAGCAGGTCGGCCAGTGGCTCCAACCCCGCTTCGATGGCCATCTGCCCCTTGGTGCGGCGCTTGGGCTTGTAGGGGAGGTAGAGGTCTTCCAGCCGGGTCTTGCTGTCGGCGTCGTTCAGCTCGCGGGCCAGCTCGGTGGTCAGTTTGCCCTGCTCTTCGATGGAGCGCAGGATCACCTGGCGGCGATCCGCCAGTTCACGCAGGTAGCCGAGGCGACTCTCCAGGGTACGCAGCTGGCTGTCGTCCAGACCGCCGGTCACCTCTTTGCGATAACGGGCGATGAAGGGGACGGTGGCACCTTCGTCCAGCAGGCGAACGGCGGCCTGCACCTGCTCCGGGCGGGCATTCAGCTCACCGGCAATCTGATGTTCTATTACGTGGCTTTGCATCGAGGGTCTCTTGGTCGGGTCCTGGTCAACGGGCAGGCGCGAGGCGATGTCGCCGGGCAGGGGTCTGTCCTGGCGGTACTCAAGGTACCAGCCGGACCACTGCCGCGCGGGCCGGTTGGCGCCGCAAGGCGCCGGGTGTGAGCACTATATGGGGTCGGGCAGCGGGATGCCACCCCGGCAGAAATGACGTTTCTCATACCCGGTGGGCGGACATGCTCGGTCTCTCCTGGCCTTGTCAGCCGATTTGGCAGTGAGGCTCGGCCTGGCTTATTTGGGATAGCTGATCTCATTGATGTACCAGCAGGCGTCACCCACTGGCGTTTGAACCATGGCTTCATCGCCCACCTCTTTCTTGAGCAGGGCACGGGCCATGGGGGAGTCGATGGAGATGTAATCCTTGCGGCCGAAGATCTCGTCATAGCCGACGATGCGAAAGCGCTTGGTCTCACCCTCGTCGTTTTCCACCTCGACCCAGGCGCCGAAGAAGACCTTGCCCTCCTGGGAGGGGGAGTAGTCGACTATGGTCAGCTCTTCCAGGCACTTGCGCAGGTAGCGAACCCGGCGGTCGATCTCCCGCAGGCGTTTCTTGTTGTACTGGTAATCGGCATTCTCGCTGCGATCACCCAGGCTCGCTGCCCAGGCCACTTTTTTGGTGACATCGGGCCTCTCCTCCCGCCAGAGCATGTCGTGCTCCTGCCGGAGCCTGGTGTAGCCTTCACGGGTAATGAGTTTGGTTTTCATGGGGTTATCACTCCCTCGCCAATTGCATCCGGTTGCCCGGGATCTTAGTCATTGTCGCCGCCCTGTCGAGCAAAAAGCGGAGCTGGTCATCCATCCTTCCCGGCTCCGGGGCCGAATGAGGGCAATAACCGGTAACATATTTATGCTTTGTGGTTGCAGGGGGCGGCTCTAGTATGAGGGGAGACAGAGAAGAGAGGTGGCAATGAGTCAGCAATACAAGGTCCTGGTGGTGGACGACGATCTGAAACTGCGTTCCTTGCTGGAGCGCTACCTCACCGAGCAGGGGTTTGTAGTGCGAGGTGTTGCCAACGGGGAGCAGGCCGATCGCCTGCTGACGCGTGAAAACTTCAGCCTGATGGTGCTTGATCTGATGCTGCCGGGGGAAGATGGCCTCTCCATCTGCCGCCGCCTGCGCGAGGCCGGCAACCAGATCCCCGTCTTGATGCTCACCGCCAAGGGAGACGAGGTTGATCGCATCGTCGGTCTGGAGATGGGGGCCGACGATTATCTGCCCAAACCGTTCAACCCCCGTGAGCTGCTGGCCCGGATCCGCGCCGTGCTACGCCGCCATACCGTGGAGCTGCCCGGCGCCCCTTCCGCGGCGGAGAAGATGGTGAGTTTCGGGGCCTACCAGCTCAATCTGGCGACCCGTGAACTGAGCCGTGATGGCGAACCGGTTGCCCTGACCAGCGGGGAGTTCGCTGTGCTCAAGGTGCTGGTGAGTCATCCTCGCGAACCGCTCTCCCGTGACAAGCTGATGAACCTGGCCCGTGGTCGCGAGTACACGGCCACCGAGCGCAGCATCGACGTGCAGGTCTCCCGCCTGCGCCGCCTGCTGGAACAGGACCCGGCCCAGCCTCGCTATCTGCAGACCGTCTGGGGTCTGGGGTATGTGTTCGTACCGGACGGTGAGAACGCATGAAGAAAGTGGGCAGCATGTTCTCCCGCATGCTCTGGTTTCTGGCTGCCGTGCTGGTGGTCTATCAAGTCGTCTCCTACGTTACCTTCTACAACTACCTGCTGGCGCCGACCGTCAAGCAGATCAGCCACCTGCTGGCAAACCAGGTCAAACTCATCTTCCCGGTGGACAACAACCAGCTGGCGCTCAGTGAAGATGCCGAGGCGCTGGTCTATGTGACCACTGGCAGCGACATCTATACCCAGAGCGAGGCGGAGCAGCACGGGCTGAATGATTCCAAGCCCTACCCCTATCTGGAGCAGAGCATCAGCCGCGAATTGAAAGGGGATACCAGGGTCAGGGTTGAAATCCAGGATCACTACATCATCTGGATCCAGCCTCCCCAGGCCAGCCAGATGTGGGTGCGTATTCCCCTGACGGAAATTGAAGATGACGACATCGAACCGCTCATCCTCTATATGAGCGTCTTGCTGGTTGTGACCCTGTTTGCGGCCTGGCGTTTTGCCCGTCAGCTGGTGCGGCCGCTGGAGGATCTGGAAGCGGGGGCCGTGGCGGTAGCGCGCGGCAACTTTCCCGATGCCCTGGGGGAGCAGGGCTCGCGGGAGGTGCGCCGCCTGACCCGCACCTTCAACCACATGTCGAGCTCCATCAAGGGGCTGATCGAGGAGCGCAACCTGATGATGGCCGGGGTATCCCACGATTTGCGCACCCCTCTTACCCGTATTCGTCTCGCGACCGAGATGATGTCCTCCGGGGATGAGTACCTCAAGGAGAGCATCAATGCGGACATCGATGAGTCGAACGGCATCATCGATCAGTTCATCGACTACATTCGCCCGAACGAGGGGCTCGATGCCCGGCCCGTCGACCTGACCCAGCTCATTCACGATGCGTTGCTGATGCAGACCGATCAGGGACTGGAAGTGGAGCTGCTCCTGCCGGAGGAGGCGGTGCGTGTGGCCTGCCATCCCATCAGCATTCGCCGTATCCTCAACAATCTGTCGGGCAACTCCCTGCGCTATGGCGCGACCCGGTTGCAGGCCGAGCTCAGGGATGATGGCCACTGGGTGCGGCTGCGACTCTCCGACAATGGCCCGGGGATCGCAGAAGAGGACTACTCCCGGGTGCTCAAGCCCTTCACCCAGGGCAATGTGGCGCGCACCGGTGGCGGGAGTGGGCTGGGGCTGGCCATCGTTGCCAAGATAGTCTCCCAGCATCACGGCACCATCAGGCTGGGGCGCTCCGAACTGGGGGGCTTGCAGGTGGAGATCCGGCTACCCAAGAACCAGCCGCTGGAGTGGATGGATTGAAAGCAGGGCGTATCGAGGGATACGCCCTTTGTCTGTCAGGGGTGGGGGTCGCTCACCTTGCGGTAGCGCTTGCCATATTTGAGTTGCTGGATAAGCAGGGCGGCGACGATGAGAACCAGCCCGATGGGGGTTGCCGGGTGAATGGTTTCGCCGATCAACAGGTTGAGCAGCACCAGAGAGGCAAACGGCGAGATGAAGATAAGGTTGCTGATGGGGGCCGTGTTGGTGGCGTGGCGCAGGGCCATCAGCCAGAGCACGAAACCGAAACCCATCTCGAACAGCCCCACATAGATGGCGCCAGCCCATCCCTGCCAGGCAGTCATGGCAAAGTCCGAGAGCAACCAGGTCGCCACGATGATGAAGGGCAGGCTGATGAGGAAGCCGAGCAGCAGGCTGACGACG
The DNA here is from genome assembly GCF_040908165.1 of Aeromonas sp. R6-1. Classification (NCBI taxonomy): domain Bacteria; kingdom Pseudomonadati; phylum Pseudomonadota; class Gammaproteobacteria; order Aeromonadales; family Aeromonadaceae; genus Aeromonas; species Aeromonas sp. R6-1. Next base: position 107,696 of record NZ_JBFODF010000038.1, read on the forward strand.
GGATCCCCCTGATTGCGGGTGTTGAGGATCCAGTAACCGGCCCAGATCAGGGTCGACACCAGCGCCAGCGTGACGCCGAGCGGACTGTCGAACTGCAGACCGAACACGTCCCCCCTGGTGGCGATCACCAGGGCGCCGAAATAGCCGAGCACGATGGCGACGCCATCGCGGCGGCGCAGCTTTTGACCGAGGAAGGGAACGGCCAGCAGGCTGAGGGTGATGGCCCAGGTGTAGTTGAGAGTCTGCGCCTGCTGGGCGGGCAGCAGATCATATGCCTTGAACAGCAGCAGGTAATAGAGAAAGGGGTTCAGGACCCCGAGAGCGAGGTAGTAGAGGGGGCGACGCTTGATGTAGTCGAGCAGTAGTGGCAGTTTGCCCTGACAGGCCACGATGCACCCCAGGGTCAGGGTCGAGGTGCAGGCCGCGACCAGCAGCAGCTGTACCGGTTCAAAGTAGGCGAGGGAGATCTTGAAGGCGCTGGCCACCGTGGACCAGAGGGCGACGGCACAGAGCCCGTACTGGTAGGCTTTCTTCTGATTCTTGAGCATGGGATGGGTTCCGCAGACAGGGGCGAGGGCGCAGTCTATCAGCCTGTTTGCAACATTGTCGTTACCATCTTGCCGAGGGCGATGGGCCGATCGCAGGGAGATCCATCCGCCACACAAAATTGCGCACAATCTGTCCGCCTTCACTTGCGTGAGTGGAAAAAATCCGTATAATCCCCTCCGCTTGCCCATGAGGCAGCCAGACGATATGTCTGCTTGCTGAGCTTCCCGTTTACGAGTTGCCAGCCATACAGTCCTCCCGATATGGGAGGAAACGTGAAAAATCACACCTCTGGCGGGAGTAGTCCCGGTCGGGCGGTGTTGATTTATGTTCTTTTATCTATTGGAGCTCTGTCAATGCAGAACCAAAGAATCCGTATCCGCCTGAAGGCTTTTGATCATCGCCTGATCGATCAATCCACTGCGGAAATCGTTGAAACTGCTAAGCGCACTGGCGCGCAGGTTCGCGGTCCTATCCCGCTGCCGACTCGCAAAGAGCGTTTCACCGTTCTGATCTCCCCGCACGTCAACAAAGACGCGCGTGATCAGTACGAGATCCGCACTCACAAGCGTCTGGTAGACATCGTTGAACCGACTGACAAGACCGTTGACGCTCTGATGCGTCTGGATCTGGCAGCTGGTGTAGACGTCCAGATCAGCCTGGGTTAATTACGGAAAGAGGTTGATAACAATGACAATCGGTCTTGTAGGTCGCAAAGTGGGTATGACTCGCATCTTCACTGAAGATGGCGTTTCTATCCCGGTGACTGTTATCGAAGTTGAAGCTAACCGTGTAACTCAGGTCAAATCTGTAGAAACCGACGGCTACAACGCTATTCAGGTTACCACTGGCGCCAAGAAAGCCAGCCGCGTAACCAAGCCGGAAGCTGGCCACTTCGCCAAAGCTGGTGTAGAAGCCGGTCGCGGTCTGTGGGAATTCCGCCTGAACAACGGTGAAACTTTCACTGTTGGTAGCGAGCTGAAAGTAGATCTTCTCGCTGACGTTAAGCTGGTAGACGTTACCGGCACATCCAAGGGTAAAGGTTTTGCCGGTACTGTTAAGCGCTGGAACTTCCGTACCCAGGATATGACCCACGGTAACTCCCTGTCCCACCGTGTACCTGGCTCCATCGGTCAAAACCAGACCCCGGGCCGTGTATTCAAGGGCAAGAAGATGGCTGGTCACATGGGTGCTGAGCGTGTAACGACTCAGAACCTGGAACTGGTTCGTGTTGACGCTGAACGCAACCTGCTGCTCATCAAAGGCGCAGTACCGGGTGCAACCAACGGCAATGTGATCGTTAAACCTGCCGTCAAAGCGTAACGTCTGAGGAGATAGTAATGGAATTGGTAATGAAAGACGCCAAGAGCGCTCTTGAAGTTTCCGAGACTACCTTCGGGCGCGAATTCAACGAAGCTCTGGTTCACCAGGTTGTCGTTGCATATGCCGCTGGTGCCCGTCAGGGTACTCGTGCGCAGCTGACTCGCTCTGAAGTGTCTGGTGGCGGCAAAAAGCCGTGGCGTCAGAAGGGTACTGGTCGTGCCCGTGCTGGCTCCATCCGTTCGCCCATCTGGCGTTCCGGTGGTGTGACCTTTGCTGCTAAGCCGCAAGATCACAGCCAGAAAGTAAACAAGAAGATGTACCGCGGCGCTATCCGTAGCATCCTGTCCGAGCTGGTACGTCAAGAGCGCCTGATCGTTGTTGAGAAGTTCGGCATCGAAGCGCCGAAGACCAAAGAACTGATCGCCAAGCTGAAAGAAATGGAACTGACTGACGTTCTGATCGTGACTGCTGAAGTCGATGAGAACCTGTTCCTGGCTGCTCGTAACCTGTACAAAGTTGACGTGCGTGACGTTGCCGGTATCGACCCGGTCAGCCTGATCGCTTTCGACAAGGTTCTGATGACTGCTGACGCAGTTAAGCAAATCGAGGAGATGCTGGCATGATCCGTGAAGAGCGTCTGCTGAAAGTTCTGAAGGCTCCGCACATCTCTGAAAAGAGCACCATGGTCGCAGAAAAGCAGAACACTATCGTGTTCAAAGTTGCTGTTGATGCCACCAAGGCGGAAGTCAAAGCTGCAGTTGCGAAACTGTTCGAGGTCGAAGTTGAGACCGTCCGTACCCTGAACATGAAGGGTAAGACCAAGCGCGCAGGTGCACGCGTAGGCCGTCGTTCCGATTGGAAAAAGGCTTATGTGACCCTGAAAGCTGGTCAGGACATCGACTTCATGGGCGCAGCCGAGTAAGAGGAGTTCTGAAAAATGGCAATCGTTAAGTGCAAGCCTACTTCTCCGGGCCGCCGCCACGTCGTCAAGATCGTCAACCAAGAGCTGTACAAGGGCAAGCCCTTCGCCGCTCTGCTGGACAGCAAAAGCAAGTCCGGTGGCCGTAACAACAACGGCCGTATCACCACTCGTCATATCGGTGGTGGTCACAAGCAACACTACCGTCTGATCGACTTCAAGCGCGACAAAGACGGCATTCCGGCCAAAGTTGAGCGTCTGGAATACGATCCCAACCGTACCGCAAACATCGCCCTGGTGCTGTATGCAGACGGTGAGCGTCGTTACATTCTGGCTCCGAAAGGCCTGAAAGCTGGTGATGCAATCGCCTCTGGTGCTGATGCTGCCATCAAGGTAGGTAACACCCTGCCGATGCGCAACATCCCGGTCGGTTCTACCGTTCACGCCGTTGAGATGAAACCTGGTAAAGGTGCCCAGCTGGCTCGTTCCGCTGGTACTTTCATCCAGATCCTGGCTCGTGAAGGTAACTATGTAACTCTGCGTCTGCGTTCCGGCGAAGTACGTAAAGTTCTGGCCGAGTGCCGCGCTACCATCGGTGAAGTGGGTAACTCCGAGCACATGCTGCGTCAACTGGGTAAAGCCGGTGCTAACCGCTGGCGTGGTATTCGTCCGACCGTTCGCGGTATGGCGATGAACCCGGTTGATCACCCGCACGGTGGTGGTGAGGGTCGTAACAAGGGCATGCAGCCTGTGTCCCCATGGGGCCAGAAGGCTAAGGGCTTCAAGACCCGTAAGAACAAGCGTACCGACAAGTACATCGTACGTCGTCGTAACAAGTAATTGTTAACATAGAGGAATCACCATGCCACGTTCTCTCAAGAAGGGTCCATTTATCGACCTGCACTTGCTGAAGAAGGTAGAGAAAGCGGTGGAAAGCGGGGATAAAAAGCCGGTTAAGACCTGGTCCCGTCGTTCAATGATCATCCCGAACATGATCGGTTTGACCATCGCTGTCCATAATGGTCGTCAGCACGTTCCGGTTTTCGTTACCGAAGAAATGATCGGTCACAAACTGGGTGAATTCGCACCGACTCGTACTTATCGCGGCCATGCTGCTGATAAGAAGGCTAAGAAGCGCTAAGGGATAAATGATGGAAGCTATCGCTAAACACCGTTATGCCCGTACTTCTGCCCAGAAAGCTCGTCTGGTAGCCGATCAAGTACGTGGTCTGTCCGTAGACAAGGCTCTGAACATCCTGACCTTCAGCCCGAAAAAGGCTGCTGTTCTGGTGAAGAAAGTGCTGGAATCTGCCATTGCCAACGCTGAGCACAACGAAGGTGCCGATATCGACACCCTGCGTGTTGCCACCATCATGGTAGACGAAGGTCCCTCCATGAAGCGCATCCGCCCGCGTGCCAAAGGTCGCGCGGATCGTATCCTCAAGCGTACCGCTCACATCACTGTAGTGGTATCCGACGCTAAGGCTGGGAGATAAGCAATGGGTCAGAAAGTACATCCTAATGGCATTCGCCTGGGTATTACCAAGCCTTGGAATTCTACCTGGTTCGCGAACACCAAAGACTTCGCTGACAACCTGTACAGCGATTTCCAAGTACGCCAGTTCCTGACCAAGGAGCTGAAAAACGCTTCCTTGTCCAAGATCACTATCGAGCGTCCGGCCAAGAGCATCCGTGTGACCATTCACACCGCTCGTCCGGGTGTCGTGATCGGCAAGAAAGGCGAAGACGTTGAAAAACTGCGCAAAGCTGTAGCCGCAATCGCTGGCGTGCCTGCTCAGATCAACATTTCCGAAGTCCGCAAGCCGGAGCTGGATGGCAAACTGGTTGCCGACAGCATCACTTCCCAGCTGGAGCGTCGCGTAATGTTCCGTCGTGCTATGAAGCGCGCCGTACAGAACGCCATGCGCCTGGGTGCCAAGGGCATCAAAGTGGAAGTTTCCGGCCGTCTGGGCGGCGCTGAAATCGCGCGTACCGAATGGTACCGTGAAGGTCGTGTGCCCCTGCACACCCTGCGCGCCGACATCGACTACGCAACTTCTGAAGCCCACACCACTTACGGTGTGATCGGCGTTAAAGTTTGGATCTTCAAGGGCGAAGTTCTGGGCGGTCTGGCTGCAGTCAATGCTGCCGCTGCTCAAGAGCAAGCTCCTGCGAAGCCCAAGCGTGACAACAAGCGCCGCGCTGCCAAGTAAGGAGATTCGGTAAATGTTGCAACCTAAGCGTACTAAATTCCGCAAGACCCACAAGGGTCGTAACCGCGGTCTGGCCAATGCCGGTAACGAAGTATCCTTCGGTACCTTTGGCCTGAAGGCGACATCTCGTGGTCAACTGACTGCTCGTCAAATCGAAGCAGCCCGTCGTGCCATGACCCGTCACGTTAAGCGTCAAGGCAAGATCTGGATCCGTGTGTTCCCGGACAAGCCCATCACCGAAAAGCCCCTCGAAGTTCGTATGGGTAAAGGTAAGGGTAACGTGGAATACTGGGTTTGCCCGATCCAGCCTGGCAAGGTTCTGTACGAGATGGATGGTGTACCTGAGGCTCTGGCGCGTGAAGCGTTTGCCCTGGCCGCAGCTAAGCTGTCTGTTCAGACCACTTTCGTAATTAAGACGGTGATGTGATGAAAGCCCAAGATCTGCGTCAAAAGAGCGTCGAAGAACTGAACCAGGAGCTGCTGGGTCTGCTGCGTGAGCAATTCAACATGCGCATGCAAGCTTCCACCGGCCAGCTGGCTCAGACTCACACTCTGAAACAAGTGCGTCGTGACGTCGCACGTATCAAGACTGTACTGACTGAGAAGGCAGGTGCGTAATGACTGACAAGATCCGTACTCTGCAAGGTCGTGTAACTAGCGACAAGATGGACAAGTCCATCACCGTCGCTATCGAGCGCAAGGTAAAGCACCCGATCTACGGTAAGATCATCAAGCGTACTACCAAGCTGCACGTGCATGACGAGAACAACGAGTGCAAGGCTGGCGATCTCGTGGAAATCCGCGAGTGCCGCCCGCTGTCCAAGACCAAGTCCTGGACCCTGGTTGCTGTCGTAGAAAAGGCCTAATTCGGTACTTTTTAGCCCAAACGGCCCCCCATCGGGGCCGTTTGTTTTTTAGGCTACCTTTTCAAAAATAGCTGTGTTATAGTTTCGCGCCTTTTGAAGGCAGCCAGATCCCATCAGGGATAAGAAGTAAACAAAGCGGAGCACTAAGATGATCCAGATGCAAAGTATGCTGGGTGTTGCCGACAACTCCGGCGCTCGCAGTGTAATGTGTATTAAGGTTCTGGGTGGTTCGCACCGCCGTTATGCCGGCATCGGCGACATCATCAAGGTTTCCATCAAGGAAGCCATTCCTCGCGGTAAAGTGAAGAAAGGTGATGTGTATAACGCGGTGGTCGTACGCACCCGTAAAGGCGTTCGTCGTCCGGACGGCTCTGTCATCCGTTTCGACAACAATGCGGCTGTGTTGCTTAACAACAACCAACAGCCAATCGGTACTCGTATTTTTGGCCCGGTGACCCGTGAACTCCGTAACGAGAAGTTCATGAAGATTGTGTCCCTGGCACCCGAAGTACTGTAAGGAGTCGAACGATGGCAGCTAAAATCCGTCGCGAAGACGAAGTAATTGTTCTTACCGGCAAAGACAAGGGCAAGCGTGGCAAAGTCACTCAAGTCCTGATTGCAAAAGGTAAGGTAATCGTGGAAGGCATCAACCAGGTGAAGAAACACCAAAAGCCGGTACCCGCACTGGGTCAGGCTGGCGGCATCGTCACCAAAGAAGCCCCCATCGATGTATCTAACGTCGCGCTGTTCAACTCTGCCACTGGCAAGGCTGACCGCGTTGGTTTCCGGATTGAAGACGGCAAGAAAGTCCGTTTCTTCAAATCCACCGGCGAACTTGTGAAGTAATTGGAGTTTAACGATGGCGAAACTGCATGATTACTACAAATCCGATGTAGTAAATGAACTGTCCAAGCAGTTCGGTTACAAGACTATCATGCAAGTCCCTCGGATCGAGAAAATCACCCTGAACATGGGTGTTGGTGAAGCGATCTCTGACAAGAAGTTGCTGGAAAATGCTGCTGCCGATATGGCTGCCATTTCCGGTCAGAAGCCGCTGATCACCAAAGCACGCAAATCTGTTGCGGGCTTCAAGATTCGTGAAGGCTACCCGATAGGTTGTAAAGTAACCCTGCGTGGCGAGCGTATGTGGGAGTTCCTGGAACGGCTGATTTGCATCTCCGTACCGCGTATCCGTGACTTCCGTGGTCTGAACGCCAAGGCGTTCGATGGCCGTGGTAACTACTCCATGGGCGTGCGTGAGCAAATCATCTTCCCGGAAATCGACTATGACAAGGTCGATCGCGTCCGTGGTCTGGATATCACCATCACCACTTCCGCGAATACCGACGAAGAAGGCCGTGCTCTGCTGGCTGCCTTTAACTTCCCATTCCGCAAGTAAGGTTAGGGTTATGGCTAAAACATCCATGAAAGCACGTGAAGCAAAGCGTGCGAAGCTGGCAGCCAAGTTCGCGACTAAGCGTACCGAGCTGAAAGCTATCATCGTTGATATGAACGCTTCTGAAGAAGCGCGTTGGGATGCTGTCTTGCAACTGCAACAGCTGCCCCGTGATTCCAGTCCGTCCCGCCAGCGTAACCGTTGCAACATCACTGGTCGTCCGCACGGTTTCCTGCGGAAGTTTGGCCTCTCTCGCATCAAGGTGCGTGAGCATGCCATGAAGGGCGAAATTCCGGGCCTCAAAAAGGCCTCTTGGTAAGAATCTCGGGAGTTAGACTATGAGCATGCAAGATCCGATCGCGGATATGCTGACCCGCATCCGTAACGGTCAGGCGGCGAGCAAAGTTGCGGTTTCCATGCCTTCTTCCAAGCTGAAAGTGGCTATCGCCAAAGTGCTGAAAGAAGAAGGTTACATCGCTGGCTACTCCGTAGCTGGTGACGTGAAACCTGAACTGGAAATCGAACTGAAGTATTTCCAGGGCAAGCCGGTTGTAGAACTGATCCAACGCGTGAGCCGTCCCGGCCTGCGTATTTACAAGCGCACTACTGATCTGCCGAAAGTCATGGGCGGTCTCGGTGTTGCTATCGTGTCCACGTCTAAAGGTGTGATGACCGACCGTGCTGCCCGTAAGGCAAGCATGGGTGGTGAGATCATCTGCTACGTCGCTTAATAGGAGGTCGGAAATGTCTCGCGTTGCTAAGGCACCCGTCACTATTCCTGCTGGCGTAGAGGTGACTCTGAACGGTCAGGAACTGTCCATCAAAGGTGGTAAAGGTTCCCTGGTTCGTTCCATCCACGCCGGTGTAGAAGTGACCAAAGAAGACAATGTACTGAAGTTCGCCCCGCGCGACGGCATCGCTGGTGCTGACGCTCAGGCCGGTACTGCACGTGCATTGGTCAACAACATGGTATTCGGTGTTACCCAAGGCTTCGAGCGCAAGCTGCAGCTGGTTGGTGTAGGCTACAAGGCCTCCATCAAGGGCAATGCTGTCGCGCTGGCTCTGGGCTTCTCTCACCCGGTTGAGCATGCGCTGCCGGCTGGTGTCACCGCTGAATGTCCGTCCGCCACTGAGATCATTCTGCGTGGTGTGGACAAGCAGCTGGTTGGCCAAGTCGCCGCCGATATCCGTGCTTACCGCGCTCCGGAGCCCTACAAGGGCAAGGGTGTACGCTATGCCAACGAGCAAGTGCGTACTAAAGAAGCTAAGAAGAAGTAAGGTAACACTATGGACAAGAAAGCAGCTCGTCTCCGTCGTGCTACTCGTGCTCGGAAAAAGATGCAGGAACTGGGAGCTACCCGTCTGGTTGTTCACCGTACCCCGCGTCATATCTATGCGCAGGTTATTGCAGCCAACGGTTCCGAAGTTCTGGCCTCTGCTTCCACAGTAGAGAAAGCCATCAGTGAAGCTCTGAAATACACCGGTAACGCAGATGCTGCTACCGCTGTAGGTAAGGCTATCGCTGAGCGTGCTATTGCCAAAGGCGTTCAGAACGTATCTTTCGATCGTTCCGGTTTCAAGTATCACGGTCGTGTAGCCGCTCTGGCTGCCGCTGCTCGTGACGCTGGTCTTCAGTTCTAAGCTAGGAGTCGAAGATGGCTAAAGTCGAATCTCAAGCCGGCGAACTGCAAGAAAAGCTCATTGCAGTAAACCGTGTTTCGAAAACTGTTAAAGGTGGTCGTATCATGTCCTTCACCGCGTTGACCGTGGTGGGTGATGGTAACGGCCGTGTAGGTTACGGTTACGGTAAGGCCCGTGAAGTTCCGGCCGCCATTCAAAAGGCGATGGAACAGGCTAAACGTAACCTGAACAAGGTTGAGCTGAACAACGGCACCCTGCACCACCCGGTGCGTGGCGTTCACTCTGGTTCCACCGTGTTCATGAAGCCGGCCTCCCAAGGTACTGGTATCATTGCAGGCGGCGCCATGCGTGCCGTACTGGAAGTTGCTGGTATCCACAACGTGCTGGCCAAGACCTACGGTTCCACCAACCCAATCAACGTTGTTCGCGCAACTGTCGACGCTCTGGTTCACGGTCAATCACCGGAACAGATCGCGGCCAAGCGTGGTCTGCGCGTTGAAGAAATTCTGGGGTAATGCGACATGGCTAACACTGTAAAAGTAACTCAAACTCGCAGCTCTATCGGCCGTCTGCCAAAGCACAAGGCGACTCTGCGTGGTCTGGGTCTGCGTCGCATTGGTCACACCGTTGAGCTGGAAGATACTCCCTGCGTACGCGGTATGATCAACCAGGTTTATTACATGGTTAAGGTGGAGGGCTAAGCATGCGTCTGAATACTCTGTCTCCGGCCGCTGGCTCCAAGCGCGTCAAGCACCGTCCGGGCCGTGGTATCGGTTCTGGTCTGGGCAAGACCGGTGGTCGTGGTGTTAAAGGTCAAACCTCTCGTTCCGGTGGCGGCAAGGTCCGCAACGGTTTTGAAGGCGGCCAGATGCCTTTGAAAATCCGTCTGCCGAAGTTCGGTTTCTTCTCTCGCAAATCTTTGGTTTCTGCCGAAGTGCGCCTGAACGAAATCGCCCTGGTAGAAGGTGATGTGGTCGACGTGAGCACTCTGAAGCAAGCCGGTGTTATTACCAAAAACATCGTGTTCGCTAAAGTTGTTCTGTCTGGCAACATTGACCGTGCTGTGACCGTTCGTGGTCTGTCCGTCACCAAGGGTGCACGTGCAGCCATCGAGGCCGCTGGCGGTAAAATCGAGGAATAATCAGTACAATGGCTAAGAAACCAGGATTGGATGTTAAAGCACAAGGTGGTCTGAGCGAACTGAAGAGCCGTCTGCTCTTCGTTCTCGGGGCAATTATCGTGTTCCGTGCAGGCTCTTATGTGCCGATCCCTGGTATTGACGCCGCCGTACTGGCCGAGTTGTTCCAACAACAGAAGGGCACCATCATTGAGATGTTCAACATGTTCAGTGGTGGTGCACTCTCGCGTGCTTCTATTCTTGCACTGGGGATCATGCCGTACATTTCGGCGTCGATCATTATCCAGTTGCTGACTGTGGTTCACCCTGCTCTTGCTGAACTCAAGAAAGAAGGTGAATCCGGCCGTCGCAAGATTAGCCAATATACCCGTTGGGGCACGCTGGTTTTGGGAACGTTCCAGGCCATTGGTATTGCAACAGGTCTGCCGAATATGATGCAAGGACTCGTGACTCATCCGGGTTTGGGCTTCTATTTCACAGCCGTTGTGAGTCTGGTCACCGGTACCATGTTCTTGATGTGGTTGGGTGAACAGATTACCGAGCGTGGGATTGGTAATGGTATCTCGTTGATTATCTTCACAGGTATCGTCGCCGGTCTGCCTCATGCCATTGGCGCTACGGCCGAACAGGCACGTCAAGGGGAATTGCACATCCTGCTGTTGTTGTTGCTGGGCTTGATTGTTTTCGCTGTGACTTACTTTGTGGTGTTCGTGGAGCGTGGTCAGCGTCGTATCGTCGTTAACTATGCCAAGCGTCAACAAGGCCGCCAGGTATTCGCTGCGCAAAGCACACACCTGCCGTTGAAAGTGAATATGGCCGGTGTGATTCCTGCGATTTTCGCATCCAGCATCATCCTCTTCCCGGGTACCATTACCTCCTGGTTTGGTCAGGGCGAGGGCAAGATCGCTGACATTCTGCAACAGGTCTCTATGGTCCTGCAGCCGGGTCAGCCCTTGTACGAGATGCTCTATGCAGCAGCCATTATCTTCTTCTGCTTCTTCTATACCGCGCTGGTGTTCAACCCCCGCGAGACAGCAGATAACCTGAAGAAGAGTGGAGCCTTTATCCCGGGGATCCGCCCGGGCGAGCAGACAGCACGTTACATCGATAAGGTTATGACTCGCCTGACATTGGCAGGTGCGCTCTATATTACCTTTATCTGTCTGGTACCCCAGTTCCTGATGACTGCCTGGAACGTACAGTTCTACTTCGGTGGCACCTCGCTGCTGATTATCGTGGTAGTTATCATGGACTTCATGGCTCAGGTTCAGACCCATATGATGTCTCATCAATATGGCGACGTCCTGAGGAAGGCCAACCTGAAGGGCTACGGCCGCTAAAGGTCGGCGTAGTTACGGAGTTAAGCAATGAAAGTTCGTGCTTCCGTTAAGGCAATCTGCCGTAACTGCAAAATCATCAAGCGTCACGGTGTGGTGCGTGTGATTTGCAGCGAGCCAAAGCATAAACAGCGCCAAGGCTAATTTTTTACGGTTAGTACTTGCAACAAATAGTTGTGCTGGCTAATATAGCCAGCCAACTTTTGTTGTGTATTGGTTGACCGCCACGTATCCGCTCACGGGCTTTGTGGTGGTCGTTATCTACTATATGTAGGAGTGAATAGTGGCCCGTATCGCTGGCATTAACATTCCTGACCATAAACATGCAGTCATTGCGTTGACTGCTATTTATGGCGTCGGTCGTACCCGCTCCAAGGCCATCTGTGCCGCAGCCGGTATCGCTGAGAATGTGAAAATTAAAGACCTGGACGAAGCTCAGATCGAGAGTCTGCGTGAACAAGTAGGTAAATTCACCGTCGAAGGTGACCTGCGTCGTCAGATTTCCATGAACATCAAGCGATTGATGGATCTGGGTTGCTACCGTGGTTTGCGTCACCGTCGTAGCCTGCCTGTTCGTGGTCAACGTACCAAGACCAACGCTCGTACCCGTAAGGGTCCGCGCAAGGCTATCAAGAAGTAACGGGAAGGTAGAAAATGGCTAAAACTCCGACTCGTGCTCGCAAGCGCGTTAAAAAGCAAGTGAGCGACGGTATTGCGCACGTTCATGCATCTTTCAACAACACAATCGTGACCATTACTGACCGTCAGGGCAATGCTCTGTCTTGGGCTACCTCTGGTGGTTCCGGTTTCCGTGGTTCCCGTAAGTCCACTCCGTTTGCTGCCCAGGTAGCTGCTGAGCGTGCTGGTGAGATCGCCAAAGAATACGGCGTGAAGAACCTGGAAGTCATGGTCAAAGGTCCGGGTCCCGGTCGTGAGTCTTCCATCCGCGCTCTGAACGCGGCTGGTTTCCGCATCACTAACATTACTGATGTGACTCCGATCCCGCACAACGGTTGTCGTCCTCCCAAGAAGCGCCGCGTGTAACGCTGTAGCTACTTGGTCTAGGATTGTTGGAGAAAGAAGATGGCAAGATATATCGGTCCTAAGCTTAAGCTTAGCCGTCGTGAGGGCACCGACCTCTTCCTGAAGTCTGGTGTTCGTGCGATTGATTCTAAGTGCAAGATTGACACCGTTCCTGGTCAACACGGTGCGCGTAAAGCGCGTCTGTCCGACTACGGTGTGCAACTGCGCGAGAAACAAAAAGTACGTCGTATCTACGGCGTATTGGAAAAACAGTTCCGCAACTACTACCGCGACGCTGCCCGTCAAAAGGGTAACACCGGTGAAAACCTGTTGCAGCTGCTGGAAGGTCGTCTGGACAACGTCGTCTACCGCATGGGCTTCGGCGCCACTCGTGCTGAATCTCGTCAGCTGGTGAGCCACAAAGCCATCATGGTAAACGGCCGCGTTGTGAATGTTCCTTCTTTCCAGGTATCCCCTGAGGACGTGATCTGCGTTCGCGAGAAGGCTAAGAAGCAAGCGCGTATCAAAGCTTCCCTGGAAGTTGCTGGTCAGCGCGAGAAGCCGACTTGGGTAGAGGTTGACGCTGCTAAGATGGAAGGTGCCTTCAAGCGCCTGCCGGAGCGTTCCGACCTGTCTGCCGACATTAACGAACAGCTGATCGTCGAGCTTTACTCCAAGTAAAGCTAGCTTCTAAAGAGAGGACACAATGCTGGGTTCTGTAACAGATTTTCTTAAACCGCGGCTAGTTGACATCGAGCAAGTTAGCCCGACTCACGCGAAAGTGACTCTCGAGCCGCTTGAGCGTGGCTTTGGCCACACGCTGGGCAATGCCCTGCGTCGTATTTTGCTGTCATCTATGCCCGGTTGTGCGGTTACTGAAGTCGAGATCGACGGAGTACTGCACGAGTACAGCAGCAAAGAAGGTGTACAGGAAGACATTCTTGAAATCCTGCTCAACCTGAAAGGTATCGCTGTGAAGCTGGAAGGCAAGGACGAGGTAACTCTGTCCCTGACCAAGTCTGGAACAGGCCCCGTTACCGCTGGTGATATCACTCACGGTGATGAAGTCGAGATCGTAAACCCGGAGCACGTAATCTGCCACCTGACTGGTGCAAATGCTGAGATCAGCATGCGCCTGAAAGTTCAGCGCGGTCGTGGTTATGTGCCTGCTTCTGCTCGTGTTCACAACGATGATGAAGAGCGTCCTATCGGTCGCCTTCTGCTGGACTCCGCGTTCAGCCCCATCGTTCGCATCGCCTACAATGTCGAGGCGGCACGTGTGGAACAGCGCACCGACTTGGACAAGCTGGTTATCGACATGGAGACCAATGGTACTCTGGATCCGGAAGAAGCCATCCGTCGTTCCGCCACTATTCTGGCAGAGCAACTGGAAGCCTTCGTGGATCTGCGCGATGTCAGCGTGCCCGAGAAGAAAGAAGAGAAACCCGAGTTTGATCCGATTCTGCTGCGTCCTGTCGATGATTTGGAGCTGACAGTTCGTTCAGCGAACTGTCTGAAGGCAGAAGCTATCCACTATATTGGTGATCTGGTACAGCGTACCGAAGTTGAGTTGCTTAAGACTCCTAACCTCGGTAAGAAGTCCCTGACTGAGATCAAGGACGTGTTGGCCTCCCGTGGTCTGTCTCTTGGCATGCGCCTTGAGAACTGGCCGCCCGCCAGCATCGCTGACGAGTAATCCAGATTACGGGTTTCACAGATTTAGTTAGAAGGATAAGGTCATGCGCCATCGTTTGAGTGGTCGTCAACTGAACCGGAACAGCAGCCATCGTCAGGCTATGTTCCGCAACATGGCCAGCTCCCTGGTTCGTCATGAGATCATCAAGACGACTCTGCCTAAGGCAAAAGAGCTGCGTCGTGTAGTTGAACCACTGATCACCCTTGCCAAGACTGATAGCGTTGCTAATCGTCGCCTGGCATTTGCCCGTACTCGCGATAACGCGATCGTGGCTAAGCTGTTCAATGAACTGGGCCCGCGCTACCTGGAGCGCGCCGGCGGTTATACTCGCATTCTGAAATGCGGTTTCCGTGCTGGTGACAACGCTCCTATGGCTTACATTGAGCTGGTAGACCGCCCGGCCGCTGCTGAAGCAGCTGCTGAGTGATAAAAGAAAAAGCCGGGCTTGTCCCGGCTTTTCTTTTGGTGGATTCTGATACTGCCTCTACTGCCTCTACTGCCTCTACTGCCTCTACTGCCTCTACTGCCTCTACTGCCTCTACTGCCTCTACTGCCTCTACTGCCTCTACTG